>NZ_JACCAS010000002.1:2400000-2700000 GCF_013409255.1 Paraburkholderia bryophila
CGCGGCGTCTGGTGCCCGTACTGCAACATGGAATTGCAGGCGCTCGAGGAAGCGTTGCCGGAATTTCAGGCGGCAGGCGCAAGCCTGGTCGCGATCTCGCCGCAGACGCCGGTGAATAGCCGCAAGTCGGTCCGTCAGAACAAGCTCAGCTTTGCCATTCTGAGCGACGCTCGCAACGACGTCGCTGCCGCGTTCGGCTTGCGTTTCGCGTTGCCTGATTATCTGGTCGAGTTATACAAGGCGCTGAAGAACGACCTGCCGGCGGTGAACGGCGATCCGAGCTGGACGCTACCGATGCCCGCGCGCTACGTGGTCGGCCAGGACGGCACGATCCTGTATTCGGAAGTGAATCCCGACTACACGCGTCGGCCAGAACCCGCCGATATGCTGGCGGCTTTAGGCCGGTCTCGCGTGAATGCATCCTGAGACAGTGGAGCGGATTGCACAGGCAGGCCGCGCGGCCGCACTAGGTGGTCGGGGCCGCCAATCCCAGGGTCGCCTCAACGAAGGTGACGAACGCGCGCGCCTTCGCACTGGCCATACGACCGGTCGGAAAGACGGCCCACAGATCGACCGGCGGCAAGGTCCAGTCGGCTACCACCGCCTTGACCGCACCGCTCGCGAGCTCCGGCGCAAACATCCATTCGGATGCAATCGCCACGCCCATGTCGGCGAGCACGGCCGCACGGACGCCTTCGGCAGCAGTGACGCGCATCCGGCCGGATACTGCCACCGCCGTCTCCGAACTGCCCCGTTTGAACGACCATGTCGCGCCGCCGCCGCGTTGCTCGTAAATAATCGCCTCGTGCGTAATGAGGTCGGCCGGGACGTTCGGCGTCCCAGCCAATTCAAAGTAAGCGGGCGTTCCGACGACGATCCGCCGACTCTGCCCGATCTTGCGCGCGGTCATGCTCGAGTCGCCGAGTGCGCCCATACGCAGCGCGACATCGATACCCTCTTCGAGCAGGTCGATATGGCGGTCGTCGAGCACGACTTCGAGTGTCAGACCCGGGTGTGCGGCCAGAAACGCCTTCATCGACGGAACAATGCGCAAGCGTGCAAACGTCACCGGAGCGCACACTCGCAGTCTTCCCGACAGACTTGCGCCCGAGATACGCACGGCGAGCTCGGCCTCGTCAGCTTCCTCGATGACGCGCTTTGCCCGCTCGTAAAACTTCTGGCCGGCATCCGTGGGCGTGAGGCCGCGTGTCGAGCGCAGCAGCAAGCGCACCCCGAGCCTTTCCTCCAGTTGCGCAATCGACTTCGATACCGCCGGCTGACCCACGTTCAGGCGGCGCGCAGCAGCGGAAAACGACCCGGCCTCGATCACGCCGATGAAGGTCTCCATCGCAATCAATCTGTCCATTTCGTCATTCCTCCAGGGAATGAATGATATTCAAGGAGCAACAAAGATGGAACTCAAGCAGGAGCTAGTGGCTTTTCGCGCCGACTACGAGCGTACGGCACCGGCCGAACGGATTGCGCTTTACAACGCCAAGGTGGAGGAACTGAGAGCGAGCTTCCAGATGGACGGCGTCCTCGCCGCAGGACAGCGCGCACCTGATTTTGAGCTGCCGAGCGCATCGGGGAGGGCGGTTTCGCTGGCGGAAGTTCTTCAGAAGGGCCCTGCCGTTCTGGTCTTCTATCGTGGTGGGTGGTGTCCTTACTGCAACATTCAACTTAGAGCGTACCAACAGGTGCTGCCGGAGATATTGCAACTCGGCGCCAACCTGATTGCCATTTCGCCCCAGTTGCCGGATGGGTCACTCTCCACCGCCGAGCGCAATGCGCTCGACTTTGCGGTGCTGAGCGACGCCGGCAATGGCGTCGCCCAGTCGTTCGGTCTTGTCTATTCGCTTCCGGAAGAACTACGCCAGGCATTACGTTCGGTCGACAAAGCGCTGCCGGACATCAACGGCGACGAAAGCTGGGCATTGCCGGTTCCGGCGACCTTTGTGATCGCTAGCGATGGACGCATCGCTTTGTCTCACGTCGACATTGACTACCGGGGGCGCTGCGAACCCGAGGTCGTACTGTCAGTGCTTCGCTCATAGGAAACGTCCGTTTCTGGCCCGAACGGAGCCTTCTGCAGGGCGGTGCGCCCGATTCCTCGCCATCACGCTTTCCGAAAGCGGCCACTCACGAGTGTGTTTCGACGACGAACATTCGGGCTTGCTGAGCTTCCTGACGTTCGGCCTTGATCGGCGCATACCGCTCGGAATGGTAGAAGGCTTGCGCCTGGGCGAGAGTCGGAAACTCAAACACGCCAGCCATAGGCAACGGCGCCTCGTCCCCCTCCAGAATCTGCGCAACAGGACCGAAATGTAGAATCCGCCCGCCTGCCTCTTCTAGCGCCGCCTGAAAGCGCGGAGCGAGCGCGGCCTGCCTGGCGGAGTCGATGACGCGTAGATTGACGTGTACGTATGCTGGCATTGTGCCTCCACTAATAATGCATATACATTATTATAGGAAACTGAGATTGTCAACGAGGTCGATATGAACGGTTTAGATCCAGAGTCTTTGATGGGCGTCGAAGCGGAGTGTCCGGGCTTCCAGGCTCGTGTAACGGCGCGTGCACTCACGCGATACTACAACGCCTGCCTCAAGCCGCTCGGGCTGACGGCCGAGCAATTCAGCCTTCTGGTTGGGATCGGCGCAGCCGAGGGCACGACGCTCGTCGACCTTGCGGATAAAGCCGGGGTCGATCCAACGACCCTCAGCCGAAATGTTCAGAATCTGGAAAGCCGAGATCTGGTCCGTGCGACAGGCGGACGTGGCCGTGCCGGAAAGCGCCTAGCGCTGACGGCATCCGGGCGTCGACTCATGGCCGATGCGTTCCCGGTGTGGAAGTTGGCCAAGGCGGAACTCGCCAGTCGCATGGGCGACGAAAAACTTCGTTCGGCAAGGCAGGCGATGGCTGAGCTAGCCAAGGCCGCGGAATCCTCGTGTGCATGACATGACCTTGGTTGGACGAAGTTCGAGGTCAGTGCCTGTCACTTCGAGCCGAATGCAAGATCCAGCACTGGGCGTTGTTCATCGGTCGCACGCTTGCTGGAAGTGAAGGACCCTGCATGTCATTCGGTGCGGCTGGACCGCTTCGGTCGCTGCGCAAACCGGACAAGCTCTTTGTCTGCGAGTACATATTCGTTGCAGTCATACAAGCGAGCGAAGGCGAGATCGAGAAATGCTCGCACTCGCTTGGGCTGAGCCGTCCTGTTCCCATAGTAAAGATGCAAACCGATGTGTGTGCTCATATGCTGTAACAGGACTGGCACAAGTCGTCCCGCCCTGATATGGGATGCAGCGGAGAAACCGGCGAGCTGACCAATAACCCTTCCGGCGAGCACGGCCCGCATTTCTAGCTCGGTGTCGTTGGTGGCAAACGCGGGAGACATCTGTCGATGTTCCAGTTTGCCATCAACGGTCAAGTACCAAGGGGCTACCTTACCGGTGACCGGATGCCGAAACACGCTGCAGCGGTGCGTCGTCAGTTCATCTAGCGTCAACGGCGTTCCGTGCGTTTCAAGGTATTCGGGCGCCGCGCAGACGATCATCTGGATGGGGAATAGCTGTCGACCGATCACGCCCTCGCTTGCCGATGCCCCTATCCTGAAGCCAACATCGACACGATCTAGTACCCAATTTCCAATACCGTCATCGAGTTGGACATCCGGCTGAATTCCCGGGTACTCACGACAGAACTCGTCGAGCAAGGGCATGAGGATCGCGGCGAACGATGATTTCGGGCCCACGATGCGCAGCGGCCCAGCGACTTCTTCCTTGGACTCTCGCGCCTGGGCAAGAGCCCTGTCGAGTGCCGCCAGAGCCGGCTGTGTATTCTCCAGAAAACGTTGCCCTTCTTCGGTCAGGGCGAGGCTGCGCGTTGTCCGATGCAAAAGGCGGACGCCGAGATGTTGCTCCAACTGCGCGATGGTCTGACTGGCCGCCTGGGGCGTGACGCCTTGCGCTAGCGCCGCCTGCCGGATGCTGCCGAGTTCAACTGCTTTGGCAAACGTCGCGATGGCCTTGAAGTCGTTAATGGGCATGTCCAATCCTCCTGCCAAGCGCAAACAGCGCGGGCGCACAGAGTGCCAGTATCAATCCTGGCTTGATACTGGAGCAAGGTGGAATCGACTATTCGCTTGAAACCCGGACGCCTAAAGTAATACGCATCGGGCCATTGCGCTCGCCGTCTACTGCAAGGAGCACATCGTGAACAAGAGACAACTCGGCCAATCGGGACTGGAAGTGTCGGCGATTGGCCTCGGTTGCATGGGGCTGAGCCACGGCTACGGCCCGGCCACCGATCGAATCAAAGCCGTGGAGTTGATTCGCGCCGCGTTCGACCGCGGTGTGACCTTCTTTGACACCGCCGAGGTTTACGGACCGTATCTCAATGAGGAAGTGGTCGGCGAAGCATTAGGGCCCGTCCGTGATCAAGTGGTAATCGCGACGAAGTTCGGCTTCACTTTCGGCGATGACGGAAAGCAGCAAATCCTCAACAGCCGCCCGGACCATATCCGGTGGTCAGTCGACGGCATGCTCAAGCGCCTGAAGACCGACGTCATCGACTTGCTGTATCAGCACCGCGTCGACCCTGACGTGCCGATCGAGGACGTGGCCGGGACGGTCAAGGCACTCATCGCCGAGGGCAAGGTGAAGTACTTCGGCCTATCGGAGGCCGGCGAGCAGACCATCAGGCGTGCGCATGCCGTGCAGCCCGTGACGGCTCTCCAAAGCGAATACTCGATGTGGTGGCGCGAACCCGAAGAAAAAATCCTGCCCACGCTGGAGGAGCTTGGCATCGGCTTCGTTCCGTTTAGCCCGCTGGGCAAGGGCTTCCTGACGGGCGCGATCGACAGGACCGCGACGTTCGGCAAGGATGACTTCCGCAGCATCGTTCCGCGTTTCACGCCGGAGGCACTTGAAGCTAATCAGGCGCTGGTCGACGCACTTGGAGAGATCGCCAGGGGCAAAGGCGCCACGTCGGCTCAGATCGCACTGGCATGGTTGCTCGCCCAGAAGCCCTGGATCGTCCCGATCCCCGGTACGACCAAATTGCACAGACTGGACGAGAACTTGGGGTCCGCAGCGGTGGAACTGTCCGCGTCTGACCTTCAGCTTATTGCACAAGCACTCAGTGCTGTCGAAATTCACGGCGACCGCTACCCGGCTGCCCTGAAGGCTCGCGTCGGTCGCTGACACGATGATGTCCTCTCACGAAGTATCCCCGGCATCCTGAGCACTGCGCTGACCACCATCGACTATCAATTTAAAGAATCGACCATGCAAGAAGTGACACTGAACAACGGAATGAAGATGCCCATTCTCGGTTATGGCGTCTTCCAGATCGCTGATGAGGCGGAATGCGAACGCTGCGTCGTGGACGCGGTGCAGGCAGGCTATCGCCTGATCGATACGGCTGCATCCTACAAAAACGAGGAGGCGGTGGGGCGAGGGCTCAAACGTTGCGGTGTATCGCGCGACCAGCTCTTCGTCACCAGCAAGCTATGGGTTGAAGACGCAAGCTATGAGCGCGCCAGCATTGCCATTGACAGGTCATTGAAGCGGCTCGACACGGATTATCTCGACCTGTTTCTGATTCATCAGCCGTTCTCGGACGTTCACGGCGCGTGGCGAGCGATGGAGGCGGCGCATCGCGCCGGTAAGCTGCGTGCGATCGGACTGAGCAATTTTCAGCCGGATCGTCTGATGGACATCACGGCATTTAACGAAGTGAAACCCGTCGTCAACCAGATCGAAGTCAACCCTTTCCACCAGCAGGCTGAGAGCGTCGACTTCATGCGTGAGATCGACGTGCAGCCGCAGGCTTGGGCACCCTTCGCCGAAGGCCGGAACAACCTGTTCCAGAACGAGCACCTTGTAGCGATCGCTCAGCGCTATGGCAAAACTGTTGGACAAGTCGTCCTGCGATGGCTGGTTCAACGCGGCATCGTCGCTCTCGCGAAGTCCGTCCGGAAAGAACGGATGCTGGAAAACCTCGCCGTCTTCGACTTCGAACTATCCGAAGAAGACATGCAGTTCCTCACCACATTGGAAACGGGCAAGAGCAGCTTCTTCTCCCATCGCGATCCGGCGATCGTGAAATGGATGAGCGAACGAAAACTTGGCCTCTGACACGCAGTCCACCTGGCTCAAAGATGAGATGCGCACGTTCAATGCCACCACGAAAGTTCGCTCACGCTAGATTCCGACGATCGCCGGTTCAGTAATTGCTGCGAGATTAAATGTCACCTCCGGCGATGTCGCTAGCGCCAGAAACACATCTGGCACAGCCTGCCTGCGGTCGTCTCGCCGCCGTCCGATCGTTGGAATCTAGAAGGAGAGTCCAAATGAAAACCATGACATGCAAAGAGCTCGGCGGCAAATGTGAGCAAAAATTATCGGCCGATTCATGGGACGAAATGGTGAGTGTCATGACGAAACACGTCATGGATAAGCATCCGGATGTCGCCCAAAAAATGGAAGAGATGCACAAACAAGATCCGCGCAAGTGGAGCGAAGAAACGAGACCTAAATGGGACGCAGCGCCTGAACTCTGAGCGTTCGCCGGTTTGCGTAGTGAGGCTACGAATTGTCGAACGATTGAGACAGGGGGTTGAGCCCTAGTAGCTAGGCCGTCCGTCGTACTGAAGGACTCGGCCATCTTTGTAATCTTTGCGCGCGCTCATGCTCACTCCGTGAGCCAGGGATTGCGACTCGCACACGCATCGGACATCAAAGACGGCTGGCCGAAGAAATGCAGTCAAAGCGAAGCTGACATTTTCGACAACAACTATTACCGAAATGATTAAGTCTGCAATCGCCCTCATAATTTTGGTCGGACCATGTGAAGCGACGTCGAAAACCAACTGCGACCTCAAAACCTTAGTATTGGGCGAAACCGACCACGATGTTCGCGATTGCGTCAGAGCTTGAGCCCGTGGCATTCTTCGTCAATTCTACTTTTCCCCTGCGCGAATGGCACACCGAGGCAAAACACGAAATCCTTCTTCCTCAACCGGAGCGCCAAACGATATTGAGGAGACGCTCTCAGACGACGTCAAGGATCGGTTGCGGCGCGCGCAGATCGTCCAGCTAGAAGGGGAAGTAACCGAGTTAGAGCGTGCAAATTTTACGGTGACAACCGATTGGAACGGAACTAGTTCTAACCACGGAACAATGCGGTCGTTTCGATTTCAGGTGAATGGAGTCTCCGTCGTCCTATATACGCCAGAAAATCTCATCCCCTACTACAGTAAAGTAGAGTTACCGCTTGCGGAGGGCGATAGCATACGCCTCGCCATTGCGTCAGAAGCGTTGTCTGGCCAACATCTCGTCTATGGTCTTCGCAATCCTGCCGACAAGCGTGTTTTCGTAACGTTCGCGGCCGGCTCCCTCGGGGGGGCCATGCCGGACAGTCAGATTGACTACCTACCGCGACTCCCTCGTTTTTGGGGAAGAAGCCGATGGAAGCAGGCCTTTGTGTTCGGCGCGTTCGCCGCATTGGCTTTCTCTCTGTTCGCCTATCTAGGACGCGGTGAGCCGAGCGAAAGTGGATTGTCAGCGACCGTCGTGTTTAATTCGATCTTCGGAGTTGCATCCGCGAGCTATTTACTGACACTCACTTATGGCGCACTGCGCTGGCGATTAAATGTGCCGACACACCGCCAACGTAATCTTCTTGCAGTATTGAGTGCCCTTGACGTCCCCGCTCAAGGTCCAAAAAAGGCAACAATATGCCCGGTCTAGCCCGTTTCCGTCAGGTGATTGCTGGCGAACTTTGAGGCTACCCCGAACGGCCGTGACTGGGCTGCGGTAGGTGGCCGATGGATGTTGCCATCCAGGTGCGAGAGTTTACCCCGCACCACGATCAATGCAGCAGCTGCAACTTCCCGTCCGCGTCGCGCGTAATGCGGGAGCACCAGTGCAACGGGCCCCCCTGTCCCGTAGACCAGTCTTCGTCCAGACAATATCGCCCGTCATCGGAAACCGACCAGCGCGCCGCCGCTTTCCGCACGCCCTGTTTCGAACCAGGACCTGGAAGCCGGCTAACTGTCGCGGTCCCATCCGCGCCGTTGGTCCATTCACGAAGACCACCATTTTGGCCGATCCGACTCATGGTCGAGCCGGGAACCATCGAAAGTGCCTGCTCGTGCGTCAACGCTTCGCCCTCATCCGCCAACGCACTCACCTGAATGAGGCAAACGGTCAACAATCCAATAAAAAATCGCATGCGCCCTCCAAACTTCTTTCGCTTTAAGCACGTAAGGATTCGGGAAACGCTTCTACAGAATTGCGCGGGTTCATCGGCTGGTGATTAAGTCTAGTTCAGTATGTCGACGTGTGCACCTCGATGGGTGCTGTCGGCACCGGCTAACGGGCAGGAGGCGATCCGTGAGGGACTTTTAGCGAGAATTCCTCATTTCTTACTTTCCATCAAGACCGCGCGAGGCGTATTTTTGGCGCGGTTGCTATGCGCGCCGGAGTTCCTGCGTGGCTCTCGCAAGATCTCTGGAGGGCGGTAGCCCGAAAAGCCGAGCATATTCCCGGCTGAACTGGTTCGGGCTTTCGTAGCCGACGCTGAATGCGATCGACGTCGCGCTTCCCTGACCGGAGATCAGTTGCGAGCGCGCGTGCAACAAGCGGATACGCTTCTGATACTGCAACGGGCTCAATGCCGTCACCGCCTTGAAATGGCGATGGAATGCCGAAACGCTTAGCGCCGCCATCCCGGCCAGCGCCTCCACCCTGATCTGCTCGGTAAAGTTTCGACGTATCCAGTCGATTGCGACACCAATACGCGAAAGCGCCGTGTCCGGCGATGCAATGTCCCATAGCATCCCGCCGAGCGGCCCCTGAAGCACGCGGAACAAAATCTCCCGCTCATAAGCGGGAGCGAGCACCGCGATCTCGTCCGGTCGCTCGATCAGCCGGAGCATCCGAATCCAGGCGTCGAGCAGTTCGCCATTGACGGGCGCAACCGAGAATCCTGAACCGAACAGCGTGCTACAGACCGCCACCGGCACGTCGCGGATAAGCGTCGCGATGATCGCGGGGTCGAGAGTCAGGCTGACCGCAAGATACGGTTCGCCTGTCATGGCCGGATGCACGGACCCGACGGCCGGAAGATCCACGGACATGACGAAGTAGGTCGCCGGGTCATAGTGAAAGATCCGGTCGCCGACCGTCATCGTCTTGGATCCCGTCAGGATCAGGTTGATCATGGGATCGTAGACGGCGGCGAGCAGGTGTTCCGGGATTTCACCCTGGACCATGGCGACACGCGGGATACCGGTTTCCGTACGCCGGTTTTCGGCCCGGGAGGCCAGTGCTCTCAGTTCTTGCAGTTGCTGTTCCATGGCCGACGCTAACAGAGGCCATCCGGGCGTGCAATGCAAAAGCAGAAATAGGCAAGCTTCGAGGAGGATCGGGTGAGTGCGCGGTGGTCGATAGCCGTATCTTCATTCTCGCCAGACACACAGGAGAAAAAGCATGAAGATTGTCATCGTGACCGGAAGCAGTCGTGGCTTGGGGCCAGCATCGCAATCGAATGCGCCAGGCGCGGAATGGGCGTGGCCGACATCTGAGGAGTAACCCGTGGAGAAGCTCGTATCGACATTCATCCAGACCGCCAATTCCTTCGACGTTGAGGGCGCGGTGGCTCTCTTCACGTCCGATGCAGTTATCGACGACGTTTCAGTTGGCGACAGCTTTCTTGGCACCGAAGGTATTCGCCGTTACTTCGAGCAGTTCTTCGTTGGCTATAAAACGGCCAGCAGGCTTCTGTCGCTCGAGCAACTGGACGACTTCACTGCCGTTGCTCGCCTCGATTTCACAGGCGACTTTGGTCACGAGATCGGGACTCTGAAGATCAGGACTAACTCTGATGGTCTTATAGAACGCATCGACGCAGATCTCGAATAACGATCACAAACACAACCGCACTCCGTGACAAACTTACCAGGAGACCGAGTAGTGGCATGAGTGAGTCGCCACCATCACGGAATCGACCCGCTCTCGCATCGATTCAGGTGTACGGATGGCAATACAAAGCCGTGAGTGCGAAGAGGCCCGCGAGGGCTTCACCACAAAATGACCGGTGCTCGCCTCAACCAGGTATCGCTCGTCAGTTGGTCGACAACGAACCGGGCGACATCGGCGCGAGCTATCTTGCCGCCATTGATGCCTGCGAGGTCGACGACTGCCCTGACGTTGCCATGAGCTGGGTCGTCGGTGAGCATGCCGGGCCGGACGATGACCCAATCGAGTGAGCTGGCGCGGATCGCCGCTTCCTGACGGTGCTTGTCCTTGTAAGCGTGGCTGAGCAGCAAGGGCTGGAAGAGCCGGTCGAACACGAAGCCGCCGTGGCCGCGGCTGTCCCCGACCCCCAGAGCGGAGACGCAGACCAGGCGGCGCACGCCGCTGCGCGTCATCGCCGAAACCAGCGCGCGTGTCGCTTCAGTCAGCAGGCTGACCTTGCGAAGGCCCATGCCGGTCCCCAACGCGCTGACGACTGCATCACAGCCGTCCAGGACGCGCTCGAGGGTGATCTCGTTGCGGGGATCGCCCTCAATCAATTCGGCTCCCGGCAGATTGGCGCCTGCCGTCGAGCGAACCAGCGCCACGACGGAATGGCCTTTCGCCACGGTGTCGCTGACGATAAGCCGTCCCGTTCCGCCCGTTGCACCTAAAACAAGAACCTTCATGTTTAACCTCGATCTTTCTTAATGTTGGCGCCGCGGTTCACATCGACCGCGCCAATTCAACTCTCTGCCCGGGTGCGATTTACATCGGGTACCGGTTGCGCCACTCGGGAGGGCCGAGCGCGACGCATTTATTCCGAAGGCGACGCGTTTTCTCCGGGTCCTATATGGACTATGCTTGAGGGCAGGTCTAATGTAGAGACCTTGTTCCTGCGCCGCAAGGAGGCAGTTTTTTGTTACCTGGAGAGACGAGGGGAACCCGCATGAGCACCGCATTGAGCGCGATCGAGCGATTCAGCCGATATCAGTCGGACGACGCACAGTCGGTAGAGCCCGTACATTGCCCCGTGCGCGACGTGCTCGACTGCATCGGCGACAAGTGGAGCATCCTCATGATCATGACCCTCGCGACGCGACCGCATCGCTTCAGCGAGCTTCGCCGCGCGATCCGCGACATCTCCAAGCGCATGCTGACCCAGACCCTGCGCGATCTGGAGCGCGACGGACTGATCACCCGCCACGTCTTTCCAACCAAGCCGCCGAGCGTCGAATATCGTCTGGCCCCGCTGGGCCAAACCCTGCTGGAGCCGATGGCGAACCTTATCGATTGGGCCGACCGTCGCTATTCCGAGATCCATGCCGCGCGCGCCTCCTATGACGGCGCACCTGGTGACGTTCCGCGCTAGATGTTCGTCTTGGAGTACGATCTTGTACAACTCGCACAAAGGAATCAGTGGAACAAGCTGATTCTGGATCGAGCATCACAGCTTGGGTTTTCTGATTGGTGGCTGACCGCCGGTTGTATCGCACAGTCGATATGGAATCTGGCTTCCGGTCGTGACGTTCACGCGGGCATCCGGGACTACGATCTCTTCTACTACGACCCAGACACGTCATGGGAGGCGGAAGACGCCGTGATTGCAAAAACCCGGAGCCTGTTTGCGGATATCCCCGTCGAAGTGCAAATTCGCAACCAGGCTCGCGTACCGGTCTGGTACCAGAACAAATTTGGAATTCCGTTCGGTGCGGTAAGCCGTGCGTCGGATGGGATCGATCGATTTCCATGTGCGACGGTTGCAGTGGGTATTCGACGCCACGAAGAGGTCTATGAGATTTACTCGCCGTTTGGTTTGCGAAACCTTTTTGACGGACGCTTGAAGCCGAACAGGCGACTGCCCATACCAGATGTGTACGCCGAGAAAACCGAGCGTTGGCTGCGGGAGTGGCCGCATCTGTTGCGAGACTCCTGGTAGGTATCGGTTGGGACTTTACATTCTTCACCGGTTGTCCCGAAGATCGTTCGACGAGGGACAACCGCCAGTGCGACGGCTGCCCCCACTCCATCAGCGTAAGCAAAGGGGGCCTAAGGCCTAGGCCCTTTTCCGTGAGTATGTATTCACTACGTTCGCGCTCCCCCGGCTCCCGATACGGCCGCGATAAGCGCCCAAGGCCACACAGGCAAGATCACCGCGGTCCGAGACGACCCAACACTTAAGCCCGAGAAAATACATTGACGAGATTCCCATCCGGGTCACGCAACAGGAGCGAGCGATTTCCCCAGGGCATCAACGTCGTCGGCATAACAATGGGTGTCCCCAACGCATTCATCCGTTCGAACACGGCGTCGACGTCCGTCACTTCGAATTCCAGAATCGCCGACTGATTCGCAGCCGCAATGGCCGCACCGGCATTAAAGCGCTGGATCAGATGCTCGGACGAAATCGCAAGCACTGCCCCTTCGAATCGCATTTCGGCAAATCCATCGGCCGGCCGTACGGCCTCGATACCGGAAAGCCTTTGATAAAACTCGATCAGCCCTTCGAAATTCTGGGTGACGACACGAACAGAGGCGAACTTCATGGTGAGCTCCTGACTAAGAAAGGAGGCTCAGCTTAATAGCCGACACTGTCAGATTCTGGCAGTATCGTGCGGCTCGCCGCATCATTGGCCTTTCGCCATTCGCGAAGCAGCGTCGATCGTCTTTTCGGGTAGCGCTCCTCGATTTGCTCGACGGCCGAAATCCGGTCCGAGCGGAAATTCCGAAAGTCTGCCCGAAGCTCGCACCAGCACATCAACACTCGGGCCTGGTCGAAATAGACCAATGCAAAGGGCCAAACTACTCGTTGTGAGTGAATGCCAGCGCCGTCCACATAAGTGATATTGAGCTTTTGCTCTGCGCGGACTGCGGCACGTAGAAGATCGGTCGAGACTTTGTGGGCAGGTCTTTTCAACGGCGCGCCCACTAGCAGCGACGACTCCTCCAACTCGCGACGCAGTTCCGTAGGCAGTACCGCGGCGACCTTCGCCAGCGTGCTCAGCGCGCCGGCCGACAACGTCTTGTCGCAGCGATCCGCGACCCAGCGCATGCCAAGAACCAGCGCGTCGAGTTCCTCCGAGCTGAACATCATGGGCGGCAGCATGAAGCCCGGTTTCATCACATAGCCCACGCCCGGTTCTCCTTCGATCATCGCGCCTTGCGCTTGCAAACTGGCGATGTCCCGATACAGCGTGCGGATGCTCACACCGAGTTCATCGGCCAATACCTGAGCGCTCACGGGGCGTCGATAACGCCGCAACAGTTGCAAGAGGTTAAGGAGGCGTTCGGAGCGGGTCATACGTGGATCCTGATATCGACACACAAGCAATTCGACGCCAGCGTCGGTGATTTCGAGCCGACCGCAACAGGCATTGTTCAGCGGATAGCGGATTGTTGACGATCTATGCGGCGCTGTCGAACTCACCCAATCCCGTCAGGTTGACGCCGCCTCACCCCATCGCATAGCATCGTGCCTAGCGGTGCAGGCCGCTTCCGGGTCCGCGGAAAGGGTTGAACCCACCTGTAGGAGCGCTTCAACTATCTCACCATCCTTTGTGCTGGCGGTATTGCGGACCTTCGGCCATTCAATGCACGAGGATCCGTCATGAACACGTTGCCTCCCAAGGCCAATCTTGACCATTTGAAGAAGCAGGCGAAAGAGCTGTTGCGGCTCTACCGCAACGGTAACCCCGCCGCGATCGCACGCTTCGTCCTTCATCTTCCCGCCGCCGCGCGCCGCACGGAGAAAGAACTGCTGGCGCTTCAGCTTCGCCTGCACGATGCGCAGTCCTGTATCGCGCGCGAGTATGGTTTTTCTTCCTGGGCGGATCTTGCCGCGTATGTCGAGGCCAGCGCTTTCGCGTATCAAGAACAGGCCGTGCTGATACGCCGCTGGCTGAGCCTGGCCTACGGCGGCGACGTGACCGGCAGCTACGACGCGGCACGGCCACGCGTCGCTGCCCAACTCTTACGGGAACACGCCGACCTTCTCACCAGCGACCCCTACGCGGCCTGCGCAATGGGACGTCTCGACGTGATCTCGCGGACGACAACCGCCGATCCGGATTGGATCAACCGCGCGGGCGGCGCGCTCAAGCTTCCGCCGCTCGTCGCGGTGACTCACTCATGCCTGGGACGGTTGCCGGAATTCGCCGCAGGATTACGCGAATGTGCAATGCATCTTTTGCGCACTGGGGCTAATCCAAACCAGCGCATCGGCAATCGCTTGCCACCGGCTTCCCTCGCGACGCCTGACGACAAGGAACCCCTATCGGCCCTTTACGGCGCGGCCGGCGTGCTCCGCGATCCGCTTCTCACCGAGATGCTTCTCACGGCCGGCGCCGATCCCGACGACGGTGAGTCGCTCTATCACTCGCTGGAAAATCCCGACTGCACGCGCCTGCTGCTTCAGCATGGCGCGCGTGTCGCCGGCACGAATGCGATATGGCGCGCGCTCGACATGCCGGAACCGGCCGCGCTCGAACTTCTGCTGGCTCACGGCGGCGACGCCAACGAGCCGGCTGGACCGGGCGTCACCCACACCTGGCGAACGCCGCTGCTGCGTGCGATCGCGGTGCGCCGATCACGCGGACATATTGCCGCGTTGCTGGCGGCCGGCGCCGATGCGACGGCGCGAACGGGCGCCGGCATCAGTGCTTACCGACTGGCGACGCAAGTGGGTCTACCGGAGGTCACCGAGTTGCTACGCGCCCATGGCGTGCAGGAAGACCTCACCGCCGATGACGACTTCATCGCCGCCTGTGGCCGCGCCGACGCGACCGAGGCGCGCCGCATTCAGGCACGCCATCCCACGCTGCCGGGCTCGCTGTCGGACGACCAGCTTCGGTTAATGCCCGACGCCGCGGCATGGGGATCCAGCGCAGCGGTCAAGGTCATGGTCGAACTCGGCTGGCCGATCGCGGCGCGCGGAGGAGACTGGGACGCAACGGCGCTCAACCACGCCGTCTTTCACGGCGACGCGGAGCTGACCGCCTTTCTGCTCGCGCATGGAGCGAGCTGGCGAGAGCGCCACGGCTATGGCGACGACGTACTCGGCACGCTGTCCTGGGCTTCGCTGGGCGAGCCGGGCGGGTCGGACAATCCGGATTGGATCGGCTGTGCCCGCGCGCTGAAGGCTCATGGCCTGCCTCCCGTGGAGCAGGATCCGGCGGATCCGGAGCGGCTCATCGTCGAAGGTCGGGTGAGGCGGTTTTCCGACGCGGTGACGGAGGTCTTGCTGGGCGACAGCGGCGCGACGCCTGAATCGAGCTGACGCGTGTCGTTCGTTGCCAGCCACGCGGTAGCAATCGCCATCGTTCAAAACGATGGCGGCGCTGACCATGCCGCAAAGCATCGGCCAGCGCCGCGTTTCGTCACTAGCGCCGCGCAGCTTAGCCGATCGGCCAGTTGAGCACGGCGATGCCGTCGTTGTAGTCGCCGTGGCCCGAATTGACCCGACGTAATGTAGAGACCTTGCCTGGGGCACGTAGCTATCAAGGTGAGCAAGTCCGCGGCACTGTCACATTGCCGGGATGCCTGTCGGTGCAGCCGAAGCGGGCATTGAAGATGCTTGGGAATGCGCGCCTGTGTTTCAGGCCGGCTTGTCTCTGCTGGGCGTCGGCTGTCGATGGGACGCGTGGTCGGCGATCAGCCTTCGCATGGTCGCGAGCAGCAGGGGACCATCCACCGGCTTACGCAGGAAACCGTCATAGCTGACGAAGGCGGGCGGACTCGGCTCACCGGAAACGAGGATGAACGCGACGTCGGGTATGTTCGGCCGCGTGCGCAGTTGGTGACACAGTTCGCTGCCCGACATGACCGGCATGCGCCAGTCGGCCACCACGATATCGACAGGGAAATCGATGAACCGGGCCAACGCCAACTGGCCGTTGCTCGCCATCGTGACTTCATATCCGTCAGCGGCGCAGCAGGCGCTCCATGCGGCCAACGCTTCCAGATCGTCATCTACCAGCAGAACACTTGCCATACCGAACTCTTCTCCATCGCTGACCTTCTATTGGTCAGTTTTAATCCCGGGAAGTTCGGCGCCGACGCCAATCGACGCTGCCGATTTTCATGCCGCAGCGCAGCCATCCAAGTATCCTCAAAAAGGATCATTCCGATCAGATAAATTCATTTTTTTAGATGGATGGTCGTGGGTATGCTCTAGGCATTGGGAGCACCGCAGGCGGACGGCTTCGACCGACACGCCGCCCGCGCATCCCGGCAATTTCGAGGAAACACGCCATGTCCATCCCCGCCAACGCCCTCAACGCAGCGTCGTTGCATTCGGATCCCCACAGTTACGCGGCGCGCAACGGCGCCTACTGGCAACGCAATCTGGCGGTCTGCGTGTTTGGGTCGTTCACGACGCTGGTGAGCTTGAGCATGCTGCTGCCGTTTCTGCCGCTGTACGTCGAGCAGCTCGGCATCCATTCGCCGGGCGCGATCGTCCAGTGGTCGGGCGTGGCATTCGGCGCGACGTTTTTCGGCACCGCGATCACCGCGCCACTTTGGGGGCGTCTCGCCGGTCGCTATGGCCGCAAGCCGATGCTGGTGCGCGCGGCGATCGGCATGGCGGTCGTGATGTCGTTGATCGGCCTCGCCCACAACGTGACGGAGCTCGTCGTGTTGCGTCTCGCGGCCGGGTTGATCGGTGGGTACGCGTCGGCATCGATCGTCATGATCGGAACCCAGGTGCCGCGGGAGCGCGCCGGCTGGGCGCTCGGTGTGCTGTCGACGGGGGCATTGGCCGGCAATCTGATCGGGCCGCTGGTGGGCGGCTTTCTGCCGACGTGGGTGGGAATTCGCGGCACGTTCTTCGTCGGCGGCGCGATGATCGCCGTGGCGGCCGTCGCGACGATCTTGCTGGTACGCGAAAATTTCAACAGCACGGTCGACGCAAAAGCAAAACCGGTGGCGAAAGAACAGTCCGGCGTGAAGCCGAATCGCGCGGTGATACCGGCGCTGCTCGTCACGGCGATGATGGTCCTGCTCGCCAATATGTCCATTGAACCGATCATCACGGTGTATATCGGCGGCTTGGGTGTGCCGCATGCGGATCTCGCGCGCGTGGCCGGCATCGTGATGGCGTGCTCGGCGTTCGGCAGCATGCTGACCGCGTCGCGGCTTGGGGCGCTCGCGGACCGGGTCGGTAGCTGGAATGTGATTATCGGCTGCCTGATCGCCACGGCGCTGGTCATGTTGCCGCAAGCGTTCGTGACGCACTGGTGGCAATTGGCCGCGCTGCGCGGAATCATGGGCATGACGATCGCCGGCCTGTTGCCTTCCATCGCGAAACTGGTGCGCCATTCGGTCGACGAACAAAGCTCCGGCACGACCTTGGGCTATCTGCAATCGGCGCAATTCACCGGGCAAGTCGTCGGGCCGTTGATTGGCGGAAGTATTGGCGCGCACATCGGCCTGCAACCGGTATTTTTCGTGACCGCTTCGCTGCTCGTTCTGTGCGCGGGCCTCAATCAGTGGATGCGCAGCCGCGCGGCATGATGTGAGAGGATAGCCCGCTTGTGAGTCGCCCACCCATTCGAAACGGCCAACAAGTACAGACATGCCCAAGCATTCCATCCACTTGACTGACTCGCCTCAATCCGGCGACATCGAATCGATCTCTCGCAGTCTCAACGAATTCAACATCCAGAAGACCGGTATCGACGACGTTCGTCCGATCGCCGTGCTCATCAAGGACCCTGAAACCGGCAAGGTAATCGGTGGATTGACGGGAAGAACCTCGTTGGGATTGCTCTTCGTCGATCTCTTTTATATTCCGCCGTCTCTGCGCGGTGAAGGCCTGGGCAGCCGGATTCTGGCCGAAGCGGAAGCTGAGGCCATCGAGCGCGGTTGCCGGGGCGCGGTGCTTTATACAATCAACTTTCAGGCGCCGGAATTCTACTTGCGGCATGGCTGGCGAGTGTTCGGCGACGTGCCCTGCGAGCCGGCCGGCAGTAGTCGCGTGTTCATGAGAAAAGATCTGGTTTGAAGCGACATTCTGTTTTTCGACTCGCGCAAAAAGCTCTAACTCCAACTACGGGATTCCCATGAAAACGCCACGCCCCGTTGCGCTTGTCACCGGCTCGACCTCGGGTATCGGCGCTGCCATTGCGCGACGGCTCTCGCAAGACGGTTTCTCCGTGGTCGTGCATTCGCGCGGTTCGGTGGAGGCGGGCCATGCTCTCGCGAACGAGCTCGAATCCGCCCGCTACGTTCAGGCCGATCTGGCTCACGACGCCGACAGAGTGAGACTCGTCCGGCAAGCCATCGACGCCTGGGGACAGCTCGACGTCCTGGTGAACAACGCGGGGATCAGCCGCGTGATTCCGCACGCGGACCTGGCCGCCGCGACGCCCGCCATCTGGCAGGAACTGCACGAAGTCAACGTCGTGGCGCCGTTCCGGCTGGTGGCCGAGGCGGAGTCGGCATTGCGCGCGGCGGCTCAGCGCGGTCGCGCCGGCTGCGTGGTGAATGTGAGTTCACATGCCGGCGTGCGTCCCAAGGGCGCCTCGATTCCGTATGCCGCGAGTAAGGCCGCGTTGAACCACATGACCCGCTTGCTCGCGCTCTCATTGGGTCCGGAGATTCGCGTGAACGCGGTCGCGCCGGGTCTCGTCGATACACCGCTGACGGCCGACTGGACACAGGCGCAACAACTCTGGAAAGAACGCGCGCCAATGCGTCGAGCCGCCAGCCCCGAGGACATCGCCCAGGCCGTCGCCATGCTGGTGGCGTCGGACTACCTGACGGGCGAGATTCTGCTGTCGGACGGCGGGTTGAATCTCACATAGTGAGTTTGAAGGTGTGTTTTCCGAAAGCTTGCCGATAGCGAGCGATACCGCGCAATGGGCCGTAATTTCAGGCATTTCCTGATTCAGGTTATGCGCGGTGATGCCGTTATACAGCGACAGCCCTCTGCCGGTCGACGCATTCCGCACGATGCCAGCAGGGTTGAGCTTGGCGCAGGGAATGACCTTGCGCTAGCAGGCGACGGAGAAAACTGCGTGAATCGACTTAGCTTGAATACGAAATTGTGGCTGGCCTTGTTGATCACGTGGCTCGGTCTGCTGCTTCTAGGCGGTTGGGCGGCGTGGCAATCGCGCAGCACCATGCTGTCGGATCGCAAGGCGGCGGTGCAGAACGTCGTCGAATCCGCGTACGGCATCGTGGCCGATTACGCCAGGTTGGCCGACCAGCACGAACTCACGCTGGATCAGGCGAAACAGCAGGCCATGGCGCGCCTGTCGGTGATGCGCTATCCGGGCAATGGTTACATGATCATTACGACGGCGACGCCGGTCGTCATCATGCATCCGACGCTCGCGGATCTGCGCAACAAAGACGTTACCCATTACGCGGATACCGACGGCAAGCTGTTGTTCGTCGACATGGTCAAAGTCGCTCAGGCTCAAGGGCAAGGTTTCGTCGACTATATGGCGCGACTGCCGGGCAAAACAGAGCACGTGCCGAAGATCAGCTTCGTCAAACGCTTCGAACCGTGGGACTGGTATCTGATTTCAGGCGTCTACGTGGACGACATCAACACGGCGTTCCGCAACGCGCTGCTGGGTTATCTGCTCACCATTCTTGTGACAGGCAGCTTCAGCACGATCGCGCTCGTGCTGATCATTCGCAATGTGAAGCGCAGTCTTGGCGGTGAACCGGCCTACGCGGCGCAGGTGGCGGAAACCATCGCCGACGGCGATCTGTCGCGCACGGTTTCGATTGGCAAGGACGATCAGCAAAGCATGCTGTTCGCGATGCAGCGCATGCAGCACCGTCTCGCCGATACGATCCGGCGTATTCGCGGCGGCACCGAAACGATTACGGTAGCGGCCGAAGAAATCGCGGCCGGCAATCTCGACCTGTCGGCGCGTACCGAACAGCAGGCCTCTTCGCTAGGCGAAACCGCGGCCAGCATGGAGCAACTCACCGCGACCGTGAAGCAGAACGCCGACAATGCCGTGCAGGCCAACCAGATGGCGCGCAACGCGTCGAAGCTGGCCGGCGACGGCGGCCATGTCGTGCAGGAGGTCGTCGCGAACATGCAGAACATCGCGACGAGCTCGGCGCGTGTGGTCGACATCATCGCGGTGATCGAAAGCATCGCGTTTCAGACCAATATTCTCGCGTTGAATGCGGCCGTCGAGGCGGCGCGCGCGGGCGAAGAAGGGCGCGGTTTCGCGGTGGTGGCGGGCGAAGTGCGCAATCTCGCGCGCCGCAGTTCCGACGCGGCGAAAGAGATCAAGAGCCTGATCGAGGACTCGGTGGAGCGCGTCAACGACGGCAAGGCGCTCGTCGAGAAAGCGGGCGGCACGATGCATTCGCTGGTCGATGCCGTGAAGCGCGTGACCGATATCATCAGCGAGATTTCGGCGGCGTCGGAAGAGCAGAGCCGCGGCATCGAGCAGGTCAACGTTGCGATTGCGCAGATGGACGAGACGACCCAGCAGAATGCCGCGATGGTCGAGCAGGCCGCGGCCGCCGCGCAGTCGATGCAGGAACAGGCGCAAATGCTGCGCGATGTGGTCAACGTGTTCCGCTTGCAAGGCGCGACGGCGTGAATCCCGGGCCGATGATTGCCGGCAACTGCTTGCCTGCAACTGTCGATAACTACGGCGCTGCGAAATCGTTCTGATCCGCGAGCTTGAGGCTATGGGCAAATATCGACGGATCGCCGCCGAGCGCCGCGCTCACGCGAGCCGAAGCGCTCAGCAGTAGCTTGCACGCGGCGCGCATCGACTCCACGGCGCCGATCCGTTCCCGCGGTCCCGACACGGTCAGCGCGCCGACCAGCTCCCCGCCCAATCCGAGCACCGGCACCGAAATCGACGCGGTGTCCGGATCGCGCTCTCCGTACGACACCGCCCACATCCGATCGCGCACGTCGTCGAAACCCTTCTTGTAGGGCTTTGAAAACGCGAGCAGCACTTTGCCCGACGCGCCGCGATCGATCGGAAAGCGCTCGCCTTCGCGAATCGATACGCGTACCGCGCGCGCCGGCTCGACACGATGCAGCACGATCCGGTGGCTGCCCTGACGCACATAAAACGACGACGTCTCGCCCGAATCGATTGCGAGTTGCTGGAGCAGCGGCTCGACGACATGGCGGACATGAAACGACTCCTGATAGATCTGCGCGAGCCGTAGCGGTTCGGGGCCAATCGAATAGCGCCCGTCTTCGAGCTTGCGCACGAAGCCGCCATGATCGAGCGCACCGAGCAGGCGCAACAACGTGCTCTTGTAGTAGCCGGTGCGGCGCGCCAGGTCCGCGAGCGATACGCCTTTCTCGCCCGACTCGAACGCGCCGAGTATCGCGAACGCGCGATCGAGCGCCGCGACGCCGCCGCCTTTTTCTGAGTCTTCGTTTTGCATGGGAGAAGATCGTTCTGTAGAGCGGACCATGCTAGAAGGCGGGGCGGGTCGCGTCAAGACGGGAGGACATCGGTCTAATTTTATCCGGGTGTTATTGACTGTCTATATTTATCCGGGTATAAATCACGCATTGCTCTTTTTAAGGTCAATGTGGTGACCAATTCAGGATTCAATTTCGACTTGAACGCCGGCGCAACGGCGCCGGTTGTCGATGAAGTCGATCTCATCGACTTGCCCGTGGCAGGAACGCTGCCGCCAGAACTCAACGGCGTGCTGATGCGCAACGGCCCCAATCCGTTGAGCGGGCGCTTTGCGGGGAACGACGTGCTGTCGTGGTGGCCGGAAGCCGCCATGCTGCATGCCATTTCGTTTCAGCAGGGGCGCGCCCTGCGCTATTGCAATCGCTGGGCGCGCACGAAGCGCTGGGCACAGGCGCGGGATTTCGCCGACGTGTCGCCGGTGCTCGATACGAATCCGAACGTCAACGTGCTCGTTCATGGCGGTGAAATACTGGCGCTCGCGGAAGGCGGCGCGCCGCTCGCCATCACGGCTGGACTCGCGACGCTCGGCGCGGCCCGCTGTCATCCGGGCCTGATGCAAGGCATGACCGCGCATCCCAAAGTCGATCCGCGAACCGGCGAACTGATGACGTTTCGCGCCGGTTGGGAAAAACCGTGGCTGCGCTACGGCGTGACCGATGCGCACGGCAACACGACAGTCGAGATGGAAATCGAATTGCCATCCCGGTCTCCTTCGATGATGCACGACATGGCGATCACGGCGACGCGCAGCATTCTGTTCGACCTCAACGTCGCGTACGACTTTTCGATGTTGTCGCGCGGCTATCGGATGCCTTTGCGCTGGCACGACGATCGTCAGGCGCGGATCGGAGTGATGCCGCGTCATGGCGGCGCGATGCGCTGGTTCGACGTGACGCCGTGTCTGATCCAGCATGTGGTGAATGCCTACGACGTGGGCGCAACGACTGTCGTTCTGGATGTCGTCCGGTATCCCGAGTTCCTGCGTGTATCACCCGGCGGTGCGGGGTTTCTCGACAACCCGCTCGGCGTGCTGTGGCGTTACGTGATCGATCTCGATCGCGGTACCGTCGTTGAAACACCGCTCGACGATGCTGGCATCGAACTGCCCCGCATCAACGAAACGCGGACCGGCCAGCCCTATCGGTTTCTATACGCGGTCGAGCAACCGACCAATACGGACATGCGCGGCGTCGTGCGTTATGACCTGGAACATGGCTCGCAGCAACGCTACGCAGTGCCGGAAGGGGATCAGAACAGCGAACCCGTATTCGTGCCGCGTCCCGGAGCGACGAATGAAGACGACGGCTGGCTGCTCGTATGTGTCTACCGGCAGGCGAGCGATACGAGCGACGTGGTGATTCTCGATGGCCGGCAGATAGACGGCGATCCGATCGCGACCGTGCGACTGCCCAGGCGTATTCCCGCGGGATTTCACGGAGCGTGGCTGCCAGGGAACAGTTGGGTTTAGGCCGATTGTCAGGCTGCGGGTGTTGAGAAATCGCTTGATTTGGAAATATTCATTTCCTATACTGCCGCCATGACGACTCACACTCATGCACCGAGAACCCCTCGTAGTCCTGGCCGTCCTCGTGAATTCGATATGGACATGGCGCTGGACGGCGCTATCAGGATTTTCCGCGAACGGGGATTTCACGCGACGTCGCTCGGCGAACTGGGCGCCGCGATGAACCTGACGGCCGGCAGCATCTACAAGGCGTTTGCCGATAAGCGCGCGGTGTTTCTTGCCGCACTCGAACGCTACATGGAGATTCGTCAGGCGAGCTTGCAACGTTCGATCAACGCCGCGGGGTCCGGTCGGGATAAGGTCCTCGCGGTTCTGCATTTCTATGCCGAGTCGGCTCATGGAGTCGAAGGCGAGCGAGGGTGTCTGGTCGTGGGCAGTGCCACCGACCTTGCGACCTTCGATAGTGAGGTGGCCGGTCGTATCACCGCGGCTTTGCAGCGTACGGAAAAGCTGTTGGCGGATCTGATCCGGTCAGGTCACAAAGACGGCTCGATTCCTTCGACCGTTGAGGTTGCGTCGACCGCGCGCTTGCTGCTGAGTGTGACGCAAGGATTCAGAATCGTGGGCAAAGCAGGGCGAACCCGCGCGCAAATGATGGCCGCCGCCGACCAGGCAATGCGCCTGTTGCATTAGCACAAGCTGACTGCCTCCTTGGGATACTCGGAGGCTTTTTTTTGGGTCAAATAGGAAATGAATGTTTCCTATTTGTTTTCTTAATCGAGTACTGATCGGAAAGCTTTCCGGACAGCGTAAATCAAGGTGTTCCTATGGTGACAACGGATTCATTTGCGGCTTCACCCGTCAGATCAAAACTCGTCAATGCTGCGCCGCCGTCGAGACCGGTTGACGGTTTAGCCGGATTCGAGCATCGGTACGAGACGGTTAACGGCATCCGGTTGCACTATGTGCGCGGTGGCAAGCCAAACGGCGATGTCGTCGTGCTGCTGGCAGGCTTTCCCGAGAGCTGGTTTGCATGGCGCAAAGTGATGTCGCTGCTCGCACCGGTCTGCCAGATCGTTGCACTGGATCTTCCAGGGCAGGGCGATTCCGACCGACCGACAGACGGCTATGACACGCAGACGCTGGCCCAGCAGGTGCATCGTTTTCTTCAGCAACTCGGCATTGGCCAGTACTCGCTCGCCGCTCACGATGTGGGCGCATGGGTCGCTTATCCGTATGCGGCGCTATTCGGCAGTGAGATTCGCCGGCTCGCGTTGCTGGATGCGGGCATTCCGGGCATTACCTTGCCCGCTGCACTCCCCACGGCGCCGGATCGCGCGTGGCGGACCTGGCATTTTTCGTTTCACATGATTCCTGACTTGCCTGAGACGCTGATTGCGGGCCGCGAGCGGGAATATCTCGACTGGTTTCTGCGTCGAAAGACCGCGAATCCGGATGCGTTTTCCGACGCGGACCTCGACGAGTATCTGCGTATTTTCGTAAAAGACGGCAGCTTGCGGGCGGGTCTGGCTTACTATCGCGCGGCATCGCTATCCGCGCGGCAGAACGGCGAGTTGAGCGCTAACGGCAAGTTGCCGACGCCTTTATTAGCGCTCGGTTCCGATCAAGGATCTATTGCCGACATGGCGACCCCGTTGCGCGAGTTTTTCGTCGACGTTCAGGGCTGCACGATTAGCCACTGCGGCCACTTTCTTCCCGAAGAGCAACCACAAATCATCGCCGACGAGCTTGCCGCGTTTTTCGGACTGGACGCCTTATGCAAGAATAGGGACTCTTCAAACGGAATGGATTGACGCTATGTCCGCAAGTGGCCGCACCGGAGTCAATGTCCGACGCCTTACCCCGACTGAATGGCCGCGCGCGTTTCCCGTCATCGCCCAGTTGCGCGCGCTGGATGAAGCGGAGTTCCTGCAACGGGCACGCCGCCAGGCGCATACCGGCTATGAACTCGTTGGCGCATTTGAAGGGGACATGCTGATCGGCGTTATGGGCATGCGGCCGGTTCATACGCTCGCACGCGGTGCTCACTTGCATATCGACGACCTGGTTGTCGACGCCAACGCACGAGGCAGCGGCGCCGGCCGCGCGTTGATGGACTATGCCGAAGCCGATGCACAGGCGCGCGAAATGACGGCCGTGTTTCTCGACGCGCATCCGGATGCGGTTCCATTCTATGAGCGGCAGAACTTTGCGCTGCATCGCGCGCCGTCGATGAGAAAACTTATTTCGCGGTAATCGTATTTGCGAAGCGTGCGAACGCCGTGGCTGAAAGTCGATAAAGATTGGCTCGGCAGTGACAGCGGGCTTAGCCGGGTAAGGGCAGAATCGTGGTCAAACGAACCCCGCAAGGCCACGATTTCCTTGCTTCTTACCAGGATGTATCGATGAATCCGGATCCGATCGCGATGTTTGCTCAGTACAACCAGTGGGCCAATCGCCTGATCTACGACGCCGTGGCGGCGCTGCCCGAAGGCACGGCAACGGAGAAGCGGGCCACCACGTTCGGATCGATTGAGCGTACGTTGGGGCACTGCTGCGCGGTCGGCCTGATCTTTCAGGCGCATCTGGAAGGGCGACCGCATGGATTCACCGCACGCAACATGGCGCCTCAAATTGCTTTTGAAGAACTGTCGCGCAGTCAGCAGGAGGTCGACGCCTGGTGCGTCGCGCTGGCGGACGCGACGCCTGCCGACGTGCTGGGCGAAGTGGTCGAGTTCAGCTTTCTGGACGGTGGCGCGGGCGCGATGACTCGAATGGAGATGCTGCTGCACGTGATCAACCACAACTCCTATCATCGTGGTTTTGTGGTGGATAGCTTGAAGCAGATGAGCGTGTCGCCGCCCGTGACGGATCTTCCGGTTTTCCTGAGAGACGCGTACCGTCGGCGCGACTGAATTCGACGGCCTGATCTCGTCTAACGCCATTGCCAGACAAATAAAATGAAATTGACGTTCGAACAGAAGTCGACGCTGCCACTCAACGCACTCGACGTGTGGCGCCGCGTGACGACACCGGAAGGCATCAACGACGAATTGTTCCCCTGGTTGCGCATGACCACGCCGTCCGGATTGCGCGGTAAGACTATCGATCAGGTGCCGTGCGGTCAGTACCTTGGCCGAAGCTGGCTGCTCGCTTTCGGTTGGCTCCCGGTGGATTTCGACGACCTGACGCTAGCCGAAGTGGACGTGGGACCGGATTACCGGTTCAAGGAAACGTCGCGCATGCTGGGTATCCGCACATGGGTACACGAACGGACTGTTCGCGACGCAGGCGGAGGGTGCGAGGTGCATGACCGGCTGACCTTCGAATTGCGTTGGCCCGGTACAAAGATACCGATGTGGCGGCGCGGTATGCTCGGCGTGCTCAAGTTCCTGTTTCGCCATCGTCATGCGCGGCTGGTTCGCTGGGCCGCGAAATAAAGCGTGCTGTCTCCTCTTTAAGACGTTCTAGCCAAGACCTCTCACATGCAAAACGCTCGCGCGTTCTTTGACGAACTCAATAAGCACTATCTGCGACTGCTGCGCACGGAAGGCGACCTCTACTGGGCGACTCACACCGGTCAAAGCAACGAGCACGAGGCACTGGGCGCAGCCTCGTTGAGCCGCAAGATGTTCTCTGCCGACGCGGAGCGTCTCGCCCAGTGTCACGCGTATCTGTCGATGCTGGACACCGCCGAATCCTCGCCTGAACGCGATGCGCTCGTCAGCGGATTGCGCGGCTGGGTCGCCTTATTCGAGGCCAATGCGATCGGCACCGATCGCGCCGCTGCGTTGCTGTCCGAGTTGATCGAACGGGACGTCGATCTATACGCGCGACGCCAGGCGTACACCATGAATCATATCGGTGCCGAAGGCCGTCGCGAGAACGCTTCGCCTGCGGCGCTCAGGAGCAATCTGGCCTCCAACCCGGACGAGTCCGCGCGTCAAAGTTCTCACGAAGCGCTGCACGGACTCGAACGCTGGATAGTGGAGAGCGGCTTCGTCGAGATTGTCGGCAAGCGCAACGAATTGGCGCGAGAACTTGGCTACCGCAATTTCTTCGACTATCGCTTGCGGACCAACAGCGGGATGACGCCCGAACAGTTGTTCGAGATCTTCGACGGCTTCGAAGCGAGTACTCGCGACGCGCATCAACAATCATTGCATCGGCTGGTGACGGAGCACGGTGAGCAGGCATTGCTTCCGCGCAATCTGACGTACCTGATGCAGGGCGGCGCGTCACAGCGGCATGAAGCGTACTTTCCGTTTGGAAAAGCACTGGAGCGTTGGGCCGAATCGTTTCGCCGTATGGGCGTGTCGTATCGCGGTGCCAGGTTAGAGATAGATCTGCTGGACCGGCAAGGCAAATTCCCCACCGGCTTTTGCATTGCCCCCACACCGGGCTATCACGACGACACCGACGGCTGGACGCCGGCCGACGTTCGCTTCACCTCGACGGCGCGGCCGCAACAGGCGGGCGCCGGATTGCAAGGGCTCAACGTGTTGTTCCACGAGGCCGGCCATGCCGCGCATTACGCTAACGTCACGCGGAATTCGCCGTGTTTTTCGCAGGAATTCGCACCGAGTTCGCCGGCTTTGCTCGAAGCTCAGGCCAAGTTCTTCGATGCATTGCCCGCCGATCCCTGCTGGATGCGACGCTACGCCATGGACGCAGCAGGCAAGCCGATGCCGGAAGAAGCGATTCGCGCACGCGTCGACACCCGTCAGGCTTTTCTGGCCTACAGCGAACGGCGCGATCTGATTCCGACGTATTTCGAATGGGCGCTGTACAACATGGACGACGCGCAACGCACACCGGACTCGGTGCTCGAACTGGCCCGTTCGGTGACGAAGCGCATTCTCGGTATTGAAGGGCATACCAACTACGCGCTGGCCACGCCTCATCCGATCTATCACGATATCGCCGTTTATTACCACGGCTATCTGCTGGCAAAGATGGCCGCGGCGCAAACGCGCGCCTATCTGATCCGCTCGCTGGGCTATATCGTCGACAATCCGACGGTCGGGCCGCTGCTTGCTGAACATTATTGGGCGCCCGGCAATAGCGCGACGCTCGATCAGACGCTATTCGCGTTGACGGGGGAGACGTTGAACGCGAGCTATCTCGCCGCGGACTGCAATCGTTCCGCCGACGACGCGTGGCAACTGAGTCAGGAAGTTTTCAGGCGAAGCGAGCGGGCCACGCCGTCCACGCCGCGAGGCGATCTCGATGCGTCGATCTCGATCGTTCACGGCGCGCAACGGATAGCGAGCAATGACGAATCGCTATCCGCGCTGTATGCGGAGTTTGAAGCGTGGGCCGCGCGGTTGGGGAGTGCGGCTTAGTTTTGGAGAGGCTTTCGAACTTCGAAAGCCTTATCGCGAAGAGTAATACGGTGTGGCGGCAAACGGGGCAGCGTAGCCGCGACCGTGGCACGCCGACCTCTCCGCTCACGACCACCCGCTACCAGCGCGCGATTATTTGGCATTGATATACCAAAGCGCGTCGGTAGAAGGAGCGGGCTTGGCCTTCGGTGCCGGCACAGAAGGCGGCGCGCTCGGCGGTTGCGTCGCTGCTTGCAGCGGAACCGCTTGCGCCGTGCTCGCCTGCGGCTGCGGCTTACTCGTCGTCGGACTGCTGACGTACCAGAGCGCGTCCGTCGATGCCGCACGGGCCGTTTTCTGATCGCGACTCGTCGGCGTGGAAAGCGGGCTTGACGCCGCAGCCGGCGTCGCATCGCGGCTCGCAACACTGGCCGACGACTGCGCCGCGCCAGGCGTACGCGACGCACGCGCCTCGAACGTTCCGCTCTGGAAAATCAGCGTCTGCTCCGGGCGCGCGATCACGGCATACGGGAATTGCAGATCCCAGCGAAGCAGCACGCGCCCGTTCGGCGTCTCCGCGAAAATGGCGGGAATGTGCTTCATGTCGACGAACTGGACGAACACCTTCGAGCCGTCGTCGAATACCTGCATGGGCTTTGCCTGATCCGCGCCGGTGACGGTCCAGCCGAAGTTGTACGCCGCCGAGGCCGCGATCGTGGAACTCGCGCCAGTTGTGCCGGTTGCGCCGGTAGCCGTGCCGGCCGGCGCGGCGGCGCGGGGACGGCCGCTCTGCACGGGCGTGATTTCGAGGCTCGTGAACGGGCTGTAAGTCTGCGGCGGCGTGAAGGAAGGCGGGAGAATAGGCATGGATGAATCCGGCGAAGCGGAGATGGATTGAACCGCATCATAGACCTTGCGCGCGTAGCTCAGGCGCTTATCGGGCGACGCCGCGTTGTAGGCCCCGACGGCGTTCCAGTTCGGCCCGAACTGGCGAATGTTCTCCGACAGAATCCACGCGCCGACATAAGCGTTGGTGCAAGGATCGAACAGGCTCTGTTCGCTAATGCCCTCGCGCGCCAGCACTGGCAGCCATGAGCTGTTGATTTGCATCAGTCCGATATCGGTCGTGCCATTGCTGTTGGTATTGATGCGATTCGGCTGCATGCCCGATTCGACCTGCGCAATACCGCGCATCAAACTCACGTTGACATGTTGAAACGCCGCGGCGTCGTCGATGCAATCGGCTAGCGCTGCGCCATGCATCAAGCATAGTGCGGCGATGCATGCCGTGGTCTGGCGCAGCGCGTTGACGATCGGGTTGTGCTTCTGGAGCTGCATGATGAATTGGAATTGATTTTGCAGGTCGCTCTTAGTCGACCGCAGCGTTGGCCAGGAGGCGTCATCTTACCTTTTGCGACCGGCGCGGCTTGCTCGCAACGTGCCGAACGCAGTGAAGATACGCTCGATGTACGGGTTCTTATGCGAAAGCGGCCCGCCGTTGCGCTCGTAATGCGTGAGCATTGTCGCATTCGCTTCGAAGACGAACACACGGCCATCGGGCAACAAGGTGAAATCGACGCCGCCGTAATCGAGGTCGAGTCGTTGGCCAATGGCCGCGACGGCGTCCCACGCACGGTCGCCGAGCGCGGCGCGCGCGTCGTCGAGAAAGCGGCGTTCTTCGTCGAGTTTCCACGCGTGCCGTTCCATATCGGCCGAGAAGTAATGGACCATCCAGTCCAGCGAAATGGCCAGGTGATACGGAAACGGCTGACGGTCGACGAAAATCGCCCGGTATTTGCGGTAGTGACCATCCGCTGACCGATAGTCGGTGAAGCGGGTCAGATAGTGCGGACCTGTCAGCGCGTCGGGTCGCGCTTCGAGCGCGGCGAGCGAGTCGCAGCGCAGCACGCCTTCGCCGCCATGTGTTGCGGTCGGGCGCACCAGCAGCGGAAACGACAGCGCGCCTTCGGTGAGGCGTAATTCGAGCTCGTCGCGCGATGCGGGCGGCGTATCGTTTCGCACGCAGGGCGCGACGGCAACATCGTCGAGACCGGCCAGCAATGCGCCGAGTTGGTGACGAAACGTTTTCGCGACGCTCGACGGCGGATTGAGCAACGGACGCTCGCAGTGCCTGGCGAAGCGTTCGAGCCGCGCCGCAAGCGGGCCCGCGACATCGGCGTCGCCGATCGCATTGAAGACGAGGTCGTAGGGCGGAAGCTGCGCGTCTTCTTCTTCGCGCGCGTGGTCGATCGCGTATTTGATCCGGCAACACACGGTGGTGGGAAATAGCGCGTCGAACGGGATGTTGCCGATGCCGCTGCCCACGCAAAGTATCAACACGTTCAGCGCGGGCGACCCTACGCGTTCGACGTACACGCGCTGCAACGCGTACGCGCGCTCGCGGCATGCGTCCGCTTCGGCGAGTTCTCCGGCGTTCGTGTGGATCGCGGCGAGGTTCAGATACGCGATCGCGACGTTCGGATCCAGCGCCAGCACGAGCCGATACCAATGCGCGGCGCGCTCGTCGTCACCTTTCATCATGTAACCCGTCGCGACGTCGCAGAGCGTCGCGGTCGTCGCGTCGGGCTGATTGGCCGCGTAGGCGTCGAGCGTTTGAGCCGCGATCAGATGCGCGAGCGCGCCGAGTTCATCGCCCTCCGCACGCAGCGCGTCGGCCATCGTGCGATGCAAGGCCGCGTCGCGCGGCGTGGCGGCGAGGGCGCTTTCGAGCGTCGTTCGCGCGGCGTGGTGGGCGTTGCGTGTGATGTGATCCGGGGCGGTGGGCATGCCGTGTGTTCCTTTCACGCGTTATCGCGCGTTCGCTGAGTCCGTCGCTCTTCGCATGGACTGCGCGACGATCGCGTGAGTGTAGCGGGAAGCGGAGCGGCTTCTTTACGACGTGACAAACGCCGGCTCAGCGTCCGAATCGCACCGCACGAAACGATGTTCCAGGCGAACGCGCAACACGTCTTCGAGGGTCAGCAGGTGCTCGCGCAATACCCTGGCCTGTTGCTCGCTGATGTCGTCGAGCGTGATCTTCTGTTCGAGGATTTTGCCGCGCTTGACGACAGCCCAACGATTGACGGGCACATGCTTGCTCTTGAGATGCGCGGCGGCCTGAGCGACTACGTCGAGATTGACGTCGGAGACGAGATGGAGAGTGTGGGTCAGTCGAAAACCGGGCAGACAGTGCGACCAGTTGTCTTCCGTTTTCAATGCGGGTGACGAGGAGAGATCCCGTTTCATAGCGACTCCGGATGAAGATTAAATTCGAACCGGTGCAAGCTATGCCGCTCCCGCTTCGTTGCCGACTATCGGCCGCATCGCCTTGAGGCAACCACCTTGCCCGGGGAGGCAGGTTGGCGTTTGTACCGTTTGGTACCAACTCTGGATGCAGGGTTAAGTCTAGCAGATTGCCGGGTGACTGTGAAAGGGACCACACCGTGTGCGTCAACGAACTCGCTTGTCGCGTTGCACTTTGCCGAAATGGAGCGCCATGAAGGTCCCAATCGCAAGGGCGCCCACGAGACCCGCTAACGCGTCCACGCCGATATCCGCCATGTTCGTATGGCGAGCCGCGATCAGCACGCCGACGGCGAGATTGGCGAAGCCCCAAACGACATTGACGACAGGCGAGGAATCGCCGACACCTCCGGGCTTGGCGAACGGCGTAGGAAACGGAAAGCCTTGCAATCCGGACGCCAGATGGGGGACGCAATTGCACAGTAGCGCCCCGGCGAGAAACGACCAAACCTGCTGCATGTAATCACCTTGAAAGTGGTGGGGAGAAAGAATCGGGGTGATCAATCGATCGATCGCAATTTCGCGAGGATATCCTCTCAAAACATAGTAGAGGGCACCCTCGCATATGTCAAACGACAAGCCCGTGAAAAATACAAAATGATAGATGTAGCCTATATTCAACGGCGATTCCAGCAAGCCACATCATGCTAATATGCGAGGAATTCCTACCAAATACTCGCATATCGGTCCATCAGCATGATCTCGCCTAAGCCTGCCCCAGACGCCGCGCGCGCTTCAGAACCCAAACGGGAAAGGGGGCATCTGCGCGTCGCCGCGATCCTGGAAGCCGGGGTCGCCGTGTTCACGGAAAAAGGTTACGACTCCGCCACGATGACCGAGATCGCGGCGCGCTCGGGGACCGCGATCGGCTCGCTTTATCGATTCTTTCCCTCCAAGGAATCGCTCGCCGACGCGCTACTGTTGCGTTACGCGCTTCACGTCCAGGATGGACTGGCCGACATGGCGCGCCAGGTTCCCGACATGACGCTTGAGGGCGTGGCCGACGCGTTTGTTGACTTCATGCTGGTGCTTCAGTCGCAACGCAGTTTTGCGGTGACTCTCGTGGATGCGCGCGGGGGCAGCGCCGACGAACGTACGCGGTTTCGCGCCGCGATGCGTGGGGGTATCGCGGATATCCTGAGCAAGGCGATACCCGCTCTGAGCGCGGCCAAGGCGAAAGTGATGGCGGTCGTTCTGCTCCACATGCTCAAGAGCGTGGTGATTACCGCCGACGAAGAACCGGCCATGCGGGCCATGCTCCTCGCTGAAATGCGCGAACTCGTGCGTACGTATCTCGGGTCCGCTGCGGGGAAAAAAATCGAGTAGCGCTGGGCGTCCTGCCGGTTTCTATCAGGCGCTACGCCGCGCAGTCTTTTTCGTCGGCCGGGTTTTTACGTCGCGGGAGGTATCGCGCGCCACGGTGTTAATGCATCGCGCGAGATGGCCGGTGGCGATCTCGATCTCTTCGTCACTGAAGCCGCCCAGGCCCAGGATCAAACCCATGGGCCCGTTGCCGCCCGCATACATGGGCGACACCGCTCGCACAGCAACGCCGCTTTCGGCGGCTAGCGACGCGACCCGTTTGTCGTCGATGCGGCCACCCAGCCACAGCACCATATGCATACCCTGATCGGACGGCTGTAGCCATGCAACGTCGCGGGGCAACACGCGGTCGATCGTCTCGATGATTCGCGCGCGGCGGTCCGCATACACGCCACGAATGCGGCGGATATGCCGGTCCAGATGACCCTCCGCGATGAATGCCGTGAGCACATGCTGATCGGCGTTCGGCGGATGGCGATCCATCAGCACGCGTGCGCCGTAGAACGCCTCGACCAGGTTCTTCGGCACCACGGCGTAACCCAGCCGCAACGACGGAAACAGGATCTTGCTAAACGTGCCGAGATAAATCACGCGATTCGGGTCGAGCCCCTGGAGCGACGGAAACGGATGTCCCGCGTAACGCAACTCGCTGTCGTAATCGTCTTCGACGATCCACGCCTGATTCGCGCGGGCCCAGGCCAGTAACGCGCTGCGCCTGGCCATGCTCATCGGCATGCCGAGCGGGTACTGGTGCGACGACGTGACGAATGCCGCGCGTGCGTGCGAGTCCAGTTCGATACCGGCCTCGACGTTCATGCCTTCGGCGTCGACAGGCACGCGGATCATGCGCTCCGGCCGGCCGGTGCTCTCAAGTATCGCGGTGATTCCCCTGTACGCGGGGTTTTCCACCCACGCCGAGTCGTCGGCGTCCAGCAGCACCTGGCAACACAGGTAAAGGCCTTGTTGCGTGCCACTCGTGATGATCACCTCGTCGGCCTCGCAGCGGACCGAGCGCGATTTCCTCACGTAATCGGCGATGGCTTCGCGAAGCACGCGCGCGCCTTGCGGATCGCCATAACCTGCGGGCGCGCCGGGCCCGCGAGCCCGCAGACGGTTGCCGAGCCGACGCCAGATATCGTCGGGCGCGGCCGGGCCGACCGGCACTGAAACCGCGAACGGCGCCGCCGGCACGACCGAAAATTGACGTGCAACCTGAGTGAACAGGCGGGCGCGTTCCGTGAGCGGCGCGGGCTCGACGGAGGAAACGCGCTCGCCTGCCTGAGCGGCCGGCGCCAGCGCTTGCGCCACGCGCGTGCCGGCTCGCGGTTGCGATGTCAGAAAGCCCTCGGCGATCAACTGATCGAACGCCTCGATCACGGTGCCGCGCGCGACCTGCAGCGACGTGGCGAGCGCACGCGTGGACGGCAGCAGTTCGCCGGGCTTGAGGTCGCCCCGATTGACGGCATGGCGCAACGCCTGGGCGAGTTGGCGCCCGAGCTGCCCGGCGCTTCGATCTAGCGTGCCGATCGAAGGAAGCTCGACGGTTTTTGGCTTTCTGGCCATGGCTTTCTTTCTGGTTCAGGGAAATTGCTCGAAACTGGCTCTATCAAACAATCCAGCTTACCGCGAAAATTTCCTTAGCGACGCAAAACCTTTCGCCCCGAACGGAGCCTTTATGTACATCCCCAGTCAATTCAACGAACCGCGCGCCGAGGTGCTGCATGCACTGATCGCAGAGCACCCGTTTGGCACGCTGTTTTCGCACGGCAAGAGCGGCATGGACGCGAATCACCTGCCATTCGAACTGAACGCCGATGAAAAAACCCACGGTGTCCTCAAAGCGCACGTGGCCCGCGCCAATCCACTCTGGCAGGAGTTAAGCCATAGCGACGAAGTGCTCGTGGTGTTTCGCGCGGGCGATGCCTATATTTCGCCATCGTGGTATCCGAGCAAGCACGAGTTTCACAAGCAGGTGCCGACATGGAATTACCGCGTGGTGCATGCGCACGGCCGCATTACGATCCACGACGATGAGCGCTACGTGCGCGGACTGGTCGCGCGCCTGACGCGCGTTCATGAAGCGTCACAGCCGAGTCCGTGGAAAATGACGGATAGCGCCAGCGACTATATCGATGCGATGCTGAAGGCGATTGTCGGCATCGAGATCGAGATTACGCAACTGGTCGGCAAGATCAAGCTGGGCCAGAATAAAGACGCGCGGGATATCCACGGTGCCGGCGCGGCGCTTAACGAACAGGGCGAGCATGCGATTGGTGATGCCATGCTGGCGTGTGCCGCGACAAAGGCGCAGTAAGAGGGAGGCGGGTTTGCGTTGCGCAATGCATGGCGGCTTTCGGCGGAATGTCAATTCAGTTTAGATGCAGGCGGGAAGCGGACATTGAGCGTATCTAGAAATCTCGCGCGTCGGTATCATCGCAGCGTAACGAAGACCCAAGGAACCCCTCATGTCCCGCTTCGCAAGCCACCTTCGCTCCACGATTTCCGCTTTCGCCCTCGTCACGCTCACGGCGCTCGCCATGTTGGGCGCCGACAGCGCGCAAAGCTGCACCCGAGTGCTCTATACCGGCGACGAAGGTCTCGTCATCACGGGCCGGTCGATGGACTGGTCCGAAGACATGCGTTCCAACTTGTGGGTCTTTCCCGCGGGCATTGAACGCGACGGCGCAGCCGGCCCGCGCTCGCCGCATTGGACGTCGAAATACGGCAGCGTGGTGGTGTCCGGCTACGAGATCGGCAGCGCCGACGGAATGAACGAACGCGGGCTCGTGGCGAATGCGCTGTATCTGTCCGAGACCGATTACGGCAAGCCGGACGCAAAACGCGCGCCTCTATCGATCAGTCTGTGGGTGCAATACGCGCTCGACAATTTCGCCACCGTCGCGCAGGCGCTGGACGTGCTGGGTCGCGAGCCGTTTCAGATCATTGCGCCGCCGTTACCGAACGGCAAACCGCTGACGATCCATCTTTCGCTATCCGACGCGCAGGGCGATTCGGCAATCCTCGAATACCTCGACGGCAAACTCGTGATTCATCATGGCAAGGCGTTCAAGATCATGACGAATTCGCCGATCTACAGCGAACAGCTCGCGCTCGATACCTACTGGAAAGGGGTGGGCGGTCTGACATTTCTGCCGGGCACGAATCGCGCGGCCGACCGCTTCGTGCGGGCGTCGTTTCTGCTCGACGCGATCCCGAAACAACTCGATCCGAACTACATTGTCGGCGTGCCGAACCGGTCGTATGACTATCAGGCCGTGGCCGGCGTGATGAGTGTGATGCGATCCGTCAGCGTGCCGTTAGGCATTTCGACGCCGGATCAGCCTAACCTGTCGTCGACGATCTGGCGCACCGTGTCCGACCAGAAGAACCTCGTCTACTATTTCGACTCGTCGACGCGGCCGGACACGTTCTGGGTGTCGCTGCACAATCTGAATCTGAAACCGGGCGCGCCAGTGATGAAGCTGACTATCGACGCCGGGCAGGTATTTTCCGGTGAAGTCTCGGGATCGTTCGTCGCGACGCCGTCGTTCAGATTCATGCCGGCGCCGGCGCCGTGAAACAAACCGCACCTGGCGTCGCGAGCCAGGTGCGCTGCATACGCCGCGATCTGCTGGTTCACCTGCGGATAGTTCGCATGGCTGGCTCGGCTCGGAAGTTGTCCACGTACGGATCACGCCGATCGCTTCGCGATAGCGTCCCGCTTTCGCCTGCATGTCCGCGGCCCGCATGAACTGAAGGATAATTTCCACTCCCAATCCGGCGCACACGAAAACAATGAAACTCCATCGCATGCTTTGCTTTGGCCGTCATGAAGGAACCGGCAACGCGGCTATCGTGGTCGAGCACGCCGCGTTGGCCGAGGCCGAGCGCCTGGCATTCGCCCGAGAACAAAACGCAGCGGCGACGGTGTTCGTAGAAACGAATGCGGCCGGCGAGACGCAACTGGACTATTTCTATCCGCACATGCGCAGCCCGCTTTGCCTGCATGCAACGCTTGCCGCCAGCGCGGTGTTCTTCGAGCGCAATCCTGAGATCGAGCGGACCCGGTTCGTGACCAGCCTGCGCGGGCAGGTGCTTGAGGTCACGCGTCTCGACCAGAGCCTCTTCGTCGAGGTGAGTCCGCAGCGTTGCCCGCCGCTGAGTGTCGATGTCGCCGACGTGGCGCGCCTGCTTCAGACCGATCCGGCTAATCTGATCGGCTTGCCGAGGCTCGCGTCGGTGGGCAGCGCCAAGCTGTTGGTGGAAGTGGCCGATCAACCCTTGCTCGACGCATTGCAACCCGATCTCCCGGCTATCGTCAGTTGGGGACGGGAGCAGGGCGTGTCGGGCTTATACGTGTATTGTCGTCTGCATGACGAGGTCTACGCGGGCCGCAATTTCAATCATCTCGAACCCCACGCTGAAGATCCGGCAACGGGCGTCGCCGCCGGTGCGCTCGCCTCTTTGCTGGAGCGAAACATTACCGTACTGCAGGGCGACGCACGCGGCCAACCGTGCACGCTGCAGGCTCGCTACAGGAACGGCACGGTTCAAGTGGGCGGCCGCGCGGAGCGAAGCGAGGTCTGACGTACCCAAAGCCGCACGCTCCCCTTTGATCAGATAAAAACGCATTCGATGATCGATGCTCACGCCCGCCAGGTTCTCCAGAACGAGCCGCCAATCCCCATCATTGGTCGGATTCTCTGGATGATCTATCCAGGAAACGAGGCCTGATCTATCGACGTCAGGCGATTAGACTCGAACTCCCTACCAATCACAGATGGAGAACCCCATGGCTGACCATTCAATCAAAGGGAAGGTCGTTCTGATCGCCGGCGGCGCGAAAAATCTCGGCGGCTTGATCGCGCGGGATCTGGCCCGGCAAGGCGCCGCCGCGGTGGCGATTCACTACAACAGCGCGTCGAGCAAAGCAGCGGCCGATGAAACCGTGGCCGCTATCGAAGCAGCGGGTGCACGCGCTGTCGCATTTCAGGCCGATCTGACCCGCGCGAGCGCCGTCGAAAAGCTATTCGCCGACACGATCGCCGCAGTGGGCAAACCCGACATTGCGATCAATACCGTCGGCAAAGTACTCAAGAAGCCTTTCGTGGAAATCACCGAGGCGGAATACGACGAGATGAGCGCGGTCAACGCGAAATCTGCGTTCTTCTTTCTGAAAGAAGCGGGCAAGAACGTCAACGATCATGGCAAGGTGGTGACGCTCGTCACGTCGCTGCTGGGCGCGTATACGCCGTTTTATGCGGCGTACGAAGGCACCAAGGCGCCGGTCGAACATTTCACGCGGGCGGCGTCGAAGGAATTCGGGCAGCGCGGCATTTCGGTCAATGCGATTGGACCGGGTCCGATGGATACGCCGTTCTTCTATCCCGCCGAAGGCGAAGAGGCGGTGGCGTATCACAAGACCGCCGCGGCGCTGTCGTCGTTCTCCAAAACCGGTCTGACCGATATCGAAGACGTGATCCCGTTCATTCGTCACCTGGTTAGCGACGGCTGGTGGATCACCGGTCAAACCATTCTGATCAACGGTGGCTACACCACGAAGTAAGCCCGGCATGCCGGCGCCGTGGCGGCTCAAGCTAGCCGCGGCGGCTCGCTGCGCCATTGAAGGAAGCACTGATGGATAAACTCGACCAGCTTCGTATCTTCGTCCAGGTCGCGGACATGGGGAGTTTCATCAAGGCCGCCAACGCGTTGGATCTGCCGCGCGCGTCGGTGTCGGCGGCGGTGCAGGAGCTCGAATCGAGCCTCGCGACGCGGCTTCTCCATCGCACCACGCGGCGCGTGCAACTCACCGCCGACGGCATTCAATTGCTCGATCGCGTACGGCCGTTGCTCGGCGATGTGGAAGACATCTACTCGTTGTTTCAGACGCGTCAGAAAGAAGTGTCCGGCCGCTTGAGCGTCGACGTTCCCAGCCGGATCGCCCGTCGTTTGATCGCCCCCGCGCTGCCCGGTTTCCTGCGACGCTATCCGCGTTTGCAATTGGGACTGGGATCGACCGATCGCGCAATCGACCTCGTTCGTGAAGGCGTGGATTGCGTCGTACGGGTGGGTAATCTTAACGACAGCAGTCTTGTGGTGCATCCGTTAGGCCATTTCGCGGTGATCAATTGCGCGAGCCCCGAGTATCTCCGCGCGAAAGGCATTCCGGGCCTGCCGGACGAGCTCGGGCAAGGGCATGAAATGGTGGGCTATGCGTCGCCGACCACCGCGCGGGAACAACCTTGGGAATTCGTCGTTGAAGGCGAGCTCCGTAGCGTTGCCGTGGCTTCGCAAGTCGTCGTGAACAATGCCGAAAGTTATATCGCCTGCTGCCTCGCGGGCATAGGGCTGATTCAGATTCCGCGCTTCGATGTGCAGCACTTGCTGGATCGCGGCGAACTGGTTGAAGTCATGCCTGATTTTTGCGCGGCGGCCATGCCCGTTTCGTTGTTGTATCCGCACCGCCGTCAACGGTCGCGGCGGCTGAATGCGTTTATCGAATGGTTCGAAGCGTTGATTCGGCCGCAGCTCGTGCCGAAGCCTATGCTGACTGCTTAACTCATGCGGTAAAAAAACACGAACAAACCGATGGCCACAATGGCCCAGAAACCAGCCGACACGGCACGGGAGAATGGGCTCTTCTCGAACTTGCGTGTCCACCAGGAATTCAACGCCTCGAAAAGCAGGCCCCCTAGCAGGAAGATAACGACACTGACGGCTACGGCCGAGGCCGTCAGCTTACCGGACTCGTGATACTGAATTAACAGATTGAGCAGGACGGCAGGAAGCGACCACATCAAAGCGCGCTTAAAAAAGACCGCAGACATTACATATACCTTTTGTTATGGAAGTTACGTCGAATTGTAAGGCTTTATTGCGGTCCAATCGTTTTTAATCAATAAGTAGAACATCGGCACTGTTTTTTTGAAACTCCGAAGCAGGCGATTGACCCTCCAACTGGATCGTGGGACAGTTCGCAATCCTTTTGCGTGTCTGTTTCACCCCGTTTTTTTCGTTCTGAAGACGATCCTTTTCTTTCAATCGCTAGTACTCGGACTAATCAATTGAAACGCGAAATTGCAAGTTGGTATGGACAGTTGTGGGCTCTTCTTCTATTGACTTTCTGTGCAGTCGGCAATCAAGCCGGTGCGGTGACGCTGCCAGTCGACGGTCCAGCCGCCGGCAGCATCTACGCTTCCTCTTCGGCGGTGTCCGCGCACGGCAACCGAGCCTTAACCGGTCAGGAGTCGCTGTGGGGCGTGGTCGTGCACCCGTCCGGCGAGGTGCTGAAACTGGTGAATGCCAGCCCGCTATTGAAGTCGGCACTCAACGCCTATCAAGACGCGGTCGACAATCGTGGCGCCGTTCCGTTTGGCGTATTGCAGGAGGATTGGAGCGGCGCCAAGGTGATCATGTTGCCTACGAGAGAGCGGCAACTCGTTTTGAGTTCAGACGTATTGGCGGAAGTCCCGCAGGATTTCGTGGGCGACCTGAGTCACGGTCTCGGCTACTTCTGGAATTACGATCGGGACAAGCTTCTCTATAACAAGTGGATGCCGCCGCATGGCGAGGGTCCGCTGACACGCACGATTGTTGGCGGCTTTGGCGTCTGGATGGAGTCTCATGCGGAGGTCTACAACTTTCTTGCCCAGCAGGAGATTCTCGCGGCGGCGCATGCGACGAAACGAAAAGCAATCGCCATCAAGCTGGCCAACAACGATCGCTCGAACGGGCTTCTTCAGGTAGCACTTGATAATCAGTTCGCAGCCGATAATAAGAAGGGGCTTCCAGCGGACGAGATTCAGAATCGGCTCGACAATCTTGCCTACATCCTGACAGGAAGCATCTCCGTCCCAAAGCGCTCGGCAACGCCGCCTGGTCCGGCGAACCACGTTGCGATGAGCCAAAGCGATATCCCAACGCTCGCCGCCGTTGGTTCGCCATCTGAAGATCGTGATACGGTAGTCAACGATTTTCTGGTGCGTCTGAAAAGCGTTGCCGATTCTGGCGCGCTCAATGACGTCGACAAAACCATGAAACTGCTAGGTATGGGGTATAGCGAGAAAACGACGGAAATGACGCCGTCGCCGCCTGATTGTTCGATCGACTGGCACCCGAAAAGCACGCTAAAAACGGACGTGCAACGAACGGGAAGTGATTGGTATCAGCCTACCCAATTTGGCGTGCTCAACCTGGCGGTCCCAGGTACTTTCGTCAACCCGCCCGAAATAGTGAAGGGCGAACCGATCATGAATTATGCCGTTACGCATACGGTTCGCTGCACGGATAAATTCAGGCTTCAGGACAGCACGGAAGCCAAGCTCGATCTTTACAGGCTGCCGCCGTATGCGTGTGTCACCGTGCCGGATATTGCGCGGGTGTTTCCGGGCGCCCGGTCTCAGTACGCGACCGACGGTTATCTTCCTTATTCCTATGAAGGACACCTGGATGAAGATACCGGTACGTCCGTTACGTTTTCATTCCGCATGGGAGAGAGCTGCGCTTTAGGCATCAGCATCGAACAGTCGCAAGAGAGCGGCATGCGCTTCAGGCGGGCCGTCTATAAATTTCAATTGTGTTGGGCGGAAACCCGAGTCGACTATTGCGCCGGGCTTAGCCAGAGTGAGCGAGGCCAGCCGAGATCGGGAGAGATGTCGCAGTACATCCAGGACCGCTGCCCGACCATGAATGCTCTTTACCTGAAGGAACCACTGACCGGTGAATTACCGCCCAGATCGCCGCTCGGAATAAACGACGTCGGCGTGTGCAGATGAATTCGACCACTCGGTCTGCATCTTGACGATCAATCAGACCGGCAATCGCGGGCACTGGCGGCCCGCGATCTGATTTTGAGGCGCGGCGCCGGAGCATCGGCGTCAGTGTTTATCCCATGTCGGAAAGTCAATCGTAAGCCGTTGCGGATCAGGGCGGACGGCGATCTGCTAACGGTCCAACGGCCAACCCACGCCAGGCGCTACGACGTCGTAGAAAGCGCGTCGGGCACGAACATTCGGTAATGCAGCACAGTTCAAGTTTCCTCTGGAATATGCCGAAAGCATGAATTAGGTATTCTGACTTTACGGATCATTCCTATGACGATTAAGTTAAAGCTTCGGCTGCTCATGCTGGTCACGTTGCTTGCCATTGGTTTCGGCACCGTGGTGACGTCGATCGGATTTAATTCGGTCAGCAATGCGCAAGCTGCCTCGCATCGGCTGGAGAAGCAGGCGCGAGGTCTCGCGGAGATCAAGGGAAGCGCACTGTCGACCATCGAACTTGATCCGACTACCGACGACACCAGGAAAGTATTTACGGATGCCGAACGAAATGTGAGCAAGTGGTCGAGCGTCATCCTGCCGCTGTTCGAATCGCCCGAGCAACAGGATCGATTCACCAAGGTGATCGCGGCGTGGACCTCTTACGATCAGAAGTCGCGTCAACTGATCGACCTGGCCGCTCACGATTCCAAGGCGGCGAACGACCAGGTGACCGCGCTCTATCACTCCGATTTTCAGCCGCTTCAGGCATCGATCGAACAGATCATCGAAGAGGCGAACAAACAGGCCGAACAACGCGATGCGGCAGCCACCAGCACCAGCACGAATGCGGTGCGCACGGTGGTCGCGGTGATGGTGCTGGTACTGGCGCTGGTGGTCGGCTGGATCATGGTGCTGTCGCGTTCGATCCAGCGGGCGCTGCTCGGCATTCAGGGCACGCTGCAGCAGGCGAGCGAATCGCTCGATATGACGCTGCGCGCGCCGGTTCACGGCAGGGATGAAATCGGCCAGACAGCGACCGCATTCAACCAGTTGATGGACCGTATCAAAGGCGTCATGACCGAGGTGCGGGATTCGGTCGCATCGGTCAGCACCGCGTCGAAGGAAATCGCTGCCGGCAATACCGACCTGTCTTCGCGCACGGAACAGCAGGCGGCCTCGTTGCAGGAAACCGCGGCGAGTATGGAAGAGTTGACCGGCACGGTGCGGCAGAACGCGGAGAACGCGCGTCAGGCGAGCGGTCTGGCGGCCAATGCTTCCAACATCGCGGGGCACGGCAGTCAGGTCGTCACTAACGTGGTCGGCACGATGAGCGAGATCAGCCAGAGCTCGTCGAAGATCGCGGACATCATCGGCATCATCGACGGCATTGCGTTTCAGACCAACATTCTCGCGTTGAACGCGGCGGTCGAAGCGGCGCGCGCCGGTGAGCAGGGCCGGGGTTTCGCAGTCGTGGCCGGTGAAGTGCGCACGCTGGCGCAGCGTTCGGCGTCCGCTGCGAAGGAGATCAAGGATCTGATCCATGCGTCCACGACGCATGTGAGCGTGGGCACTGAGCTGGTGGGGCAGGCTGGAGCGACCATGCGCGACATCATCGCCGCGGTGACGCGAGTAACCGACATCATGGGCGAGATTGCTGCGGCTTCGGATGAACAGAGCAAGGGCATCGACCAGGTCGGTCAGGCTGTCACGCAAATGGACGAGGTGACGCAGCAGAACGCGGCGCTCGTGGAGCAGGCGGCCGCCGCGGCGCAATCGCTGGACGATCAGGCGGCCAAGCTGCACGCGGCGGTGACGGTCTTCAGGTTATAGCGCGATCGAAGCGATACGTTGGAAGGTCAGCAAGGTATAGGGAGTGGGCCCGTCCACACGGGCTCTCTCGATGCAATCGAAGTCCGCCGGCGGAAGTTCTGGAAATAGCGCGTCGCCCGGTGGCGTCAGATCGATTTCGGTGAGATGGATCGTGTCCGCGTACGGCAAAAACAGGCGGTAGATCTTCTCGCCGCCTGCGATGAACACTTCATCTCGCTTGTCGTTCGCGAGGTGGTCGGTGGCTTCCTGAAATGAGCGGCAGGTCATCACGTTTTCCGCGGCAACAATAGGTTGAGTGCCGATAACCAGTATGTCCCGATTCGGAAGTGGCCGGCCGATCGATTCATACGTGCGGCGACCCATCACGACGAGATGCCCTTCCGTGAGCTGGCGAAAGCGGCGTTGCTCGCCGGGTACTTTCCACGGAATGTCGTTCGCCGCGCCGATGACGCGGTTGGTGGCCATGGCGGCCACCATTGAAATTCGCTTGCCGTTCAACATGGTTGTCTCGCTCGAATTAACGCTCTTTCACCGGCCGCGTCTCCCAGAACAACACCGCCTCGATCGCGACAAACGCAGCGAGCGGCACGATGGCCCCAACCGTCCCTGCGATCTCGTGGCCAAACCGGCTCACCACGTAAAGCAGCACGATCATACTGATCGCCATGCCCGGCGCGCCGAGCCCGCGCAGCGCCGCGCTGCGATGGTAGCCGAGCCAGAATGCGGCTCGCGCGACGATCCAGAGCACGGTTGTCGCTACAACCGCGCGCATGGACGAACCGTCGGGAGAGTAGGCGGCCAGCCCGAACAACGCCGCGGCAAACACGACGATCTGTTCCAGCGTGTTTTGCAGGTACCGTTGATTGACACGCAAGCGGCGCGTCTCGAAGCCCACCAGCGGGTCGAATGCGGGCGACGTCAATCGCTCGTGCGCGACGGCTTCGATGCCCGTCACCAGGCAGAACAGCACAGCGGCGCAGCAGCATTTGAGCGTCAGCAGCATCCGCGCGCCGAGGCTCTCCATGCCGGGCAGCGGCGATATCCATAGATCGATGCCGAGCCAGAGCGCCGAAGCAAACAGCGAGGCGACCGCGATGCCGGCCATGCCGACGGCGCGCTGCCGCCGAAAGTCGGGCGCGGGTTGGGCAGGGACGCTCATGGGTTTTCCTCCTGGCGATGGTTGCGGTGGCATCGGCATGGGTATCGGCCGTGCCCGGCGCGTTGGTCTGTTGCGACGTAGTGTAATGCGCGGCAAACCGAAATCCCTTCTGCAGAGAAAGACGGCTTGCGCGCCGTCAGGTGTGGCGACCGGCCAGGTTGCTATTCCCGACGATAGCGGGCAATGTACGCAGTCGACCGGCTAGTCCCTCTACTTTCAGGTTTCTCACCAGAAGAAGCCGACCCATCCGCGAGGTTCATGACATGGCTGACCCTTCTGCCCACGGCAATGCTCGCGCCCAGATCCGGCCGCACGACGCGATTGCCGAATTCACGCGGCTTCTCTGGCTCCTGCGCCATATTCTGGCCATGCTGCTGGCGCTGTTCTTCCTCCTGTCGATCGCCATGTATTACCTCGGCGGAACCGTCGGCGCGACGTCGAGGGCGCCGTCGTCGATCGGTGAGACCTTCTACTTTTGCGCGGTCACGGCGCTGACCATCGGCTACGGCGACGTCGTGCCGACCTCCGCGCTGGGGCGAATCATCGCGGTTCTGCTCGGACTGCTCGGCGTGTTGTTGACCGGCGTGGTCACCGCTTGCGCGGTTTACTCGATCCAGTTCGCCGCGCAACGGGCCGGCCTGCTACATCGCCAAACGCGAACTGCGGATAGCGATCCTTAAGCCGTCATGGAAGTTGGCCGCTCTGTACGGCGCCGCTCCTGCCCCTGCAAAATTCCGACGTAAACAATACAAACCCGCCACAATAGCTGCCAAAATACGACCGCCGCTCAAGAACGGCAGCGCGATGCCGATACTGCGTGAAGCGTGTCCTCGGATCGAACGCGTTATTTAAGCCACCTTCCTTCGCACGATGGAGCCACTGTGATTCGACACGGCCTTGGTGGCCTGCTGCTGGCGCTGAGCTGTTTGAGTAGCGCTTTCGCCGCGGGTCCCGACTGTTCGCGTACCTTTACGCTCGCGTTACACGATCATGGCCTGCTCTATTCCGTCGACACGGACAGCGGGATCGACAAGGATTTCGCCGACGAACTGACGCGCCGCAGCGGCTGTCAGATCCGTGTCAGCCTCATGTCGCGGGCCAGAATCTGGAAGCTGATCGAATCCGGCGGCCTCGATTTCAGCCTGTCGGGCATTGCCAACGACGAGCGCAATCAGTACGCGGACTTCGCCTGGTACTTCAGCAACAAATACTATTTGCTGGTGCGCAAAGACGCCGGCATTCAGCGGCCGGCCGATTTCGAACGCAACCGTCAATTCCAGCTCGGCGTGATTCGCAGCTTCCGCTATAGCCAATCGGCGAACCGGCTGGTCGACGCGCTGGCCGCTCAAAACCGCGTCAGCCAGGCGGGCGGCCTGGATCCGCTGTATCAGGCGCTGATCCTCCGGCGCATTCAAGGCATGATCATCGAGCCTTTCGATTACCCTGCAATCGACGAAAAGAAAATCCGCGACGTGACCACCATCGTGGAATTCGACGATCCCGCCGTGCCGCACGGCCTGATCATGTCGAAGCGGGCGTTGTCGCCGGTCGAGCGGGCCAAGTGGCGCGCACTGGTCGATGAAATGCGCGCAGACGGCACCGTGCGGCGCTTGTTCGAGAAGTATTTCAAACCCGACCTCGCCGATGCGATGGTCGATTTCCCGACGCCGCCGTGAGTTGGGCGCGGATCGCCGTCCTGCCGCTGCTGGTCCTGTCGGCCGCGCTCAGCGTAACGTGGGTGCTGTGGGACCATGAGCGGCAAGCCGCGCGTCATGAGCTGCTCACGCAGTTCGACTTCTCGCTAGGCGATGCCGTCAGCCGCATCGAACAGCGCATGGGCACGTATGAGCTCCTGCTGCGCGGCGTGCAGAGCCTGTTCGCCGCCGGCGGCGAGATGGACCGCGAGCGCTTTCGCGACTACGTCGACACGCTCAATCTCGACGCCAACTTCTCCGGTATTCAGGCCATCGGTCTGGTGGCGTGGGTGCCGGCGGCGCAAAAGAGCGATCACATCGGCGCCATGCGCCGGCAAGGCCTGCGCGGCTACACCATTCTTCCCGAAGGCGCACGCGACGATTACGCCCCCGTCATTCAGCGCTCGCCGTCGGTCGGCCTGAATCGCATGGAGCCCGGCTTCGATGCATGGGCCGATCCGGTGCGCCGGCGCGCCATGGAGCAGGCGCGCGATTCCGGTATGGCGACCGTCTCCGGCAAGGTCAGTCTGGTGGTGGACACCGAGACCAACGCGCGCCCCGGTTTCATCATGTATTTGCCGGTCTATGCGCGCGGGCAGTCGCAGGAAAGCGTCGCCCAGCGTCGGGCGCACCTGGTCGGCTGGGTCTACGCGTCGTTCCGGATGCACGACGTGATCGCCAGTCTGTATGGCGAGCAGCCGCCCGGCCTGTCGATCGCGATATACGACGGCGTCGAGCCGTCGTCCGCGGCGCTGCTGCATAGAACGCCGGGGTCGGCCGGGCATCTGCCGACCGACATGTCGGCCAACGAATATCTGGTGGTCGGCGGCCATGACTGGACGCTGACAATGAGCGCCCAGGACGACTTCAAAGCCCGTTTCGGCCGCAACGCGGCGCTGCAGATCGCCGCCACCGGCACAGGTCTGAGCCTGCTGCTGGCGCTGCTCACCTGGCTCATGATGACCGGCCATGGCCGCGCGCTGCGGCTCGCTTCGTCGATGACCCGGGAACTGCGCGAGAGCGAGGCGAAGTTTCGCGCGATCGCCGATTGCACGGTCAACTGGGAAGTCTGGTGGGGCCCGGACAGCAAGCCGCGCTGGATCAATTCGTCCGTGGAAGAGTACATCGGCTATACCGTCAGCGAATGCATGGCGATGCCCGACTTTGCCGGCACGGTGATTCATCCGGCGGACATTGCGCGCGTCATCCCTGAAATTCAGAAGGGCCTGCGGGGCATTCGCGGCGACGACCTCGAATTTCGTTGCGTTCGCAAGGACGGCGCGCTGATCTGGCTGTCCGTCTCGTGGGTGCCGATCAGCGACTCCCGAGGCAATGGCATCGGCTTTCGTACCAGCGGCCGGGACATCACCGAACGCAAACACGCCGAGGCCGAACTTCGGATCGCGGCGGTCGCATTCGACTCGATGGAGCCGATGATGATCACCGACTTCGGCGCCAGGATCCTGCGCGTGAACACGGCCTTCACCGAGTGCACCGGCTACACGGCCGAAGAAATCGTCGGCGAAACGCCGCAGGTGCTGCGCTCGGATCGGCACGACGTCGCGTTCTTCCGCACCATGTGGGAAACGATTCATCGTGCCGGCGGCTGGCAGGGCGAAATCTGGGACCGCCGCAAGAACGGCGAGGTTTACCCCAAATGGCTGACGATCTCCGCCGTGATGGGCGAGAACGGTATTGTCAGCCACTACGTTTGCACCCACCACGACATTACCGAACGCAAGATCGCGGAAGAGCGCATCAAGGAACTCGCGTTCTTCGACGCACTGACCCGTTTGCCTAACCGCACCTTGTTGCTGGAGCGCCTGAAGCAGGCGATGACGGCGAGCGCCCGGAGCGACGCGTGCGGCGCGTTGCTGTTCATCGATCTGGACCACTTCAAGACGTTGAACGATACGCTCGGTCACGACAAGGGCGACCTGCTGCTGCAGCAGGTGGCGCAACGTCTCGCTGTCAGCGTCCGCGAGACCGACACCGTGGCGCGGGTTGGGGGCGATGAGTTCGTGGTGGTGCTGGGCAATCTGCACGAAAACCGCCAGCAGGCAGCCGAACAGACCGAAGCAATTGGCGAGACCATTCTCGCCGTGCTGGGCAGTCCATATCAGCTCGGCGAGATCGAATACCGCAGCACCGCGAGCATTGGCGCGACCGTGTTCATCGGTCATCAGGCGTCGATCGACGAGCTGCTGAAACAGGCCGATCTGGCCATGTACAAGTCCAAGGAACGAGGCCGCAACGCCGTGCGGTTGTTCGATCCCGACATGCAGACAGTGGTGATGGAGCGGGCCGCGCTGGACGCGGGGCTGCGCACGGCGATCGAAGAGAACCAGTTCCTGCTGTATTACGAGGCGCAGATCGACGCCGACCGGATCACCGGCGTCGAAGCGCTGGTGCGCTGGCAGCATCCGCAGCGCGGCATCGTAATGCCAGCCGATTTCATTCCGGTCGCGGAAGAAACCGGCCTGATCCTCGCGTTGGGCAGTTGGGTCCTGGAGGCGGCCTGTGAGCAACTGGCGGCGTGGGCAACGCAAGCAGACCGGGCGCATCTCACGATCGCGGTGAATGTCAGCGCCCAGCAGTTCCGCGAGCCGGACTTCGTAGATAAGGTGGTGACGATCATCGGTCGAACCGGCGCGAGGCCCAACCGCCTGAAGCTGGAATTGACCGAAAGCGTGCTGGTGGACAACGTGCAGGACATTATTCAGAAGATGGCGGCGCTCAAGGCAAGAGGGGTCGTCTTTTCTCTCGACGATTTCGGCATTGGCTATTCGTCGCTTTCGTACCTGAAGCGCTTGCCGCTGGACCAGTTGAAGATCGACCGCTCGTTCGTGCGGGATGTGCTGGTCGACCCCAACGACGCCGTGATCGCCCGGACCATCGTGGCGCTCGCGCACAGCCTCGGCCTGGGCGTGATCGCCGAAGGCGTGGAGACCGAGGCGCAGCGGGACTTCCTCGCGGCGGCCGGATGCCACGCGTACCAAGGCTATTATTTTTGCCGCCCGCTTCCTGTCGAGGGCTTCGAAGCGCTATTGAGGCAGCGCGAAGCGCGTCCTTGCGTGGCCGAATAAACCTGATACCTGTCATTCAACACGGCTAGCCGGATTCGCGGATGAATGTAAAGCTCGCGATACGGACGCTAGTCGAGGCCGGCGCCCGGGCCTGATGGCTCGAACTCAGTCGCCGGTCCACGCCGTGGTAGCTGTCATTTTCCTTTCGTCGAGAATGTGGCGGGACGTAGTAACGTATGGGAGACTTTATCTCTTCCGCCCGGCCACATTGATTTTGAGGCATTTATGTCCAGGGACGTAGACACAATCACCGATGAGCGGGTCGCCGCGATCGCCGATCGCATGGTTGACGAAGACAAGCGAGTCTCGCCCGTCGCCATCTGGAAAGAACTCGAAGGCGGTTCGCTGGTTGCGATCGTCGAGGCTTTGCAACGCTGGCGCGAAGCACGCCTGCCCAGCACGCCGAACGTGCAGGTCCAGAGCGGCTTGCCGACCGGCGTGGCCGAAACGATCATGAGCGCCGCGGATCGCATCTGGAGCGCTTCGCAGGACGAAGCGGAGAAAGCGTTCAACCAGCGCCTCAACGCGCTCAGCGAGCATCTCGATGCCGCGCTCTCCGAACGCGACGAGGCGTTCGCCGAGTATCAGAAGACTATCGAAGAAGTCGAAGCGGGCCGCGAGCGGCTCGCCGCGCAGACGCGCGCGCTGGCGGCGTCGGAAGACACGGCCTTGAGCCTCGGCGCGGAACTGGTGGCGGCAAGCCGTCGCGCGGAAGCGGGCGAGGCGCGCATCGAGGAACTGGAGCAGCGCGCGCTGGCGGATAACGCCAGGCTCGAAGCCGCCAATACGACGTTCGAAACGGAGCGTCTGGCGCGGGAAGAACTGGTGGTGGCCGCTGCGGGTAAAGACGACGAAATAGCGCGGCTTACGCAGGAGCGCGATCACGCGCAGCAGCAGGTCGTGACGTTGAGCGAGGCGTGTCAGGCGAAATCGGACGAAGCGGACCGATGGTCGCAGGATGCAGTCGCGGCGACCTCACGCGCGCAAACCGCCGAGGCGCGCATCGAAGAACTGGAGCAGCGCGCATCGGTTGAAAACGCCGCGCTCGAAGCCACCAAGGCGACGTTAGACGACGAACGTCAGGCGCGTGAAGCGTTGATCGCGGTTGTGTCGGGCAAAGACGCCGAGATCGCCCGAATCACGCAGGAACGCGACCATGCGCAGCAACAGGTCGCCACGTTGGACGACGCGTGTCAGGCGAAATCGCAAGAGGCGAGCCGCTGGTCGCAAAACGCGGCTGCGGCCACCTCGCGCGCGCAAGCCGCTGAGACGCGTATTGAGGAACTGGAGCAGCGTGTGTCGGCGGAAAGCGCCGCGCTGGAAGCCACCAGCACGACGCTTGAAGAAGAGCGTCACGCGCGTGAAGCGCTGATCGTGGTGGTCGCCGGTAAAGACGCTGAGATCGCACGCATCACGCAAGACCGCGATCACGCGCAGCAGCAGGTCGCCACGTTGGACGAGGCGTTGCGGGCGAAGTCGGAAGAGGCGGACAAGTGGTCGCTGGACGCCGCTGCGGCGACGACACGCGCACACACCGCCGAGGCGCGTATCGAGGAACTGGACCAGCGTGCGTCGGTGGAAAGCGCCACGCTTGCGGCCACGAACGCGATGCTTGAAGAAGAACGCCAGGCTCGTGCGGCATTGATCATGGTGGTGGCCGGCAAAGACGCTGAGATCGCGCGCGTCACGCAGGACCGCGATCATGCGCTGCAGCAGGTCGCGACGTTGAACGACGCGTGTCACGCGAAATCGGAAGAGGCGCAACGATGGTCGCAGGACGCGGCTTCGGCCACGTCGCGCGCGCAAACCGCCGAGGCGCGAATTCAGGAGTTGGAGCAGCGTGCGTCTGAAGAAATGGCGACGCTCGAGGCCACCAGGTTCACGCTCGAAGAACAGCGCCAGGCGTATGACGTATTGAATGAACTGGTCGCAAGCAAAGACGCTGAGATAACGCGAGTCACGCAGGAACGCGATCACGCGCAGCAGCAGGCTGCCGCGTTGAGCGACACCGGTCAGGCCAAGTCGCAGGAGGCGGAACGCGCCGCGCAGGAAGCGGCGACGGCCACGTCGCGCGCGCTTGCCGCCGAGGCACGCATCGAGGAACTGGAGCAGCGCGTGTCGGCGGAAAGCGCGGCACTCGCCGCCACCCAAACCACGCTCGAAGAAGAACGCCAGGCGCACGAAGTACTGACCGAGCGTGTCGCCAGTAAAGAGGCCGAGATCGCGCGACTCACGCAGGAACACGATCACGCGCAGCAGCAACTCGCCGCGCTGGACACCGACCGTCAGGCGCAATCGGCGGAACTCGACGCGAGCCGCGAACACGTCGGCACGCTGACCGCGGCGGCTGCTGCCGCGAGTGCCGAGCTGACGCGACTGTCGCACGAAGCCACTGCCGCGAAGGAACGCGCGGACGCCGCCGAACAGCATGCCGCCCAACTGCAGCAGCGCATTGCGGAGCGACCGCACGCTGCCGCCAAACACAATCGACGCCACCCGCAGCCGGGCGTCAACGAGGACGAGACCGACAGCGCCGAGGAAATCGCGGCGCTGCAGCGTCAAGTGGCAGCTCAGGCCAAAGCGCACACCAAGGCCTTCGACGAGCTTCACGCGAACGCCGAGCAATGGGTGGCGCATGCTAAAGATCTCAAACAACGCCTCGGTCTCGCGAGCGAGCGGATCATCTTCATCGACGCGCGCAGCACCGGAGAAGTGGTGCTGGTTCGACGGCTCGCGTCGGAACTGGAGCGGCTCAAGCCGGATCACGAGTTGATATCGCGCGATATGCAGCAAAAACTGATCGGCGCGACGATGGCGCAGCAACTGGCGCAGAAGGGCTATCGCTACGACGCGACGACAGCGGTCATGTCGAAGATCGAGCGCTGATCGATCTGCTTATGTGTCCGTCTTCCCTTAGCGAACCTTCCAGTTCGGCTCAAGACGAGCCGGTAGCGCAGCCGGATCCGTCGGCGAGATTTGTCGACGCGCTGAACAAGGTGAAGCCGCTGCTCGACTTGCAGCCGCCGTTGCCGCCCAAGGAATTAGCCGAGGCGTTGCAACTCGCGGCCGTCAGTTCGCTTGGTCTGGGCGATCTCGCCGACGCCGAGTCTTACTGGCGCCGCGCTATCGAAACGAATCCTCGTTTCGCGGACGCGTACCTGAACCTCGCCACCTTGCTGAAGGGCCTCAACCGCCTGGCCGACGTGGAAGCGTTATTGCGGCAACTGCTCGACGCGTGCCCCGATCTCGCGGACGTTCACAACCAGCTCGGCTCGCTACTTCAGGACCAGGCGCGCATGGCCGAAGCGGAAGCGGCGTATCGGCAAGCGTCGCGCATTCTGCCCGATCGCCTCGAATTTCATTACAACCTCGGCACTGTGTTGAGACCGCTAGGCCGCTGGAGCGAAGCCGCCGATGCCTATCGGCGCGCCATCGCACTGCGTCCCGATTTCGTCATGGGGTACAGCAACCTCGGCAACATCCTGAAGGAACTGGGCCGTCTGACGGAAGCGGAGGCCGCCTACCGGCAGGCGCTTGCCGTTAGCGACGACTATCACATGGCGCGGTTCGCGCTGGCCACGCTGCTGCTGAGCATGGGGCGCTTCGACGAAGGCTGGCGGTTGCATGACGCGCGTCATGCGGACCCTGGGTCGATGCAACATAAGACGCAGAAGGTCGTCGGGCGTCCGCGTTGGCAAGGCGAATCGCTGGTGGGGAAAAAACTGCTGGTCTGGCAGGAAGGCGGACTCGGCGATGCGATTCATTTCGGCCGCTATCTGCCGCTGCTGAAGGCGCAAGGCGCGGCGCAGGTCGCGTTCGTCTGTGCTGCGTCGCTGCATCGGCTATTCGCCACGGTGGAGGGCGTCGACGTGGTGTTGACGCACGAGGCGGGCTGGGCCGCGGCGTCGAGTTACGACTATTGGACGAGTCCGTTGAGTGTGCCGTTTTACCTGCGGACAACGACAGAAACGATTCCGCCGCCCGTTCGGATGACATTAGATCCGTTGCTTGTCGACGCCTGGCGCGAGCGCCTCGCAACACTTCCCTCGGGCCGCAGAATCGGACTCGTCTGGAAAGGCAATGCGCTCCACCAGAACGACGCGAACCGCTCACTGTCGTCCCTCGCGATGCTCGCGCCGCTTTGGCGTCTGCCTGGTGTGAGCTTCGTGAGTCTGCAAAAAGGCGACGGCGAGGACGAGGCACAATCGCCGCCCGCCGAACAGCCGCTGCTGCATCTCGGCTCTGAAACGAAGGACATGGCCGATAGCGCCGCGATCATCGCGCAGCTCGATCTGGTGATCTGCGTGGATACGGCGATTGCGCATCTCGCGGCGTCGGTCGGTACCCGCTGCTGGGTGATGCTGCCGGAGCAGTCCGTCGACTGGCGCTGGATGCTCGAACGCGATGACTCGCCGTGGTATCCGGAGACGATCCGGCTATTTCGTCAGCCTTTGGGTGGACGTTGGCCTGCGGTGATCGAACGGGTACGGCAGGCGTGTGCCGAGGGTTTTGACGCGTAACGTCGACGTTGAGAGACGGGCTAGAAGTCATCCCAAGGCGGTTCGTCGCCAAACGCCTCGACCAGGCAATCGATAAACCGCCGCACCTTCGAAGGCACATAACGCGCCGACGGATACACCGCGTGAATCGTCAGCTCGGGCGCCCTGAAACCCGGCAGCAGCACGACGAGATTGCCCGCCTTGATGTGCTCTCCGAATACGAAGGTGGGACCATACGCAATGCCGATGCCGGCGAGTGCGCCCGCCACCAGCATCTGCATGTTGTTGGCCTGCATGCGCAGCGGGCCGCCGATCACGTGATAACGATCCTGCTCGTCCAGCAACGTCCATTCACCCGCCGACACGGCCTCGCTGAACGCGAGACGCGGCGCGCGAGCCAGATCGTCGGGCGTGTGCGGCACACCTTCACGCGCGAGAAAGGCCGGCGACGCGCAGATCACCATCCGGCAAGGCGCCAGCCGACGCGCGACGAGTTGCGAGTCGGGCAAGCGGCCGATCCGGATCGCGACGTCGATGCCGTCGTTTTGCAGATCGACGTAGCGATCGTCGAGCGCAATGTCGATGTCGACGTGAGGGTGATCGCTCAGATACCGCGTGACGACGTCCCCCATATGCATCGCGCCGAACGTGACCGGCGCGGCGACGCGCAGCATGCCGCTCGCGATCCGCTGCGCGTCGCTCGCCTCGCGGTTGGCGTCGTCGAACTCGTCGAGAATGCGCTTGCAGCGGGCGTAATACGCGCGGCCCGCATCCGTCAGGCTCAGGCTGCGGGTACTGCGCTGCAACAGCCGGACCTTCAGTTCGGCTTCGAGTCCGCTCAGGTGCTTGCCGGCCATCGACGCGGATAAGCCGAAGCGCCGTCCCGCCGCGACAAGGCTGCCTTCGTCGACCGCAGCCACGAACACCGCGATGCTGGCAAAACGGTCCATGACGACTCCAGTCGATAGTTTTACGATCGAATCATGATAGTGGAATCGGGATTATCGCGAGACACGATTAAATCTACCATCGAACTCAATGCCTGACGATGGGCAGAGACAGGCTCAACGCGCAGGGAGTTTCAAATGAAAATCGACTCGAACGGTGTACGGATTCACGTGAGGGAACTGGGTTTCGACGACGGCGGCGACACCCCCGCCATCGTCTTTCTGCATTACTGGGGCGGCTCGTCGCGCACGTGGCACGACGTGATCGCCGCGCTGCCGAACGTGTATCGAACGGTCGCGCCGGATCACCGCGGCTGGGGCGATTCGGACAAGCCGGCCGCCGGTTACGCGCTCGCCGATCTCGCCGACGACGCACAGCGCGTGATCGAAGCGCTCGCGCTGCGGCGCTTCGTGCTGGTCGGGCATTCGATGGGCGGCAAGGTGGCGCAGTTGCTGGCGGCGCACCGTCCGCAAGGTCTGGCCGGTCTCGTGCTGGTTGCGCCGTCGCCGCCGGTGCCGTTGCAATTGCCGGCCGAAGCGTTGGCCCAGATGGAAAGCGCTTATGCCTCACCGGCTTCGGTCGAAGCGTCCATTGACGGCATGTTGTGCGCGAAGTCGTTGAGCCCCGCGCATCGCCGGCAAGTGATCGAAGACAGCCTGCGTGGCGCGCCCGAAGCGAAGGCCGCGTGGCCGCGATCCACGAGCCGTGAAGACATTACGCGTGAAGTCGCCTCGATCGATGTGCCGACCACGATCATTGCCGGCGAACTGGATCGCGTGGATAGCGTGGCGGTGCTGCAGCGGGAAGTGCTCGGCCGCATTCCGCACGCGGTAATGCATGTGCTGCCGGGTGTCGGGCATTTGTCGCCGCTCGAAGCGCCGGTTGAAGTCGCAGAGCGGATTCACGACTTCGTTCAGCATCTCGCGCGTGTTGAGCACGACGCGTAACGGGTAGGCAGGCATACCGGGGCGCTTCTTTGCAGGCCCCGGCTGCTCTTTTACTTCACGCCGTGTTTTGCCTGCCAACGCTGCATGAACGCGATTTCATCGTGCTGGGCCTTGATGATGTTGCGAGCCAGGCGCTTCAACTCCGGGTCCTTGCCGTATTTCAATTCCACTTGCGCCATTTCAACCGCGCCCTGATGGTGCGGAATCATATGCGCGACGAAATCCTTGTCGGTGTCGCCGGTGTAGGCGGGCGCGCTCATGCCTTGCATCATCTTGTCGTCGGCGGCCTTGAACGCTTGCGTCGAATCGCTTGAGCCGGCGCCTGTCGAAGCCGGCATTTTCATGCCCGGCATGCCGGGCATGGTGCCGCTTTGCTGCGCGTGAACCGGCGCGGCCGCGACGGCAAACGCCAGGCCGCTGAACAGACAGAGGGCGCGAAAGGCGCGAAGGTTTTTCATGGTGGATGTCCGTTAGGAAAAGGGTGTCCTGGTCGATGCGTTTATCGGCAGCGGTTCATTTCATTCAGGTTCTTGCCAGCGGATGAAAACCCGCTGCCTCGATGACCTCGATAATCCGCTGCGACGATTGCGTCGACGTGACCTTGACGATTTTAACGGGGACGTCGACGTCGAGCTTCGCGGCGGGGTCGAATTGGGTGACTGCACGCTTGATCGCATTGGCGCATCCGCCGCACGTCATATCCGGGATTTCGAATTCCATTTGCTGCCTCCAATGAATCGTTAATAAGTGGTCAGGACTCAAGCGTGGACCTTCCCACCGCAGTAAGGTCAAGCGTATTGGCTCATGTATTCAACCGATGCCAGGCATCACGGTAAATCGTCGCGCGAGGCGCGCTTCTGGCCTTACAGTCGCCTTAATCAGCATGCTAGACTCCGTACCCATGTCTTACTGGCGCAAACTCCTCATCGTCGTGCTGCTCGTGCTGAGCCTTCCGGTTCAGTCGTTCGCGGCCGTCTCCATGAAATGCGATTCCTCGCATTCCATCGGCGAGAGAGCGCCCGCGCTTTATGAGCCGGTCGCGAGCCAACTTCAGCATCACGACCACGCCGCGATGAGGGCCGCGCAAGCCAGTGACATGGGCGGTAGCGTCCCTCTTCCGCATCACGGCACAGTTGGCGGCGAGCATCACGCGCACGCGTGCTCGACGTGCGCCGCTTGCTGTTTCGGCGGTGCGTTGCCGAATACCGCAGCGGCGTCCCTGTCGGTCGAGCCGATTCATTTCACCGTTCCCCTGCCTCCCGCTGTTCGTGTCGCGTCGTTTCTGACGGACGGCATCGAACGGCCTCCGCGCCTCTCACTCGTCTAGTTCTTTCGCAGCCTTGCGCTGCGTGGTTCCCATTCGCTCCGGCGGCCGGCTGCATGTCGGCTGCCGGGACGACATACGACGAGACAATTCATGCGAACGTTTATTGCGGCGCTGCTCGCCGCGACGGCAAGCTTGCCGTCGCTCGTGCACGCCCAGACCCCCTCTGTCATTCCCGACCCGGCGGATGCCGCCGCGTCGACGCCCGCGCTCAGCGCGCCGTCCTTCTTCGCGGACTACGTGGGTTACCGCGAGCCGAACGCACCGAGCTGGCAGGCGCTCAATCGCGCGGTCACGAAGCCGTCGTCCAGTAACGCCGGAATGCATCATGACATGATGCATTCCATGAGTACCGGCGCCGGTGCCGAGCATGACATGCACGGTGCTTCCCATGAGGAGCCGATGAAATGAGTCGGCCCCTGTTTCCCACTCCCCGCGTGTTGGCTATTGCCGCGGCGGTTTTATTGCTCGCCGGTTGCACGACGTTTTCGAAAGACGGCGGATTCGCGACCGTTTCCAGCACAGCCTCGGAACGGCTCGGCAAAGATACCGCGTTAATCACGACGGATCAGGACCGCAACGCGGTCGCCAAACGCACCGATGAACTGCTGGCCAAACCGCTCGACATGGACGACGCGGTCCAGATCGCGCTATTGAACAATCGTGGCCTGCAAGCTGCGTACAGCGAGCTAGGCATCGCCGAAGCCGATCTGGTTCAGGCGGGGCGGCTGCCGAATCCCGGCTTCACGTTTAGCCGCACGCACGGTGGCAACGACCTGAGCATTAGCCGCACATTCACGCTCGGCCTCATGAACGTGCTGACGATGCCGCTGGCCACGCGTATCGAAAGCCGTCGCTTCGAACGGACCCGTTTGCTCGCGGCGGATGCAATGCTAAAAGTCGCGGCCGATGCGCGACGCGCGTACATCAACGCGGCGGCGGCGAAGCAATCCGCGGCCTACGCGGTGCAGGTGACGGACGCGGCGCAGGCGAGCGCCGAACTCGCGTTGCGGATGCAGCAGGCCGGCCATTTCAGCAAGCTGGAGTACGCGCGCGAGCAGGCTTTCTACGCGGAAACCATGGCGCAAGGTGTGCGAGCACAGCAGGTGGCGCTGGCGGCGCGAGAAAAGCTCACCCGCGTGATGGGCCTGTGGGGCTCGCAAGCGTCGCAATACGCGCTGCCCGAACGCTTACCCGATCTTCCTCGGGAGCGTGCCGAGTTGCCCGACCTCGAGCGCTTCGCCATGAACAACCGCCTCGACATTCAGGCGGCGAAACTGCAAACGCAAAGCGTCGCAAGTTCGCTGGGTCTGAGCAAGGCCACGCGCTTCATCAATGCGCTGGACGTCGGCTATCAGAACAACTTCACCACCTCCGACGGCCGCGAGCAGGGCTACGAAATCAGCGTCGAAATTCCGGTGTTCGATTGGGGCGGCGCGAAGGTGGCGCGCGCCGAGGCGATCTATTTGCAATCGGCGAACCGGCTTGGCGAGACGGCGATCGACGCGCGTTCCGAGGTACGTGAAGCGTATTCCGCCTATATCAGCGACTACGAGCTCGCCAGGCACTACCGCGACGAAGTCGTGCCGATCCGCAAAACCATTTCGAATGAACTGCTGCTTCGCTACAACGGCATGCTCGCGAGCGTGTTCGAACTGCTTGCCGATTCCCGCGAGCAGATCGGCGCGGTGAATAGCGCGATCGACGCGTTGAAAGACTACTGGCTCGCCGAAACCGATCTCCAACTAGCGCTCGGCGGCCGTTTGCCGCCTGTCGCGCTGGCCGCGACACCTCTCTTACCGGCGACGCAAACCGCCTCATCCAATGAATCCAAAGGTCAATGACATGGTGACACGTCGACATTTTCTCGGCGGCTCGGGCGCCGCTTTGCTGGGCGCGGCGCTGGTCAGCAAAGCCGGCGCGGCGTCGTTGCCCGAAGCGCCCACGATGGCCACCGCCACGATGCAGCCTCCGCTCGCGCCGGCCAATGGCCGGCCCTATACGCCCGTCGCCACGCTAAACGGCTGGTCGTTGCCGTGGCGCATGAAGAACGGCTGGAAAGAGTTTCATCTGATCGCCGAACCCGTGGTGCGCGAAATGGCGCCGGGCATGAGTGCGAATCTGTGGGGCTACAACGGCCAGGCGCCCGGCCCGACGATCGAGGCCGTGGAAGGCGACAAGGTGCGCATCTTCGTAACGAACCGGCTGCCGGAACACACCACGGTTCACTGGCACGGCATGCTGTTGCCGTGCGGTATGGACGGCGTAGGCGGTCTCACGCAGCCGCATATTCCGCCGGGTAAGACCTTCGTTTACGAGTTTCAATTGGAGAAGCACGGCACCTTCATGTATCACCCGCACGCGGACGAAATGGTGCAGATGGCGATGGGCATGATGGGCACGTTCATCGTTCATCCGAAAGACCCGGGCGCGATGCGGGTGGATCGCGACTTCGTGTTCATCATGTCCGCGTACGACATCGACCCGGGCAGCTTCACGCCGCGCGTCAACGAGATGACCGACTTCAACCTGTGGACGTGGAATGCGCGCGTGTTTCCGGGCATCGACGCGTTGCCGGTGCGCGCCGGCGACCGGGTGCGGATTCGCGTCGGCAATCTGACCATGACCAATCATCCGGTTCATCTGCACGGCTATCACTTCGAAGTGGTAGGCACGGACGGCGGCTGGATTCCGCCGTCCGCGCGCTGGCCCGAGGTGACCGCGGACGTCGCGGTCGGGCAGATGCGCGCGATCGAGTTCACGGCTAATCGCCCTGGCGACTGGGCGTTTCATTGCCACAAGTCGCATCACACGATGAACGCGATGGGACACCAGGTGCCGAACCTGATCGGCGTGCCGCAGAAGGACCTCGCGCAGCGCATCAACAAGCTGGTGCCCGGCTATATGGCGATGGGCGGCACGGGCGGCGCGATGGGCGGCATGGAAATGCCGCTGCCCGACAACACGCTGCCGATGATGACCGGCACCGGCCCGTTCGGCGCGCTGGAAATGGGCGGCATGTTCAGCGTCGTCAAAGTGCGCGAGGGACTCGGGCGCGACGACTATCGCGATCCGGGCTGGTTCAGGCATCCGAAGGGGACGGTGGCCTATGAATACACCGGCGAGTTGCCGGAGGGCTGAACCTGCACGTCTCCTGTTATCGATCGGCAACCTGTGAGGCGAGGCCCATACCTGGCCCGTATCACGCCTCGGTTTTCACAGGTTTTTTACACCGCCGGTCACGATCGTTGCCCGCTTTTTACGGCATCTTCCGTATCGTCTGGGGTTGGCGGTTCGCCGCAATTACGATGAGATTCGCTGGAGGCTGTATGGCATTCAAACAAACGAAGGGCAACGTGACCGTCGAGGCTTGCGTATTTCCCGCGCCGGGGCAGATGTTCAAAGGCGCGCTACGCGTGACGACCCGACGCGGCGACAAGGAGGTTCAGCAAGTCATCGGGCGCGGTTGCGGCCGGCCGATGCGTAGCGCCGCACAAGCGCTCGAACTGGCCGAAGTCGAAGCGCGCCGGATCCTCGGAGTCTGACATGGCCGCGACACCGTCAAAACAGGCCATGATGTTCCGCGGAATGTGCAAGGTCGTGGCGATTGCCTTCGTCACCAACCAGGTGCTCACGACCATTTTCACGTATGTCGCGCAGCAACTCGATTCCGCGCTGCCTCATGACGCGATCTGGCTGTTTAGCTGTGTGACCTGCGGCCTGCTGACGCTCTGGCTGCAGGCCGACGCGCGCCGCGCATTCGGTTTTGCGCGCGAGAAGGGCTTCGTCAAGAAGACCGGCGACGGCAAGCAGGAGCTGCGGATCGCAGAGGATTGTCCGAAACGCTGGCTCGTGATTCTGCATATCGAGTTGAATCCTGCTGCGATCCAGGCTTAACCCGAACATGAATGCCGGCCGCGAGCTAGCGCTGAATAGCGCATTGCACGATCCTCGTTAGAACCCGCCGATACTTTTACGCGCTTTTAACGCGGCATTGGATAAGCTCAATGTATCGAATAGTGGCCACAGGTGCCCCATGATACGAATGTTGATCCCTGTCCTCGACAATGGCGGCGCGGTCGAAGCCGCACGTTACGCGGCGTTCCTGTTTCTGGAGCGCGGTGTCACCGAGGTGGAATTGCTGGAAGTGCTCGAACCCGTCGATCAAGGGCGGGTCGCGGCGTTTCACTCGCGCAGCTCGCTCGTGCGGGAAGAAAAACGCGCCATGCTGAAGGCATTGATCGACGTTCGCACGATCCTCGAAGAAGCTGGCGTGCCGTATCACTGGAAACGGGTATTCGGTCACCGTACCAAAGCGATCGCCGATTACGCGGCGCTGACGCAACCCGACGTCATGGTGATCGACGCCAGCCATATGGGCTTTTTCCGCAGAATGGTCACGCTCGCTTCGCTGGCGCGCCGCACGGTCACGCCCGTGACGATGGTGCATTGACTACGTAGTCGACGCTGCTTCGTTCAACGCGTCTTTCAACGGTTCGCGGCAGCGTCCCCCCGTTCCAGCAGCAATCTGACGCCGGCGAATACACCGATACGCCGATACACCGTTAGATTCCAGCCTGCCTAACCCGCCAGGTCGGAAAACTGGATGCTGGCCGCCTGGCAAGCTTCGGTAAAGACCGTGTCGTAGCTGGAGAAAAACACCGTGCGGGTTTCGCCCAGCATGCTGAACAATTCCACCAGCACCGCACGCGCTGAGGCATCGAGGCCGCCGACCGGCTCATCCGCAATCAGCACGCTGGTTTCGCCCAACACGGAAGCCGTGAGGAAAATCTTTTTGCGCGTGCCGAACGACATCTGCTCGAAGCGTTTGTCGAGATGCGGCGTAAGCCCGAAACGATCCGCCAGCTCCAGCGCGGCGGCGCCGACCGTGGTTTTTCTCGCTGTGGCAACGTCGTGCAGATACGCGCGGCCGGTTTGATCCGGATACGTCATGCAGTCTTCCGGCACATACATCAGCGCGGTTTGCGCGGCGAGCGGCGCGCTGCGCAACGCGTGACCACCAATCCAGACATCGCCCGAATCGGCTTCGATCGTGCCGGCCAGCACACCGAGCAGCGTGGATTTGCCGCTGCCGGATTCGTCATTCAGCGCGACGCAACCGGCCTGATTCTCGTAGTGCAGTCCCTGAAAAATGACGCGTTCGCCGTAGCGCTTGCTGAGGTTGTCGAATCGGAGCATGGATTAAAACGGAGTCGTAGAAGAAGGGCGCTTCAGTTGTCAATGCGATGGTGAACCGGGTCGCTTCGCATCGTGTCGGGCCGCACGGTCTCTTCATGAAGTCGGCGTAGCCGGAGTGGCGCAAGTTTAGCAGCGCGGGCGGACAGCACGGGCGCGTGGGTAGGCGAACGCTTGCCGGCGCGACACGGCGAATCGCGTCACGCGGTGTAAAGTTGCGCAACGTGAGGCCGTTAAACAAGTGAAGTTTGTCTTTGTTTCCCGCCTTCCCTGACTTTCCCGACGACTCCGTCCACCCGACCTCATGCAAATTGCTGCCGGCAAAACGGCTCCGCCATCCCGCGCCGAACTCAGGCGTATCGTCACCGCCATCGTGATCGGCAACGGCTTCGTTGCGTACGACTTCACCGTTTATAGCTTCTCCGCCGTGATAATCGGCAATCTGTTCTTTCCGTCGCATAGCCCCGCGTCGTCGTTGTTGCTCTCGCTCGCCACCTTCGGCGCGGGCTTCGTGATGCGTCCACTCGGCGCGATCATGATTGGCCATATCGCCGACAGCCGCGGCCGCAAAGCGGGCCTCACGGTCTCGCTCACGCTAATGACGCTCGGCACGTGGCTGATCGCCTGCCTGCCGGACTATGCGTCGATCGGGCCCGCCGCGACCGTGCTGATGGTCCTCGCACGGCTGATGCAGGGGCTCGCGGCGGGCGGCGAGATCGGTCCCGCGTCGGCTTCGCTGATGGAATCGGCCGCTTACCGGCAGCGTTGTTTCATGGTGAGCTGGCGCGGCGCGAGCCAGGGCGCGGCCGCCTTTGCCGCCGCGCTGGTTGGCGCGAGCACCACGATGTTGCTGTCGCCCGCGGAAATGCACGCCTGGGGCTGGCGCATTCCGTTCGTGCTGGGCGGCCTGATCGGCCCGGTCGGCTGGTATCTGCGCCGCCGTATGCCGGCGGCCGCGCCGCAGAAACGCGCGCGGCTCTCGCCGGCGCGCATGTTCGCCGAGCATCCGCGTGCGCTGGTCTGCGGCCTGCTGATGATGGCCGCGCCGTCTGTGGGCATTTACCTGACCGTGTTTTACATGCCGGCCTACCTGGTCCGTACGCTGCAGCGGCCGCCGGCGATCAGCCTGTGGACCGCGTGCCTGTCCGGTCTCGTGATTCTCGTGGTGACGCCGCTCTTTGCGCGTGCAGCCGACCGGCTCGCGAGCCGCAAGACGCTGCAATACGCGTCGCTTGCGGCGTCGCTCGTTCTGGCGTGGCCGGCGTTCTGGGCACTGACCCACGGCGCGGCCGATCTGGTTGCGTTGGCAATCATCACGGCTTACGTCGCGCTGGCCGTCAACAACGCCGGCCCCAGTTCGGTGCTGATGATGGAAGCACTGCCTGTGCACCGGCGCGCTGCCGGACTAGCGGTGATTTACAGCTTCGGCGTGGTGCTATTCGGCGGATTTTCGCCGTTCATCGTGACGTGGCTGATCAACCGGACTGGCGACCCGATGGTGCCGGCGTGGTATCTGATGGGGGCGACGCTGCTGACGCTAGCCGCATTGAAGGGCTTTCCCGAACCGGCGACGCGCGGCGCGTGCAGCACCTGCCCGTCGCAACCGTCGGCGTGATAACCGGGTAACCGCACCGCTATGCGGCGTTGCGCAGTTGCAGGTCGAACGCGCGCAGGCGCATGTCCTGCGGACTCATGTCGAAGGCGCGGCGGAACGCGCGAGTAAAGTCGGACGCGCTCTGAAAACCGAGCCCATAAGCGATTTCGGCGACCTGAAGACCCGGAAAACGGACTAGTTCGTCCGCCGCCTCGCGCAGCCGGCGGTTGCGGATAACCGCGCCCAGCCCGCCTTCGTGCTCGAACCAGCGATAAATCGTCGCGCGTTTCAATTGCAGCGCCTGAACCACGCTGGTGGGCGTGAGCTCGCTCTGGTGCAGGTTCTTTTCGATGTAGCGGCGCACCTGTGCCATTACCGCGGTCTGCAGCGCGGCGCGGCTCGCGCCGGTCAGCCGCGCGTGCTTGCCGAACGCGGCCACCAGCAACTGGCCGCCGGCCTGCAAGGCCTCGATCGCGCCGGCCGGGTCGAGCGTGGGCATTTCGCGGGCGAGCGCCGTCATATGGTCGAGTACGAGGCCGGTCAGGGGCGAGCCTTGCTCGACGATGCGGCCGTGAATGGCCGGGCCGTCCAGCTCCTGATCGACGAGCGCAGCCGGCACGAACAGGCTCAGCAGCCGCGACGCCGGGCGGTCGGCGCGAAACGGCTGGTTCAGGTCGAACGCGACGATGCCTGGCACCGAGCCCGTGGCGCTGCGTTTCTTGTGCATGCCCGTAACGTGGCCAACTTCGCCTTCCACGAACAGTTGAAACACGTAATCGCGCCGGCTATCTGTAGAGACGCGGGCTACCGAGCGCTCCAGTTGCATCGAATCGGTGCGGCAATCGGTAAACACCATGCCGCCGACCGCATACAAATCGATTTCACCGTGAAATCCGCTGCCAATCTGTTCCTTCGACGGCGGCGCGTCGACCACATGCCCCACTCGCTCGCGCCACGCCAACGCCTGCTTCTGCGTGGCGACGCCATGCGTGCTGAAACGGCTCGTGGAAATCGACGAGCGCGAATCGGCTGCGGCGGCCGCGGCCAGATGCGGGGGCAAGGAGCGCTGATTCATGAATAGCTTGCTGCGAACGGGAAAGGCATTACCGGCGGGGAGACGGCGGCGATCACGTATTTTTGCACACCGTCGGCCAAAACTGAGACGTATGGTAAAGCGTGTCAAAAATTTTGCCTTATCGTCACATGATTAGATGCAGATCGTTTTCGCTGATGGCGCGGCAGTTTTTGATCGACCGTCGCCCCGTGCTGGAACCGCAGCTGCGCGTGAAGAAAGCGCCGTCCGCCATACGCGGCGCAATGGGCGCGAGGTCCATGCTTTGCCGGCTGGCATTTCACGGGGAACGAAAGATGAGCGGCACGAACAGGCGATCCACCGCGCAACGCGGCGGTCTGCGTCCGTCCAGTTTGGTGGACAGTCAATTGCAGCATCTTGAGAGCGTGGTGGAGTTTGTGACGCGTGGGGACGCGTCCGGCGCGCAGCACACGCTCGACCATGAGTACTGGGAAAAGCGCATTCGTGCGCTGGAAGAGACCCACGAATTGATTAATAGCCAGCGGCAGCGCATCACGAAGCTGCTGGCGCGGCTGGTGACTGAGGCACAGGTCGGCCGGCGAAGCCGGTCGGCCGCGTGAGCCGCGAAATAACAGAGTCGCAAAGACCGGGGGCAGTAGCTGTGTAGTAGGGGACCAAACGATGCCCACGGGCATCGGTAGTACAAGTCGAGGAACCTGAGAGAAAGTGGCGATGATGCGAACGGGCCCAAAGAGGCCCGTCGCACATCGACCCCATCGTTCGCCCACAGCGGCACCGCGCCCCAATAAATAAAAATCAACGCGTGCAGTAATTCCGACCGCTTTTAAATAGGGCGCGGACTAATAGTAAGTATCCAGAATACGCACTGAATTTAGCGCTGATAAACTGTGCGCCGGAGCAGGGACGCCGAGCCTTTTCAGGCGCCGTTCGCTCCCTGAAATCCGGTCGCCTGAAACCGCCGGATAGACGGTAGAAACAGGCTTTCCCCCCGATTTTGAACGCGCGCCGACACGGCATACTAGCCCGTGTTTGCAGCGCAAAAAGGGGGCGCATGATTGGTTGTCCTGTCTTCCATTCATGCACGGTGTCGTCTCGATCGATTCCCCTCGCCAACCTCTACCCACCCGATTTTGGCCAGTATCAGGGCTTGCCTGAGCCCGTTTTTGGAAGTGACTCATGAAGCCGGGAAAGAACTCGCTTGAGAAAAAACGCGCACGCAAAATCGCCATGGCGATCGGGGCGGCGTTGATCGTGGCATTGCTCGCGTTCAGTGTGTGGCATGTGCAGCAGCGCACCGCGCAGGCGGTGCCGGCGCTGACGGGCGTCGCGAAGCAGATGCGGCAGGACCCGTCCGCGTGGATCCACGAAGAGAAAGACGCCTCGCAAATGCTGCGCGATGTTCGCGACGGCAACGTCGCGGCGGTGGGCGTGAGTCCCAGTGCGATCCTGGTGTCGAGGCGCGACGGTGCGAAGTACTTCGTCACCGACCACAACGCGACTTTCTCGCACGCGCTGCTGCTCGGTGAACCCAGCTCGAATCAGGCCGCCGCGTATCAACTCGTCTGGCTGCCCGACGCGGACATTCGCACGGGAGCGTCGCGCTGGATTCCGGTGTTCGATCAGGTGCGCGACGCCATTAGTCTGATGCTGCCGTTGCTGCTGATCGGCGGCATGGTGTGGTTCATGCGCCGCGAAATGCGCGGCGGCGCTTCGCTGCTGAACAAAGCGCCCACGCTGCGCTTCGACGACGTGATCGGCGCCGGCGAGGCGAAGGCGGCGCTTGCCGATATTCGCGGCTACCTGTCCGACCCGCAGCAGTTCACGTCGATGGGCGTGCGCGCGCCGTGCGGGATTCTGATGGTAGGCGGTCCGGGCGTCGGCAAGACACGGCTCGCGCAGGCGCTGGCCGGCGAATGCGGCGCGAGTTTCATTTCGATCACGGGCAGCTATTTCAGCGCGAAGTACTACGGTGTCGGCATTCAGAAGGTCAAGCATCTGTTCGAACTGGCGCGCAAGAATGCGCCCACGGTGATCTTCATCGACGAAGCCGACGGTCTCGCCAAACGCACCGATACCGGCGGCGGTCCGGTCGAAGCGGAGAGCAACCGCATCATCAATCAACTGCTGGCGGAGATGGACGGTTTCGCGTCGAACGAAGGCGTCATCATCGTCGCGGCGACCAATCACCCCGACAATCTCGACGAAGCGTTGCGCCGGCCGGGCCGTTTCGATCGCACCGTGCAGGTCCGTTTGCCGGATCGCGAAGACCGCGCGAAGATTTTCCGCTTCTACGCGGAGCGGCTGAAATCGAAGTCCGCCGACATCGACTACGACCAGCTCGCACGGCTCACTACTGGCCTGTCGCCGGCCACGGTTGCCATGGTGGTGAACCAGGCGGGCCTGGTCGCGCGCAAAGCCGGCGACGTCGAAATCGCGTCGAAGCATTTCATGGAGGCGATCAAGATTGCCCGGATCGGCGACGTGAGCGGTGCCGAGCGTGCATTGAGCGAAGACGAACGCACGCGCATCGCGGTGCATGAAGCGGGGCATGGCCTGGTCGCCGCGCTGCTCGGCACCGGCGTGCTGGAAGAGGTGACGATTCTGCCGCGCGGCGGCGCGTTGGGCGTTGCGCTGATCACCAAGGCACAAGACAAGCACCTGTATCGCGAGACCGAGATTCGCAATGAAATCCAGGTGCTGCTCGGCGGCCGGAACGCTGAAATTCTGACGTTTTCCGAAGCATCGAGCGGCGCCGCGTCGGATTTGCAGGAGGCGTCGCGGATCAGTCTCGACATGGTGTCGAAGTTCGGCTTCAACCGCGACGGCGATCTGTTCAGTCTCGCAGCGCTGCCGTCGCAGTACGCGGGCCTGCAAATGAAGAGCGCGATCGACCACGCGAACGTGCTGCTCAAGGAATTGAACGAATTGTGTTTTGGGCTATTGCACGCGTATGAACCCGTGCTGCGCGCTATCGCCGACGAATTGCTCGAGCAGGAGACCGTTCCCGGAGAGACGGTTTACCGGCTGATCCGGGAACATAAAAGCACGCTCAAGATCGTGCACGAGCCGGCTGCGGCTTAAAGCGATCTGCCCATCAGGCGAAGTCGGACGGACCCGGCGATGGCACGCCAGCGGGCGTGTCGGTTTCGCCTAACGGGTTGCCGTCGTCGTCATCATCGTCGCCCTTGGCTGGCGGGGGCGTTTCACCTTTTGGCGGCAGCGGCTGATCGAGGCCGGGCTCGACGGGCGTGGGAATGGCGTCGCCGATTGGCTTGGAGATCTCCGTGGGCGGGCTGCCGGGGTCTTCATCGGCCCGGCGTTCGGGCTCGTTCGGAAGCTGGGTCAGGTTGGTCACGACGACTCTCCTGCTGGTAAGGACAATACCCATCAATCAGCAAGGCGTGTACCAGACACATTTGTCTAACCAGCCGGCGCGGTCCCCAGCCTTATATAAAAACAGCCTGTAAAATCCCGGATTTCCAGATCATCTGCGTGGCGGCCGCCACCACGAACACCAGCACCAGCGCGCGGAATGCCGCCGGCGGCAGCCGGTCGCGCAACGGCCGCACCAGCAGCATGCCCACGATCACCGGCAGGCTCGCGCAGGCCGAGATAAGCAGGTCGGTCCAACTGGCATGCGCGCCGCCGCTCAACGCGAGCACCAGCGTGACGATCGACACCACAAGAATGATCGCGATCTGCTTGGTGAACGCTTTCCCCGTGGCGCCGGTGGCGATCAGGTACATCGCCAGCAAAGGGCCCGGCACCGACGCGATGCTCTCCATCAGCGCCGCGCCGAAACCCAGCACGAACCCGGCGGGCTTCGCCCACCTCGGCGACAGCGTCAAACGCGGCGTCGCCAGCAGCAACAACGCGGCAATCATCAGAAAAGCGCCCGCAGTCGCTTGCGCGCGATGCGGCGCCAGCGAAATCAGCACGCTCACGCCGACGATATTGCCGATCACCGTGCCGACCAGCGGTGCCGCGATGCGCCGCACCGTGGGCAGCAAATTGCCGCCTTCCAGCGCCTGCGGGATATTGCCGAGAATGATCGGCATCGACAGCAGCAGCACCGCGCTTTTGATGGGCAGGAAGTGGCTGAGAATCGGCATCGCGACGAGCGGCACGCCGATGCTGACCACGCCCTTGACCATGCCGCCCAGCAACAACGCGACGACGATACCCAGCAACGCGTAGAAATCGAGTGTCTGCAGGCTCGGGCCGAGCACGCCATCGGCGAAATTGAAATGGAACATCGTTGAGGTCCGCGAGCCGGCCGCGTGCGGACGATCACAGGATGTCGCGCGGGCAGTGGCGTGTTGTTATTGGTCGGCCGGTTCGATGCCCGCGGATCGCGCAAGAGAGGAAGCAGCCGTTCAGTGAGGCCGCATGATACCGCGCCGTTACTCGTGCCGCTTGCAAGTTAAACGTAAGCTACGCTTGCGTTAAACGGCGTCTGAAGCGGTGTTGGTGTCGCGGCTTTGATCGCGTGATTCGTCGCTTCGAGCCCGCTCGCGACGGGATGCCAAAGCGACCGGTGGCTGCGGCGAAACCGAAGCCGTGCTCGCTTCGATCGTCTTCACCTCACTCCGCGACTTCAACCGAAGAATCGGCGCTTCGATCAAGCGCCACGACAACATCGCCATGACGATTGAAATTGCAAACGACGCCACGATGCCAACAGCGTGCGCCCACAACGGCACCGTGCCGCCGAACAGCGCAGCCGCGTGACGGTTGCGGGTCAGGTCGGGGATCAGATTGTGATAGAGATAAAAGCCGTAGCTGATGCGCCCGAGCCCGGCCAGCCAGCCGGTTTCGAGCAAGCCGATCACCACGGCGTTGCGGCAGCACGCCACCGAGCACACCAGCGCCGCGATACAAACGCCGTATAACGCACTGATCGCGGTGAAGAGCAGCGGATTATCCAACTGACTCCACATCGGCTCGCTCGCGCACAAGCCCACTAGCGCGAGACTCAAACCGAACAACGTTGCGCCATGCCCGAGCCAGGCCCGCGAAGCGCTCTGCTTCCGCGCAATCGTCAGGCCGCCGATTCCCCCCAACGCCAGCAGCCAGAAATTGGTCAACGGGTGCGTGTAAATGGTGATTTCCTGCCAATGCGCCGCACGCATGGCCAGCAACGCGACGAGACCGACCGCGACGATCACCCAGCACACCACGCGATGCCGACGCGCTGCCAGTAGCAGTAAAAGCGGTGCAAACACGAGATAAAACTGCTCTTCGATCGCGAGACTCCACAAGTGCGAGTAACGCCCCGGCCAGAAATGCAGCACCGAGCCGATCCAGATATTCGACAGATAAGCGAAGTGATACGGCATGCCTCTTGCGAGTTCCGGACTCGCGATGCCGCACGCCATCAGCACGCTCATCACCACGAGCATCAGGTAGTAGATCGGAAAGATACGCAGCGTCCGGCGAAACAGGAAGCGCTTGAGCTCGGCGCCGAAGCGGCCGCCGGAGGTTTCGATCCGCGTGCGTTGCGCCGACAGAATGCCGATGATCAGAAAGCCACTGAGCGCGAAAAAAATCCATACGCCGAGATGGCCGATCTCGCCGGCGTCGCCGAACAGTCGGTGCTGAAAAAATACCATCAGGACTGCAATCGCTCGCAGTCCGTCGAAGCCGGCAATCCGGTTGTTCATGTGATTGTCTTCCAGAGCGAAGGCGGCGCGCGCAACGCAGCCGGACTGGGCGGTAACGGAAGGTAGTCCATCGTACGATGAAAAAAACCGAAAAAAATCGCACGGCCTATCCGACGATTTATTTTTCGCGCGGATTACCGATTGGTTTTGCGGACCACGCCTGAAGCCGCAAAACTTGCCGCGAACTGAATTCACGGCGACGCTGCATTACCGCACGCCGACAATGGCATTTCAGATCGCCATGTCGCGCGCCGCGATTAAAGGCCGCTTGTCAGCGCGCGGGAGATTGGCGCACGACATGGTTGGGAACGTTTTATTGTCATGGGGTTCCTACGAACAACAGCGGTGCCTGGCCGTCTGTCATTACGCGCCGCTTGCGCGTGTCATCCTTCATCCTGAGAGAAGCCGAATGGAAAACCGTCACGGGCGTTCCGAAGGCAGTCCGCCTGGCGGACGTTCGATCGAAGTGGACTTCTTTCGTGGCATCGTGCTGATCGTTATCGTGCTGGATCACATTCCAGGCAGCACGCTGTCGCATCTGATGTTGCACGCGTACGCGCTGTGCGACTCCGCCGAAGTGTTCGTGTTTCTCGGCGGCTATGCATCGGCGGCAGCGTATACGGCGGTGCTTGCCGGCCGTGGCGAGAATGCTGCAAAGCTGCGCTTCGTCAAACGATGCTGGGAGATCTACCGCGCCTATCTGTTGACGGCGGTGTTGACGCTGGTGTCCGGCGCGATTCTCGCGCTGCTGCATCTGAATCCGCCGATGGTCGACCTGACCGGCTGGGCACCGTTCTCGGCGCAGCCGCTGCACACGGCGTTCGATATCGCGGTGCTGCGGCGTCAGCCGTATCTGTCGAGCGTGCTGCCCATGTACGTGATTTTCGCGCTATGCGTGCCGTTCGCGGTGCCGCTCGCGCGCCGTTCGTGGTGGCTGGCGCTCGCGCTGAGTGCGGCGATCTGGGCGTTTGCGCGGCCGCTGGCCGCGTTTTTCAGCATTGACGACATGGCCGACTGGGCCTTTAATCCGTTTGCCTGGCAACTGATGTTCGTGCTCGGTATTCTGTGCCGGGTGCAGCCGATCAGCGAGCGCTTTCACACCAGCCGCACCTCGCGCTGGCTGACTTGGTTCGCCGTGCTCGCGGTGCTGACATTCGCCGTGGTTAAACTATTCGTGCTGACGCAACCGTTGCCCGGCGCACTTAAACAGAATCTCTCTCCTGACCGCGTGATCAATTTCATCGTCATTGCCTGGCTCGCCGCGCAGTTCGTGCGCATGGGCAGTATCGCGTGGCTTGCGCAGCGGCTGCCTGCCGTCGTGACAGTCGGCCGCACCGGGCTGGTGTGTTTCGTCGCGGGCACGCTGGTGTCGCTGATCGTCGATACGGCTACGCCGCACACGTTCCATGGCTTTCGCGGCGTGCTGATTGGGCTGGGCGGCGATCTGGTCGCGATCGGCGCGCTGCTGATGATCGCGCGCGGCTGGCATGGCTGGAAGCGTCAGCCGCCGCGCACGGCCGCCAATGGCGCGGGCTGCGGATGATGGCGTGGCGGCGCCGGGTGCATCGAGCGCGTGATCGGCGCCTGGCCGCTGCGGTCTCTATCGGCGCCGCCGCGTTTTGGCTAGGTGCTCAGCCGGCGCTTGCCGCGCCCAAGGAATTGCCGCTTGCCCTGCGCTGCGCCGAACTCGCGGGCGCGGTGCTGCCGCCTGAACTGATCGCGTTGCCGACGGCCGGCGCGCTGATCGAAAGCGCAAACATGGTCGGCGCCACCGCGCCCGGTAATCAGCAGGGCGGCGAGTATTGCCGTATCACCGGCCGCATCAAGGCGCTCAATGCCACCACGCCCGATATCCGTTTCGATCTGAATTTGCCGCGCCGCTGGAATGGCCGCGCGTTGCAGATTGGTGGCGGCGGTTATAACGGGGTGGTGGTGAGCGGCACCGGCGTGATGCCGTTTTCACCGGACCGTGCACCGCTCGCGCAAGGCTATGCGACCTTCGGCGACGACTCGGGGCATGTGGGCGATTCGTCGCTCGCGGTGTTTGGTCTCGTCGACGAGGCGGTGACGAATTTCGGCTATGCGCACCTGAAGAAAACCCACGACGCGGCGCTCGCCTTGATTGCGCGCGCGTATGGCCGGCCGCCGCAGCGTATGTATTTTGCCGGCGGCTCGACCGGCGGCCGCGAAGGCTACACCGTGATGCAGCGCTATCCCGACGACTACGACGGCGTGATCGCCAATTCGCCCGCGCTCAATTTTTCCGGCGTACGTCTGCTTGGCCTGAAGCTCGGCCAGGCCGAATATGGGACGCCTGGCGGCTTCATTCCACCGTTGCTGCTGGAGCATGTCTATCAACGCACGCTGGCTGTTTGCGACAAGCTCGACGGCGCGGCGGACGGCATAGTGAGCGACGTCGCCGCGTGCCGCGAGCACGAAGCGGAGATCATCGCGTCGTTGCGCTGCGCGGGGCACACGCCCGCGCGCGACGAATGCCTGACCGACCCGCAACTCGCCACCTTGCTGGTGATGCGCGACGGACTGTCGTTGCCGTACAAGCTGGCGTGGGACGTCGGCGGTTATCGCGGCTACAACCTCTTTCAGGGCACACACCTGACGGGCATGCTGGGCCTCGCGCATCAAGCTGAGCGCCTGCCGGTGCCCACGTTCTTCGCCAACGGCTATCTGTTCGCCCAGGGCGACGGCTATATCCGCTATTTCGTCGCCCATGACGCGGAGTTCGACTCGCTCAGATTCGACCCACAGCATCCGGGAAAATATCGCGCGCAACTGGTTGCGTTGTCACAGACCATCGGCGCGATGAATCCCGATCTGTCGCGCTACATTGCGCACGGCGGCAAGCTCATCACGCTGCAAGGTCTCGCCGACGAAGTCATCAGCCCGAACCAGACCATCGCGTACTACGAGGCGTTGAACGAGCGCTTCGGCGGCGATCAGGTGAACAGTTTCATGCGGCTCTACATGGTGCCGGGTTTTCAGCACGGCAGCGGCGTGTTCATTCCTTCGGTGGATTTGCTGGGCGCGCTCGACGCCTGGGTCACGCGCGGCATGGCGCCCGAAACCTTGACCGCGACCGATATCGCGCCGGCTACTAACGGACGCTCGCGGCCGTTGTGCCGTTATCCGCTGTTTCCTCGCTATGCGGGCAAGGGGAGTGTCAACCTCGCCAGCAGTTTCGTGTGCGCGCAACCGTGAGGTGACGCCGGGGCAGTTTCCTGCAAGTATTCCCACTTTCCATTACATTGCGGGGGCGGTGGCGCTTCTGCACCGTTCCCTCTAATCAAACAACGGTGTCTGCCATCGTCGAATCCATGCAGCCAATCGTCTCGGTCACGAATCTGTCGAAAACCTACGCCACGGGTTTTCATGCACTCAAAAACATCAATCTGGCGATCAACCGCGGAGAAATTTTTGCGCTGCTCGGCCCCAATGGCGCGGGCAAGACCACGCTGATCAGCATCATCTGCGGCATTGTCAACGCAAGCACGGGCAGCGTGACGGTAGACGGCCGCGACATCGCGACGGACTATCGCGGCGCCCGCTCGCTGATCGGCCTCGTGCCGCAGGAGTTGACCACCGACTCCTTCGAAACCGTCTGGGCCACCGTCTCGTTCAGCCGCGGCCTGTTCGGCAAGCCGAAAAACCCGGCCTACGTCGAAAAGGTCCTGCGCGACCTGTCGCTGTGGGAAAAGCGCGATAGCAAGATCATCACGCTGTCGGGCGGCATGAAGCGGCGCGTGCTAATTGCCAAGGCGCTTTCGCACGAACCGCGCGTGCTGTTCCTCGACGAACCCACGGCCGGTGTGGACGTCGAATTGCGCCGCGATATGTGGAAGCTGGTGCGCTCGCTCGCCGAGAGCGGCGTGACGATCATTCTCACCACGCACTACATCGACGAAGCCGAGGAGATGGCCGACCGAATCGGCGTGATCAGCGGCGGCGAGATCATGCTCGTGGAAGAAAAAACGGAGCTGATGCGCAAGCTCGGCAAGAAGCAGTTGACGCTGCAACTGGAGAGCCCGCTCGCGGCGGTGCCCGCTTCGCTCGCCGGCTACACGCTGACGCTGGAGAAGAGCGGCAACGAGCTGATCTATACCTACGAAGGCGAAGGCGGCCGCACCGACATCATCGCGTTGCTGAAAGCGCTCGACGACGCCGGCATCCGCTTCAAGGACCTGCACACCACGCAGAGTTCGCTGGAAGATATCTTCGTCAGTCTGCTCCGAGGTGATCAATGAACATCTACGCCATTCGCGCGATCTACAAGTTCGAGATGGCGCGCACCTGGCGCACGCTGATGCAGAGCATCATCGCGCCGGTGATTTCCACGTCGCTGTACTTCGTCGTGTTCGGCGCGGCGATCGGCTCGCGCATCAAGGAGGTGGACGGCATCAGTTACGGCGCGTTCATCGTGCCGGGTCTGATCATGCTGTCGCTGTTGTCGCAGAGTATTTCGAACGCGTCGTTCGGGATTTACTTTCCGCGCTTTACCGGCACGATCTACGAGTTGTTGTCGGCGCCGGTGTCGTATCTGGAGATCGTCGTCAGCTATGTGGGCGCGGCGGCCACCAAATCGATCCTGCTCGGACTGATCATTCTCGCCACCGCGGGCCTGTTCGTGCCGTTGCAAGTACAGCACCCGTTCTGGATGATCCTGTTTCTGGTGCTGACGGCGGTGACCTTCAGTTTGCTGGGGTTCATCATCGGCATCTGGGCGGATAGCTTCGAGAAGCTGCAACTCGTACCGTTGCTGATCATCACGCCGTTGACCTTTCTGGGCGGCAGTTTTTATGCGGTCAATATGCTGCCGCCGTTCTGGAAGGTCGTGACGCTGTTCAATCCGATCGTCTATCTGGTCAGCGGGTTCCGCTGGAGCTTTTATGGACTCGCGGACGTGAATGTCGAGGTGAGTCTCGCCATGACCGGGCTGTTCCTTGCTGTATTTCTGCTGATCGTGGCGTGGATCTTCAAGACCGGCTACCGGCTCAAGTCGTGATGAGCTGGTGAGCCGATCAGCCGATGACCTGCTGGATCGCTTGCGCCGGCGCGCGAGTCTGACCGAGATACTTCACCACGGAGCCGATAGTCAACATGTCCGTCGATTTGAGTCTGATAGAGCGAAGCGCGTGCGAAGTCGTCGATCTGTTGCGCGAAGAGGCCGTGAGTCCGCACGATCTGCTCGACACGCTGGCCGTGCAGGTGGCGCGTGTCGACCCGCAGGTGAACGCGCTGCCTACGCTGTGTTTCGAACGCGCCCATGCGCATGCCGACGCGCTGCTGAAGAAGCCGGTCGCCGAGCGTGGCCGGTTGTGCGGCTTGCCGGTGCCGATCAAGGATCTGACGGACGTGGCCGGTGTGCGCACCACACGCGGCTCGCTGGTGTATCGCGACCGTGTGCCGGAAACGTCGGATCTCGGCGTGACGTTGCTCGAAGCGCGCGGCGCGGTGGTCTACGCCAAGTCCAATACGCCGGAGTTCGGTTCGGGCGGCCATACGTATAACAGCGTGTTCGGCATCACGCGCAATCCGTGGGATCTGTCGCGTTCGGCGGGCGGGTCGTCCGGCGGCGCGGCGGCCGCGTTGGCGTCGCGCACCGCGTGGGTCGCGCAGGGCTCCGATCTGGCGGGCTCGCTGCGTACGCCTTCGGCGTTCTGCGGCGTGGTCGGTTTGCGTCCCACTCCGGGACGCGTGTCGTATGGCCCGGTTGCCAATCCGTACGACACGCTCGGTATTCATGGGCCGATGGCGCGCAACGTCACCGACGCGGCCTTGCTGCTCGACGCGATGTGCGGCGAGATCGACGGCGCGCCGTTGTCGTTGAGCGAACCGGCAACGTCGTTTCTGACGCACGCGCGCAGGCCGCAGCGCCCGGCGCGGGTGGCGTTTAGCGAAGGGCTCGGTATCGCTACCGTCGAGCCGGAGATTCTGTCGATCTGCCGCCGGACCATGGACCGGCTGGCCGCGTCCGGCGTCGGCGTGGATGACAGCGACCTCGATCTGAGCGGGGCGAAGCAGGCGTTCCATACGCTGCGCGGCCTCGCATACGCGACGAATTACGAAGAAGTACTCGCGCAGCATCGCGACGTGCTGAACCCCAACGTGGTCTGGAACATCGAGTTCGGTTTGCAGCAGGACAACCGCGCGATGCTGTCGGCGCAGCGCACGCGCAACCAGTTGTTCTACAAGCTGAATGCGCTGCTGCAACGCTACGACGTGCTGATCTGTCCGGCTTCGATCGTGCTGCCGTTTCCGGTCGAAGCACGCGATCTACGCGACGCGGTCGGCCAGCATTTCGACACGTACATCGACTGGCTCGCGATCACCTACGCGCTGACGCTCACCGGCATGCCGGTGATGGCGATTCCTTGTGGGATGAGCGCGAGTGGCCTGCCGGTCGGTATCCAGATCGTCGGCAAACCGCGTGGCGAGGCGGCGTTGCTGTCGGCGGCGCGGGCTATAGAAGACACGATCGGCACGTGGGCCACCGGCACGCCGCAGGCTTTCTGAGCGTCCACGCGTTGCGCGCGTGCCGCGCATAACCGGCGCGCCACGGCTGGCGTCTTTGAACGCACCACTTTGCGGCCGGGCACAGTGTTGCCGGGGTGTCCGGTGAATTCGCCGCGGCCGACCCGGTAAGCGCGCCGGCCGCGACTCTCACTGCTTTAGCTTTGCTGCTTTATTGCTGCACTACTGGTCTCAACCCGACGCCCACCCCTACGACACATAGCCCTGCGCGACATTGATCAACTGCACGCGGTTACGCACGTTGAACAACTGCCGCAAGCGGCGCAGATGGTAGTCGACGTTATGCGGCGACAGTCCAAGGAAGTACGCGATCTCCTTGTCCCGCTGCCCCTGCACGACCGCCCGCAACACCGCATGCTGCAACTCGCTCAGCGTCACGCGCCGCTGCTGCTCGGGCGCGAGGCCGATCACGCTCTTCGCGTGCGTCCAGATGAATTCGTGGATCGTGTGCGCGAACATCAGCGTTTCGGCCACGATCGACTCCGTCATCCAGCGCGGGTTGCCGATCTCCGCGTTGAAGCACAGGCTGGCGGACAGATCCGGCTCGGGCAGCGGCATCTGCGTGAGAATCCCGCTTTTGCGGCCGGTCGCCTCCAGCATGTCGATCAAACCGCCGAGCCGCTCGCTGCGCATTTGCGCGCGCGGCAGGTCGGCGCGCATGTCGGCCGTGTTCCAGATGAACGGCAGACCGGTCGGCGACGCCGACGCCACGCGCGGATCGAGCTCGAAATAACGCTCGCGGAAATAACGCGTGAGCCAGGTCTGCGACTCGTAGCTGGTCAGCACGAACATCGTCTTGTGATGCGCCGACGTGCGCGTAGCCGTATAGCTGAACGAATCGAAGCCCAGTTGCTTGATGCGCTGCCGCACGAATTCTATGCGGTCCTGCGCGCTGCCAAAACGCACCAGCGGACTGATGACGGGCGCCGCTCGCCGTGCGGCGGGCGAGGGCGTGCCGATCTCCTCTTCGGTGAAGAGCGTGAGAAAACCGGTGGGCGCCGCGCCTGCCGCGGTACGGCTTGACGCCCTGGGTGCTTCGGCCGCGTGGGCCGACTTTCCGGGTTGCCGCGTGCCGGCCGGGTAAGCCGGTTGTGCGGACACCACGGAGTTGTATGCCGCCGGCGTATGCCCGGTTTCGCCTGACGGCGAGCCGGTCAGCCAATGCGGCAGCGCATCGCATTCGTGTTCCATGAAACGGTAGCTCCAGCGTTCGAAACGCGTGAAAGACGACAACCTGAATGATTAGCTATTTCCAAAAATTACGGTAGCCGGTTCCTTGCTATCATTTTTGAGTTCTTGCTCCGATAGTTGACCGGCAACTCGGGTGTGGCTGGCTTCTTTCATTTGCATACGGCACCTCCTGGGATTAGACGTCATGGCACGAATTCCAAAGCTGACAACGACGCTCGCCTACGATCGCTACATGGCGGGACAAAATCTGGTGTCGAGCGTCGACCGCCCCTGGCGGCATCTGGTGTTGCGCTCGTATCTCGAACCGAACGAGCAGGCACTGCTGGAGGCGCCCGGCTTGCAGGACCTCACGCTGATGACGCTCGCGAGCGGCGCCGAGCATCTCGAACGCAATCTGAACGGACGCTGGGAGAGCGCGGATCTACGGGTGGGCGACGTCTGGTTCGTGCCGCCCGTGCCGATCTCGTGGCGCTGGCGCTCGATCAGCGACGAGCCGCTGTCGACCGTTCACCTGCATATCGAGCGCAGCCTGATCGACAGCGTCGCGGAACAGATGGAGCTGAACGGCTCCCACGAACTGTCGCTTGGCGACGCCATGCGGTTTCAGGATCCGCTGGTGGCCGCGATGCTGGCCGCCCTGCATCGCGCCGCCGCCGATCCGTCCGACTCGCGCCTGTATGTCGACGCGCTGCTTCACGCGCTGGCCGCGCACCTGCTGCAGCACTATGCGCGTGGCCGCAGCGCCTCCACCGGTTTGCCCGCGCAGCCCGAACGGCTGGTGCCGCGACGGATTCGCCGTGTGACCGACTACATTCGCGCCAATCTCGCCGCCGATCTGGCGATCAGTGAACTGGCCGCGCAAGCCGGGCTAAGCAATTTTCATTTTGCGCGGGTGTTTCGCCGCGAGACCGACGAGACGCCGCATCAGTTCGTGACGCGTTTACGGCTCGGGGAAGCGGCGAGACTGCTGCGCGCCACCGATCAGACTGTGCTGCAGATTGCTCTTGCGGTTGGTTTCGAGAACGCCAGTCATTTCTCCGTGCAGTTCAAGCGTGGCTACGGCGTGACGCCGCTTGCTTACCGGCTGCGCGGCTGATGGTACGGATTGCGCGGCGGCAGGGTGACCAGCGGGCCGGCGTTCGGGTGGGCCGGCAGACAAAGTCCGGGTCGCCGCCGACGCTTAAGTACACTAGTTGAAGGCGCCGACTATCAGCCGGTGTCGCCGCCGGGCGGCATGACGATTTTGCGCTGCCGCACCGCGCTGCCGCCATGAGTTTGGCGGCGGGCCGTGGGTCGCTCACCGGGGCAAGCTAGCCGATGAATCGTCCTGAGGGTAATCACGCACCTTGCGCAGTGTGCTGTGCATTGCGCGGCTTGCAAACTACGAACTTTCGTGGCCGGAGACGCTTGAAGCTGGCATGGGGCGGGCGTCCCACGATTTAGGCCGCATAGCGGACAGGTGGCGTCGACTGGTCCAACTGGCCTGACCAGATGGCGGGCAACTGTATCTGTCGAAGCCTTGCATCGGACGACAGAATAGGCCGCCTACAGCATGGCCCCTTGCCAGCGTCCGACCGACCATTTCATCAACCGTCTCACCGGATATCTAGCGATGACCCGACTCCGAATCACCTCCTGCGGCCACGTCTTTACCGCCGAAACTCATCCCGACGCGCCGGAAACCGTCGCCGCCTTTCTGAAGCTGCTGCCGTACCGTCAGAAGATCATTCACGTGCGCTGGAGCGGCGAAGGCTGCTGGGTGCCGCTCGGCGATTTCAAACTCGAGAACGACGGCGCGGCGGTCGGCTTCGAGAATCACACGAGCCATCCGTCGGTTGGCGACATTCTGTTTTACCCCGGCGGCTATAGCGAAACCGAGATCATTCTCGCGTACGGTTCGTGCTGTTTCGCGAGCAAGATGGGACAGCTCGCGGGCAACCATTTCCTGACCATCGTCGAAGGCCGGGACAAGCTGCGTGAGCTCGGCACCAAGGTGTTGTGGGAAGGCGCACAGGACGTGCTGTTCGAGAAGATCTGACGGCGCGAGAAGCGCAACGCCCCGCGTATGAAAACGCGGGGCGCCGAAATGCGACTTAGTGGAACAGCTTCATTGCTTGCGTGAGCGTATTGAACACGCCCCACGCGAGGGGCAACGTCACATACAACCAGAAGACGGCAAGCTTGGCCTTGTTGGTCGGGTGCGCGGTTTGAATGGTCGACATGCGAGTCTCCTCAAGCGCCTTTGGCGAGTTGTGCGTCGGTCATGTGGTGCTTGTCGTCCACACGTTTGACCAGCAGATTGCAGACGAAGCCGACCACCAGCAGCACGGCCATGATGTGAACCGTCATCGTGTAGGCATCCGCCTTGGCCACGCCGTGCGCCACTTCATATGCGCGGATGTAGTTCACCAGCACCGGACCGGCCACGCCGGCGGCCGCCCACGCCGTCAGCAGACGGCCATGAATCCCGCCCACGAACGCCGTGCCGAACATGTCCGCGAGATACGCGGGCACCGTGGCGAAGCCGCCGCCGTACATCGTCAGAATCACGCAGTAGGCGAGCACGAACAGCGCGATCTGACCAGACGCCGCGAAGCCGGGCACCAGGTAGTACAGCACCGCGCCGAGCGCGAAGAAGATAAAGTAGGTGTTCTTACGGCCGATCCAGTCCGACGCCGACGCCCACACAAACCGGCCGCTCATGTTGAACAGCGACAGCAGGCCCACGAAACCGGCGGCCGCGGACGCGGTCACCGTGTTCTTGAAGCTCTCCTGAATCATCACCGACGCCTGGCCGAGAATGCCGATACCGGCCGTCACGTTCAGGAACAGCACCAGCCAGATCAGATAGAACTGCGGCGTCTTCAACGCCTGATCGATATGCACGTGATTGCGCGAAATCATCTTCTTCTGATTGGTCGCGGGCGGCGTCCAGCCGGCCGGTTTCCAGTCCGCCGGCGGCACACGGATCGCGAGCGCGCCGATCGACATCGAGATGAAATACGCAATGCCGAGCACGACGAAGGTCTCGGCCACGCCGATGCTGGTCGCGCTCTGGAAGTGCTTCATCAACGCCACCGACAACGGCGCGGCAATCATCGCGCCGCCGCCGAAGCCCATGATCGCCATGCCGGTCGCCATGCCGCGGCGGTCCGGAAACCAGCGGATCAGCGTCGACACCGGCGACACGTAACCGAGTCCCAGCCCGATGCCGCCGATCACCCCATAGCCGAGATACAGCAGCGCGATCTGATGCAGATGCACGCCGAGCGCCGACACGAGGAAGCCGCCGCCGAAGCAGCACGCGGCGGTAAACATCGTGCGGCGCGGGCCGACATGTTCGAGCCACTTGCCGGCGAACGCCGCCGACAAACCGAGGAACACGATCGCCAGCGAAAAGATCCAGCCGAGCGAGGTCAGCGTCCAGTCATCGGCCGTGGATTGCGTGATGCCGATCACTTTGGTGAGCGGTCCGTTGAACACGGAGAACGCGTACGCCTGGCCGATACAAAGATGGACGGCGAGTGCCGCGGGCGGAACCATCCAACGCGAAAAACCCGGTTTCGCAACGGTGGCCTGTTTGGAAAAGAAGGGGGCAGAGCCTGAACTCCCGCTCGGCTCGGTGATGCTACTCATGGTCGGTCTCCAGATACGAATTCTTTGTTATCGGCTTCCATACAAAATGCTTTAGGTCTCGCGGCGTAAAAATTACAGGGTTGTAGGTCGTCAATATATGTATTTGTATTTCATATGACGTGGGCAAATCCTGGAGCGGACCCGCTTCGTCGAACGATAGGTCGCGAAGAATGCGTTTGCAATATGAGATGAAAAGACATAAGGCATTAGCCTGGTGAAATGCGACCGTAATCTGTCCAATTGCGGCGGCGCGCGGTAGAAACCCGCGGAACGCATTACCGGTTGCCCAAAGCAAACGGGCCGGCGGTGGCAATAACGCCACGCCGGCCCGGCTCGACAGTGAGGAGGAGAAACTCAGGCGATGCCGCGTCCCGTCTTCATTTTGGCTGCAACAAGTACCGAGATCAGGCAGCCGCCCGCGAGATACGCGGCCACCGGATGCCACGAGCCGCCCGCGAAGTTGACCAGCGCGACCGCGATGAACGGCGTGAAGCCGCCGCCCACGACGCTTGCCACCTGATAGCCGACGCCCGCGCCGCTATAGCGGTACTCGGTGCCGAACAGCTCGGTGAACATCGGCTGCTGCACGCTGACCACCATGTCGTGCGCGACGTTCGCGAGCATCACCGCGAAGATCACGATCCAGACGGTCGCGCGTGCTTCGAGCGCGAGGAAGAACGGCACCGCGCTCAGCATGCCGATCAGCGCGCCGATCATATACACGCGGCGACGGCCGAAGCGGTCCGCGAGCAACGCGAAGCACGGGATCGTCACGCAACTCAGCGCGCCGACCAGCAGGCCGATCGTGAGGAAGAATTCGCGCGGCATGTGCAGGTTCGCGGTCGAGTAGTTCAGCGCGAAGGCGGTCACGATATACATGGTGAACAGTTCGGCCAGACGCAGCGCGATGATCAGCAGGAACGCCTTGGGATGCCGCAGCAAAGCCTCGACGATCGGCAGACGCACGCTGCGTTCGCCATGCTGGCCGACCTTCTCGACGAACTCCTTCGACTCTTCCATGCTCGAGCGGATCCACAGTGCGATCAACACCAGCACCACGCTGAACAGGAACGGCAGGCGCCAGCCCCAGTTCAGGAACGACGCGTTGTCCATCGAGCGGCTGATGATCGCGATCAGCCCGGTCGACAGCACGAGGCCCACGCCATAGCCGACCTGCACGCCGCTGCTGTAGAAGGCCTTCTTCTTCTCCGGCGCGCTTTCCACCGCCATCAACGCGGCGCCGCCCCATTCGCCGCCCACCGCGAAACCCTGAATCGCACGCAAGGTGACGAGCAGCACCGGCGCCCACCAGCCGATCGTTGCGAACGACGGCAGCAGGCCGATCGCCGCGGTGGATAAACCCATCATCATCACGGTGAGCACCAGCATGCGTTTGCGTCCGAGCCGGTCGCCGTAATGACCGAACACGAAGCCACCGAGCGGCCGGAACAGAAAGCCCACGCCGAAGGTGGCGAAGGCGGCGAGCGTGCCCATCGCCGGGCTGACCTTCGGAAAGAACTCGGCGTTGAAGACCAGCGCGGCGACGATGCCGTACAGCAGAAAGTCGTACCAGTCGACCACGGCGCCGATAAAGCTGCCGAGCGCGGCCTTGCGGGCCTGGCTGCGCGCCGTGCGGTTGTCGGCCGGCGCGGCCGTCGGAAGGGTAGTGCTCATGACGGTGTCTCCTGGAAACTTTCGAGCTGCTGTGAGGTGGCCGGCAGCGTGGCCGCGGTTGTCACATGGCAGGATTTCTCCGAAGGTTAATGATGCGCGACAGATCTCACAATCCGCATTGAAGGCAAATTGCGCGATTATCGGACGCTACTGCGCGCATAGCGCGCGTTTTGCGCGTTTACACCGAGCGCGGACCGAGCGTCGACCGTTTGAACGGCGGGGCGAACCATCGGCAACTCGCCCGTGCTACCTTGAGGATGTCATCTTGAAAACAACAATCACTGATATACTACATACGGAATATTGATAAATGCGGCGCTGCAGCATATGATTGAGGTATTCGTTCACTCAATCATTCGGAGTTGCAAATGGAATTCGTTCCTCTCGCGCTGCTGGCCGTCTCGGTCGTTGGTTTGGGCGCTGCCGCCACGGTTCTGCTGACCCGCTGGATTCCGCAACCGGTCGCGCAACTCGCGGCGCAGCATGGCCGGTTCGTCGGTTTGGGTGAACAATACGGGGGCGCAGTGGCCGCACCGTATCGTGCGCACGGTCAACAAGAGGCGATGAATGTCGTCAGAACTTCAAACTGAAGCAGTGGGCACACCGCTGACTTTGTCGTTGCAGCCGATCGGCGCGAGCGTGAGCTTGCGCGATCAGGCGTATGCAATGCTGCGCCAGGCGATCGCCGACGCGGACATCTACCAGAACCGCGAAGAAATCCGTCTCGACGAACGCGTGCTGAGCGAATCGCTCGGCGTGAGTCGCACGCCGGTGCGCGAAGCGATGACGCTGCTCGAACAGGAAGGTTTTCTGCGCATGGTGCCGCGCCGCGGCATTTACATCGTGCGCAAGAGCAAGCGTGAAATCGTCGAGATGATCCAGATGTGGGCCGCGCTCGAAAGCATGGCGGCGCGCCTCGCCACGCTGCACGCGAGCGACGAGGAAATTGCCCGTCTGCGGCACATGTTCGACCATTTCCGCGACGCTACGCCGGCCGAGCATATCGCCGAGTACTCGGACGCCAACATCGCGTTTCATCAGGCGATCGTCGAGTTGTCGAAGTCGCAGATCATTCTCGACACGATCAAGAACATCTTCATTCACGTGCGCGCGATCCGCCGCATGACCATCTCGCAGAGCGATCGCGCTTCGCGTTCCATCGTCGATCATTTGCGCATTATCGAGGCGCTGGAACAGCGCGATACCGAGCTGGCCGAGCGTCTCACGCGTCAGCATTCGCTGGATCTGGCCGCGTTCGTCGAGGCGAACTGCGACTTCCTGGATTGATGCGTCGAACGCATTTCTGACCGGTTTCGGCGGATTGAAGCAAGCCCGCGGTGTGCAAACACCGCGGGCTTTTTTGTTGCCGCGCAGCGGAGGCGCTACGGGAAAAGCCGCGCTTGACGGTCTTTAAAATATGGTATGTGATATATCAACTGCCGCACTGGGCACCAGAAATCAAACGATGCACAAAAAAGACGCACCTTTTCGCAACTATCTTGGATAGGACGAGAGTCAGCGCTGAAGCGCCAACTCTGGCCGAACGGAGACACGACATGAGCAAGGCACTCGACGGTGTGCGCATTCTCGACTTCACGCATGTGCAATCGGGCCCGACCTGCACGCAATTGCTCGCGTGGTTCGGCGCGGACGTGATCAAGGTGGAGCGGGCGGGCGCCGGCGACATCACGCGTGAGCAGTTGCGCGATATTCCGGACGTGGACAGCCTGTACTTCACGATGCTGAACCACAACAAGCGTTCGGTCACCATCGATACGAAGAACCCGGAAGGCAAGCAGGTGCTCGAAGCGTTGATCCAGAAATGCGATGTGCTGGTGGAGAACTTCGCGCCGGGCGCGCTGGATCGCATGGGCTTCACATGGGAGCGGATTCAGGAATTGAATCCGCGCATGATCGTCGCGTCCGTCAAGGGCTTCGGCCCTGGACCCTACGAGGACTGCAAGGTCTACGAGAACGTCGCGCAATGCGCGGGCGGTGCGGCCTCGACCACCGGTTTCGACGACGGCCCGCCGGTGGTGACCGGCGCGCAGATCGGCGACAGCGGCACGGGTTTGCATCTGGCGCTCGGCATTGTGACCGCGCTGTTCCAGCGCACGCAAACCGGACGCGGCCAGCGCGTGCTCGCCGCCATGCAGGACGGTGTGCTGAATCTGTGCCGCGTCAAACTGCGCGACCAGCAGCGGCTTGAGCGTAACGGCACGATGAAGGAGTACCCGCAATATCCGAACGGCACCTTCGGTGAAGCGGTGCCGCGCGCGGGCAATGCGTCGGGCGGCGGACAGCCGGGCTGGATTCTGAAGTGCAAGGGCTGGGAGACCGACCCGAACGCGTACATCTACTTCATCACGCAGGCGCCGGTGTGGGCGAAAATCTGCAACGTGATCGGCAAGGAGGAATGGGCCACCCACCCCGACTATGCAACACCCGCCGCGCGCCTGCCGCATCTGAAGGACATCTTCGCGGAGATCGAACGCTGGACCATGACCAAGAACAAGTTCGAGGCCATGCAGATCCTCAACAAATACGACATTCCGTGCGGCCCGATCCTGTCGATGAAAGAAATCGCGGAAGAGCCTTCGCTGCGCAAAACCGGCACGATCGTCGAAGTGGATCATCCGACTCGCGGCAAGTATCTGACGGTCGGCAATCCGATCAAACTGTCGGACAGCCCGACCGAAGTCAAACGCTCGCCGCTGCTAGGTGAACATACCGACGAGGTGATGGCGGAACTCGGTTATTCGCCCGAGCAGATCAGTGCATTGCGTACGGCCGGCGCGATCTAGGAGCGAACGATATGGATACGTGGATGCGTTTCATGTCGAGCGACGGCGGCATTGTGTTCGGCCGCGTCGAAGGCGGTTATCTGCACGAATACGCCAGTCTCGATCACCCGGTGCCGACCGGCGCGGTCCTGTCGACGCGCGCGCTCACGCCGCTCGCGCCGTGCGCGCCCGGCAAGATCATTGCCCTGTGGAACAACTATCACGCGCTGGCCGCGAAGCTCGATAAGCCCGTGCCGACGCATCCGCTGTTTCTGCTGAAGCCGGCGGGTTCGGTGATCGGTTCGGGTGAGCCGATTCGTCGGCCGCTCAGTTACGCGGGCAAGATCGTCTACGAAGGCGAACTCGGCATTGTGATCGGACGGCGTTGCCGCGATGCGAGCGTCGAGGAGGCGAGCGCCGCGATCTTCGGCTATACGCTCGTCAACGACGTCACCGCTGCGGATCTGCTGAACGAGAACCCGCATTTTGCGCAATGGGCGCGCGCGAAGGGCTTCGATACGTTCTGCTGCATCGGGCCGTCGATCGTCTCCGGTTTCGATTGGCGGCAAGGGCGTCTCGTGACCTTGCTCGATGGGGTCGAACGGCAGAACTATCCGCTCGACGATATGGTCTTTTCGCCGGCGGAGCAGGTGAGTCTTCTGTCGCAGGATCTCACGCTCGAACCGGGCGACGTGATCGCGTGCGGTACGTCGGTGGGCGTCGGCTCGATCAAGGACGGCGCAACGGTATCGATCACGATCGACGGAATCGGCACGCTCAGCAATACATTGACCGCCGTACAGGCGGCAACGCAAACGGCCGCGACGATCGCAGCGGTCTGAATGGCGGAATAGAAGATCGCGCGGTCAATTGACCGCGCGTGATGGCACCGCAATACGGGGAGTACGCATGCCGCAAGGTACGATCGTCTCAACCGGTTCAATCGTCGCTATCGTCGCTATCGACTCTATCGACTCTATCGACCGCCGCGGAGAATGCGCCGTAGTACTGCGCATTCTTTTGCAGGATCTGCTGCATTGCCATCGCCTACTGCTTATACACACTCAGTTCCTTCACGCGCGTGATCTTCTCGATCAGATTCGCGCCTTCCTCCATCAGGAAGCGTTTGAATGCGACTGCGACCGGCGGCAGCCGTTTGTTCTTGCGATGCACGACGTACCAGTTGAGCATGACCGGAAAGCTCTCGACGTCGAGTACCACCAGATGGCCGAGTTGCAACTCGAGGCTGATGGTATGCGCGGACAGAAAGGCGATGCCCATGCCGGCAATCACCGCCTGCTTGATCGTCTCGGTGCTCTTGATCTCCATCGCGATCTTCAGATTGGCGAGACGTCCCGCGAAACCTTCTTCCATCGAATTCCACGTGTCCGAGCCGCGCTCGCGCACGATAAACGCTTCGCTCGCCAACTGGCTCATCTTGATGTTGCGCTTGTGTGCGAGCGGATGCGTGGGCGCCGCCACGATCACATAGGGATGCGGCGCGAACGGTTCGTTGGTGGCGTCGGTTTCGTGCGGCGGCCGCACCATCACCGCGAGATCGGTTTGATTGGTGGCGAGTTGATGCAGCAGTTCGGCGCGGTTGTGTACCGCGAGATTCAACACGACGCCCGAGTAGCGGCGCGTGAACTCCGCAAGCACGCGCGGAAAGAAGTAATCGCCGGCGCTGATCACCGCGACGTTCAGCTTGCCGCCGGAGACGCCTTTGAGCTGACTCATGGCCTCGTCGACTTCGTGGAACTGCTGAATGATCGCGCGGCTGTAGTGGAGCATTTCGGTGCCGGCCGGCGTCAGATAGATCTTTTTGCCGAGCTGTTCGAACAGCGGCAGGCCCGCATGTTCTTCGAGTTGCCGCACCTGAGTGGAGACGGCGGGCTGCGTGAGATGCAGTTCCTCCGCGGCGCGCGAGAAGCTCAGGTGGCGCGCTACCGTTTCGAAAACCTTCAACTGCCGCAGAGTCGCATTGCGCATCGTCATGGCCGATGTATAAGCAAACGTGAATCGACATAATAACAAACTTTAATTATTCGTAATTCAGCAATGACCCTAGCATGGGTTCGTATAAGAGGCGGAATTGCCACTGCGGTATTGGGAGAAGTACTCGGCGGTAGTGGGCATGTCGGTGTAGTCGCATGTAGTCGGGTTAACGCTTGGATCAAGGCACCAAAAGGCAAGACAGGCACAAATGACCTGCTGAGCGGGCCATTAATTGATACGAATAAAGTACTTCCCGGAAAGCGATGCAATTCAGACGGTCCGGCGAAATAAAAAGCAGGCGGATTAAAGACGCAACTATTAAACATTCCCGAATGGCAAGGCTTTTCGGGTCATAACCATAAGGTGGGACGCATACAGTGCGGCAGGCTGAACCGCAGCACTGAATAAATGGCGGAGACAAGTCTCATGGACGATATAACTCAGCAGGCCCCTAAGGGCGCCTTCTGGACGAACCGCTGGTGGCAGCTCGTCATCGGCATGGTGTGCATGGCGCTGGTGGCCAACCTGCAATACGCATGGACGCTGTTCGTCACGCCGATGAACTCACGTCACCACTGGGGCGAAGCGTCTATTCAACTCGCCTTCACGATTTTCATTCTGACCGAAACGTGGCTCGTGCCGCTCGAAGGCTGGCTGGTCGACAAGTTTGGACCCCGGCCGGTGGTCGCGGGCGGCGCGGTGTGCGCGGGACTCGCGTGGGTGATGAATTCGTATGCGACCACCTTGCCGATGTTGTACGTCTCCGCGGTGATCGCGGGGATCGGCGCCGGCGGCGTGTACGGCACGTGCGTCGGCAATGCGTTGAAGTGGTTTCCCGATCGTCGCGGTCTCGCGGCGGGGCTCACGGCAGCCGGGTTCGGCGCGGGCGCGGCGGTGACGGTGATTCCGATCGCGAACATGATCACGCGCACGGGTTACGAGCATACGTTCTTCTTCTTCGGCATTCTGCAAGGCGTGTGCATTCTTGCGCTCGCGCTGCTGCTGAAGAAGCCGACCTTGCGCCAGCAGGTGGCGGCGCGCAAGAAGTTCGCAGTGTCGAAGGTCGACTACACGCCCGGGCAAATGATCAAGACGCCGGTGTTCTGGGTGATCTACGTGTCGTTCGTCGCGGTGGCGGCGGGCGGTTTGATGGCGACCGCGCAGATCGGCCCGATCGCGAAAGACTGGGGGCTCGCGCGCATCCCGATGACGATGTTCGGCATGACCTTGCCGCTGCTCACCATGACGCTGTCCATCGACAACGTCTGCAACGGTTTCACGCGTCCGCTGTGCGGCTTCATCTCCGACAAGCTCGGCCGCGAGAACACGATGTTCGTGATCTTTATCGGCGAAGGCCTCGCGTTGCTCGGATTGATGCAATACGGCAGCAACCCCTATGCGTTCATGACGTTTGCCGCGCTGATCTTTCTGTTCTGGGGCGAGATCTTCTCGATCTTTCCGGCCATCTGCGCCGACACGTTCGGCAGCAAATACGCGGCGGCCAACGCGGGCACCTTGTACACCGCGAAAGGCACCGCTTCCCTGATCGTCCCAATCGCTTCGGTGCTGGCTGCTACCGGCGGCTGGAATCTCGTCTTTATCGTCTCGTCGGTCGTGACGATCGCCGCCGGCGTCTCGGCGAAATTCATTCTCGCGCCGATGCGCTCACGCTGGATCGAATCGCACAATCAGCCGCAAGGCGTGCTGGCGGCAACCAGCGGCGGCACCGCTTCGCCTCTGGGCCACTGGCCTGAGCAGACGGGGGAATAGGGTGAACCGATCGCATTGGGCCGTGACGTCATGAACGTTTCGCTGCAGCAGCTCAAGGTGTTTGTCGCCGTCGCGCGTGAACGGAGTTTTACGCGCGCGGCGCGCGAGTTCGATCTCACGCAGTCGGCGGTGAGTCGTTGCGTGCGCGAACTCGAAGAAGCCGTCGAATTAAAACTGTTCGACCGGACCACGCGCCAGGTCGAATTGACGAATGCAGGTGCGAGTCTCGAACGAAGAATCGGCCGCCTGCTCGACGAAATCGATCTGACGCTGCGCGAAGAACGCGCGACCTTCGACGGCCACACCGGTGTGGTTGTGGTCGCAAGCAATCCGGTGTTGTCGTCAGGCTGGGTGGCGCAGGGATTGGCCGTTTGTGCCGCGGCGTTTCCGGGGTTGATCGTGTCGGTGAGGGATCAGCCGCAGAGCAGCGTGCTCGCGAGTGTGGAGCAGGGCGAGGTGGATTTCGGCCTGGTGTCGTCGGTTGAACCGCCGGACAGCGATCTGTTGCACGCGCAAGCGATCTTCACGACGCCGCTGCACGCGGTGTTGCCGTCCGCGCATGCGCTGGCTCGACAGAGCAATGTTGCGTGGACACGATTGAGCGAGTCTCCGATCGTTACGCTGAACGCCGATGCCGGCGTGCGTGCGGCGCTCGAACTAGCGTTGAGTTCGAACGGAATGAAGCGGCGGCCGATGCAGGAACTCGGACACGTCGCGGCGGTGCTGCGCATGGTCGAGCTTGGACTTGGCGTCGGCGTTTTGCCGGTCGACGCGCGCTGGCCTGGGTTGAGTGCCGGGTTGGTCGGCCGGCCGCTCGTGCCGGAGATGAACCTGACCACGTGGCTCGTGCATCGCCGCAATCGTTCGCTTCGGCCGAATGCCTCGGCGGTGTGGGCGCAGTTTGCCGCGGCCGCCGCGCCGTCGCATGAGGACGCGGCGATGTCTTCGCACGTCGGCAGTGCTACGCCGTTGCATGTCGCGGCCGTGTCTTCCCATTCGTCCGCCGCTATGTCTTCGCCTGCAACCGGCGCACAGTCTGCCGCTTCCTCGGAATTCACACGCTCAGCCACGCTGCGCGGCGGCGCCGCTCTGCACGAGCCTTAGCCTCGATCTCACACTTCGCCTCAGCCGACCCGCAGCCAGTCAGCCCACGCAACATGCCGTGCAAGGAGCTTCACCATGGACACCGCAACCGAACTCCAGCGCCACGATCTGCTGATCGATGGCAAGCGCTTGCCGCCGGGCACCGGCGAGTACTCCGTCGACATCAACCCCGCCACCGAAGAGCCGATCGCGCTGGTCGCGCAAGGCAGCGCCGCCGACGTGGACGCCGCGGTGCAGTCGGCGCGCGCCGCATTGAAAGTGTGGAACGGTATTCGCGCCGCCGATCGCGGCCGCATTCTGGCGCGGCTCGCCGGGCTGATGCGCGCCAATCTGGAAGAACTCGCCGCGCTCGAAAGTCTCGACGCCGGCAAGCCGATTGCCTCGGTGATGCGTCAGGACATCCCGGCCGCGATCGATACGCTCGAGTACTACGCCGGCTGGTGCGACAAGATCAACGGCCAGGTCGTGCCGGTTCGGCCCGACGCATTGACGTACACGTTGCGTGAGCCGGTCGGCGTGGTCGCTGCAATCGTGCCGTGGAATTTCCCGTTGATGATCGGTATGTGGAAGATCGCGCCGGCGCTCGCGTGCGGTTGCACGCTGATCGTCAAACCGGCGGAGATCACGCCGCTCACCGCGTTGCGGATCGGCGAACTCGCGCTCGAAGCCGGCGTGCCGCCCGGCGTGCTGAATATCGTCACCGGCAAGGGGCGAGTGGTTGGCGACGCATTGGTCGCGCATCCGGGCGTCGATAAAGTGACGTTCACCGGTTCGCCGTCGGTAGGGCGCGGCATTCTGCAAGGCGCGGCCGGCAACTTCAAACGCGTCACGCTGGAGCTTGGCGGCAAGTCGGCCAATCTGATTTTCCCCGACGCGAATCTCGACAACGCGGTGCGAGCCGCAGCCTCCGGCATCTTCTTCAACACGGGCCAGGTGTGTTCAGCGGGCTCGCGGATTCTCGCGCATCGCGACGTCTACGACGAAGTGATCGAGCGTCTGGCGGCGCGTGCCAGATCGATCAAGGTCGGCGATCCGTCGGCGCGTGAAACGTCGATGGGTCCGCTCATCTCCGCCGCGCAGATGAAGACGGTGCTCGGTTATGTAGAAACCGGCCGCGCGGAAGGGGCGTCGCTCGTTACCGGCGGCGCGCGGATCGGCGAGCGCGGTTTCTTCGTCGAGCCCACGGTGTTCGCGAACGTCGAGCATGAGATGCGTATTTCGCAGGAGGAGATCTTCGGCCCGGTAGCCAGCGTGATCCGTTTCAACGACGAAGCCGACGCGCTGCGGATCGCCAACGGCACGCTGTACAGCCTCGCGGCGGGCGTGTGGAGCGCGGACATCGGCCGGGTGCATCGGGTTGCGCGCGACCTGCGAGCGGGCACCGTATGGATCAACACTTACGGCTATACCGACGTGCGTTTGCCGTGGGGTGGTTCGGGCGACTCCGGTTTCGGCCGCGAGCACGGCGACGTGGCGATCGAGAACTTCACCGAGCCGAAAGCGGTGTGGCTGGCTATTGACCAGTAGCAGACCAATAGCAGATCAATCGCCGCTAGATAACGGATTCACCGCAAACGAATCGCACATGAAAAAGGATCGAACGCTCACGGCGTTCGATCCTTTATCGCATCAACCACTCAAACCTGAAACCACTCAGGCGCCCTGCAACGCCATCCGTTCACGCAGTTTGACGAGTGCCAGCACGACATCAATCGTCGGCGTCGGTTCGGCGACGAGTCGGCCCATCTCCTGCACGACTGTTAGCAGCGGATCGATCTCCATCGGCCGGCGGTTTTCGAGGTCGACCAGCGTCGACGTCTTGTGCGCGCCGACCGCGCCCGCGCCGTCGATGCGCCGCTCCACGTCCACCCGGAAATGCACACCGAACTGCTCCGCGATGCGTTTGGCTTCGAGCATCATGGTGCGCGATACCGCACGTGTGCCGGGGTCGCTGGTGAGCACGTCGAGCGTGGCGTGCGTCAATGCGCTGATCGGGTTGAAGCAGAGATTGCCCCACAGCTTGAGCCAGATCTCGTCGCGGATATTGTCGCGGATCGGCGCTTCGAATCCTGCCGCCTGCATGATCTCGTGCAACTGCTGAATGCGCGGCGTGCGTTCGCCGTCAGGCTCGCCGATGGGGAATTTCTTGCCGTACACATGCTTGATCACACCCGGCTCGACGATCTCGGCCGCCGGATAAAGCACGCAGCCGATCGCCCGCTCAGGGCCGAGTTTCGTCCATTGCGAGCCGTCCGGATCGACGCTGGCGAGACGTGTGCCGGCGAACTTGCCGCCATGCTGATGGAAGTACCAATACGGAATGCCGTTGACGCCCGTGACGATCGCCGTGTGCTTGCCGAGCAGCGGCTGCATCGCATCGACCACGCCGGGCAGCGAGTGCGCTTTCAGCGTGATGATCACGAAGTCCTGCACGCCGAGCTCACTCGGGTCGGACGTACAGCGCACCGGCGCGCTGATCGTTTCGCCGTCCATGATCAGCCGCGCGCCGTGCTCGCGCATGGCCGCGAGATGCGCGCCACGCGCGACGAAACTCACGCCGGCGCCGGCGCGCGCCAGTTGCACGCCCATCAAACCGCCTATTGCTCCCGCTCCGAAGACGCAGATCTTCATGGTGCCGCTCCTGTGACGATGAAAAGTCGCTGAACCGATGCCGGAAACGCGTCATGCGCGGCGGCGGGTCACAGCGTGAGCATACGGATCCGGGGACGATACGGATAGTTAAAGTTTCTCGGTTCATGCATTTGGTATCGGTTATAGAAGGCGCGAGTCGAGTCATGGCGGCTTACATTCAGATTGCTCATGAGCGAGACAAAGAGCGTCCCGGCGAATGCTGCGACGAATTGGGAAATTTCTCGGGCCTAAGTCGTGGACGCGAAGGCAGAATGCGAGTCCTTCTGAACAACGAAGTATTCGTTAGCCGCCATGCACACAGTGATTCGTCAAACCACGGGCCGTGACTTCGCCGACATGGAAAGCGCTCTCGCGCGCCTGCTCGACGTGATGCTGGTCGCGCTGGGTGCGGCGCTGGCTTCGTTGCTCTGCCTCGCCGATCCGGCTCTTTCGATCGTCGAAGCGTCTTTCGTGGCGTTCGACATGGCCTTCGCGATCTTGCTGCTGCCGTGGTTCGGTGTGTACGACTCGTGGCGCGGCCGTTCGACATGGCGCTTGAGCGTGCGCATCGTGTTCGGCTGGATCGTGGTTCAGGCGTGCGGCGTGGCCGTCATGTTCCTGCTGCATCGCACGGCGTCGTTGTCGCGGCTCTGGTGCGTGACGTGGACTGCGCTCACGGCCTGCGCTCTGGTGGCATCGCGGCTGCTGGTGCATGCCGCGCTCGGCCGGATGCGGCGTGCCGGCCGCAATCTGCGCACGGTCGCCGTGGTGGGCGCCGGCGCACATCGCGACGGCGTGATCGCTCATATCGCGGGCTCGCCCGATGCGGGTTTTCGCGCCGTGGCGACCTTGAACACCTGGCCCGACAGCGAGCCGGACGTTGCGGGTTTGCCCGCATTCCGGCAACTGCGTGAATTGGCGGACTGGGTACGCAGGGAACAGATCGACGAGGTCTGGATCGCACTGCCCATGTCCGAGGAAGACACCGTGTTGCAAGTCCTCGCGGAGTTCAGCGGCGACCTCGTCAACGTGCGTTTCCTGCCGGACGTACGCAGTCTCGTGATGTTCGATCGCCATGTGGTCGATCTGCTCGGCTCGCCGGCCATCAACCTGATGGCCTCGCCGATGACACCTTACGCGCTGTTGCAGAAAGCGCTGTTCGACCGGTTGTTCGCCGTCGTGGCGCTGCTCGCGTTGGGGCCGTTGATGCTGTCGATTGCGATTGCGGTGAAGGCGACATCGAAAGGGCCGGTGCTGTTTACGCAACGACGCAAGGGCACCGACGGCCGCGTCTTTCGTATCTACAAGTTCCGGTCGATGCGCGCGCACGCGCAGCAACCCGGTGTGGTTCGGCAGGCCACGCGTGGCGACTTGCGAATCACGCGCGTCGGCGCGTTCCTGCGGCGTACGAGCCTCGACGAGTTGCCGCAATTTTTCAACGTGCTGCGCGGGGAAATGTCGGTGGTTGGGCCCAGGCCCCACGCCATAGAACATGACGATCAATACCGCGGCCTTGTCGACGGTTATATCCATCGCTATCGGATCAAGCCAGGCATTACCGGTTGGGCGCAAGTGAACGGTTTTCGCGGCGAGACCGATCGGATCGAAAAAATGCAGAGGCGCGTTGAACACGATCTGTACTACTTGCGCAACTGGTCGTTCGGACTGGACATGCGGATCGTCGTCGCGACGGTCGTGAAGGGTTTTCTGAATCGCAATGCTTATTGACGTGCGATTTCCACAGAAGTCGTGCTTCGGCACGCTCGTTTGAGGAGTAGGTTGAACACGATGTTTGCTTTAATGAAGAACCGGTCCCGCTATCGGCTTGGTGTACTGACAATGGTGGTGACGCTATTGAACAGCGCATGTGCGGTGGCGCCAGGTATGCGCATGCAGACCTCGGCGACGGCAGCAGTGTATACGACAGATGCGACGCTGCTCGCGGCGAAAAACAGTCAGCCCGCCGCGAGCGAGAAAGTCGACGCGACACCCGACACGCCCGAAATCGCGATTACCGAGGTCGACGCGGCGCTGATCTCGCAACTGGCCCAACGCCGTCAACAGCAACAACTCGAACTGTCTCAACTGCTGTCGGGCACGCCGCGCGAATACGTGGTCGGCGCGGGGGATGTGCTGCAAATCGTGGTTTGGGATCACCCGGAATTCGCCGCCGCGCTCGGGTCGTCGCAGATTCAGTCGTCGGCGCGGCCCGGCGATCCGCTCGCCGGTTTCATCGTCGATCAGAACGGCAGTCTGACGTTTCCGTATGCGGGCACGCTGCAAGTGGCGGGCTTGCGCACCGATGAAATCCAGCAGCGCCTGAGCCTCGCGCTCGGCAAGTACTTCGTCAAACCGCAGGTGACCGTGCGGATGGCGTCCTATCGCGCGCATCAGGTTTACGTGGACGGCGAAGTGCATAGCCCCGGCGCGTTGTCCGTGAACGACGTGCCGATGACGTTCTACGAAGCGCTCAGCCGCGCCGGCGGCTTCAGCGAAACGGCGGATCAAAGCGATCTCGTGCTGGTGCGCGGTGGCCAGTCGCATCGCGTGAATCTGACTCAGTTGCTCGCGCAAGGTGTGAGTCCGTCGCGGCTGTTTCTGAATGCCGGCGACGTGCTGCGTGTCATGCCACGCGATGAAAACGGCGTGTATGTGATGGGGGAAGTGAATAAACCGGTCTCGGCCGTGCCGCGCAGAACCGGTGTGATCACCTTGGCCGATGCGCTGTCGCAGGCCGGCAGCGTGAACGCCTCGACCGCGGACGCCGCACAGATGTTCGTGATTCGCGGTTCGTTGACGGGTACGCCGGAAGTGTTCCATCTCGACGGCCGTTCCCCCGTCGCGATGCTGCTCGCCAAAGACTTCGAATTGCAGCCGAAAGACGTCGTCTATGTGGACGGCAGTGGCCTGGTTCGCTTCAACCGCGTGTTGACGCTGTTGATGCCGCTGATCAGTTCCGGTTTGACCGGGGGAGTGATCGCGAAATGACCGGCGTTCTGATGGTTTGTGAAGGCAACGTTTGCCGTAGCCCGATGGCGGCCGCGCTGCTGACCAAAGCGTTGCCGCAAGTCCCCGCGCGCTCGGCCGGTACGCGCGCGCTCGCGGGTCATCGCGCGGCGCCGTTAGCCGTGGAGTTGATGGACGTGCAGGGAATCGACCTGCGCCCGCATGTGGCGACAGCGTTGACATCGGCTCAGGTGCGTGGCGCGCCATTGATCCTGGCCATGACGCGAGCGCAATGCGGGCTGATCGAACGCGTCTTTCCGTTTGCGCGGGGCAAGGTGTACCGCCTCGGCGAGCACGATCAACTCGACATCGTCGACCCGTATCGACGCGGCCGATTCACCTTTGAAATGGCGGTGGCACAGATCGAGCAGGGCGTGCAGCGCTGGCTGGGTGCGATTGCCGGGCTGCAGCACTGAATCATGAGTATTCACACTAATCCTGTTCCCGTCGCGGCGCGCCAAGACGATGAAATCGACCTGTCCGAAGTCACGTCCGTGATGATCGAAAACCGTGTGCTGATCGCGGCGATTGCCGCGGCGATCCTCATGCTCGGCGTCGTCTACGCCTTGCTTGCCACGCCGGTATATCGCGCCGACGCGACGGTTCAGGTCGACGACGACAACGGTGCACTCAACGACAAGCTGGGCGATCTCGCGCAGATGTTCAACAGCAAGGCGAGCGCCGACGCCGAGATCGAACTGATCCGCTCGCGCGGTGTGGTGGACGACGCGGTGCGGCAATTGCACCTCGATATCGACGCACAGCCGCGCTATTTCCCGCTGATCGGTCGGCGGATCGCGCGCAGCGCGTCCGTCGACACGCTGGCCGAACCGATGTGGGGATTGGCGCGTTTCGGCTGGGGCGGCGAAGCGCTGCGCGTGTCGCAGTTCGACGTGCCGCCGAGTCTCTACGACAGGAAATTCACGCTGATCGCCGGCGACGACCAGCAATTCCAACTGCTGGACCCTCACGGCGAGCCGGTGCTGAAGGGACGCGTCGGCGAACTGCTGGACGGCATGACGCCGGACGGACCGGTCCGCCTGCGGGTGGACGGCGTCGTCGCGCGAACCGGCACTGAGTTCAGATTGAGCCGCGCGTCGACGCAACTCACCACGGCGTTACTGCAAAAGACTCTGGACGTCGCCGAGAAAACCAAGCAGTCGGGTGTCATCGGGATCCGGCTCGACGGTGACGACAGCGCGCGTACCGCCGCGACGGTCAATGCGATCGTGCACGGGTACGTACGCCGCAACGTCGGCTGGAAATCGGCCCAGGCGCAGCAGATGCTCGGCTTCCTCGGTAATCAGTTGCCGCAGTTGAGGGGCGATCTGGAGCAGGCGGAGCAGCGCTACAACACCTTCCGAAACCGCAACGGCACGGTCGACCTCGACGCGGAGAGCCGCTTGTTGCTGCAGGCGATCGCCGACGGCAAGACGCAAACGTCCGCGCTGCAACAGCAACGCTCGGAGCTGTTGCAACGCTTCACGCCGACGCATCCGTCGGTGACCGCGATCGATGCGCAACTGGCCAGTCTGCGGCGTCAGCAAGCCGAACTGGGTACGAAGGTCGCCGCGCTGCCGGATACGCAGCAATCGGCCGTGCGGCTGATGCGCGACGTCGACATCAACTCAGGCCTCTACACCAGTCTGATGGACAGCGCGCAGCAGCTAGGCGTGATGAAGGCAGGACAGCAGGGCAATGTGCGCGTGGTCGACTACGCGGTGACGGCCGAAGAACCGGTGAAGCCGAAGCAGGCCATCGTGATCGCGGCTGCCGCGGCGCTGGGTTTGATGGCGGGCATCGCAGCCGCATTCGTGCGCCGCGCGTTGCTGAACGGCCTGGACAGTCCGTTCGAAATCGAGCAGATCGCCGACGCACCGGTCTATGCGGTGATCTCCCACAGCGAGCGGCAACTGCGCCTGCAGCGTGCCGCCGACCGGAGCGAACCGGGTGCTCACATTCTGGCGGTTGCCGCGCCTGACGACATTGCTGTCGAAGGCGTGCGCAGTCTGCGCACGGCGCTGCAGTTCCGGCTTGCCGAAGCGCCGAATAACGTCGTGATGATCACCGGGCCGCGACCCAACATCGGCAAGTCGTTCCTGTCCTGCAATCTCGCCGTGGTGCTGGCTTCGGTGGGCAAGCGCGTGCTGATCGTCGACGGCGACATGCGGCGCGGCAAGCTGCATCAGTCCTTCGGACTGTCGCGCGAACGCGGGCTGCCGGACATGATCGGCGGCGCAAGTCTCGATAGCGTGGTGTGCCGCGAGGTGTTGCCGAATCTCGACGTGCTGACGCGCGGCGGCGGCTCGCCGATGCCGGCGGAAATGCTGTTCGGCGAGCGCCTCGGCATTGTCGTCGAGCAGTTGGCTAAAGCGTACGACATCGTGATTCTCGATACGCCGCCGGTGCTCGCGGTGACGGACTCGGCGCTGATCGGCAAACACGCCGGCACGACGCTGCTGGTGATGCGCCACGCGCGCCATAGCGTCGCGGAACTGCGCGAGACCACCCGGCTGCTCGGCGCGGCCGGCGTGCCGGTCGACGGAATCGTGCTGAGCGACGTGCCGCAACGCGCGTCCGACTATGCGTATTCCCCTTACCACAGCATGCCGGAGACGGCGGGTCGAGCCCGTGTCGCGTTGGAGATGAATCGATGAGAAGAAGAGTTTTGCTGACGTTCGGCACCCGGCCCGAGGCCATCAAGATGGCGCCGCTCGTCAAGCGGCTGCAACGTGCCGCCGGGATGGAGTGCCTCGTGTGCGTGACCGGCCAGCATCGGGAGATGCTCGATCAGGTACTCGAACTGTTCGACATTCGCCCGGACTTCGATCTGAACGTGATGAAGCGCGGCCAGGACCTGTACGACGTGACCGTGTCGATCATGCTCGGCATGCGCGACGTGCTGAGCGCGTGCCGACCCGACATGGTGCTCGTTCACGGCGACACGACCACGACGTTGGCCGCGACGCTCGCGGCGTTCTATCAGCGGATTCCGGTCGGCCATGTCGAAGCGGGTTTGCGAACCGGCAATTTATTGTCGCCTTGGCCCGAAGAGGCCAACCGCAAGATAACCAGCGTGCTGGCCTCGCTGCACTTCGCGCCGACCGAACGGGCGCGAGACAACCTGCTGGCGGAAGGCGTCGCCGCGCCGCGCATCGTGGTGACGGGCAACACGGTCATCGACGCGTTGCTGCAGGTGCGCGGCAAGCTCGCGACGGATGCCGCGCTGTGTCACGCCGCCGAGCGGCTGCTGCCACGATTGGCGCCTGAACGGCGCGTGATTCTGGTGACGGGGCATCGGCGCGAAAGTTTCGGCTCGGGCTTCGAACAGATTTGCGCCGCGTTGCTGCAGATTGCGCGCGCGTATCCGGATGTCGACATCGTGTACCCGGTGCATCTGAATCCGAGCGTGCGCGAGCCGGTGAACCGGTTGCTGACCGGCGTGGCGAATATCCATCTGCTGGAGCCGCTCGACTACCTGCCGTTCGTGCGGTTGATGGATCGCGCGTCGCTGATTCTGACCGACTCGGGCGGCGTGCAGGAAGAAGCGCCGTCGCTCGGCAAACCGGTGCTTGTGATGCGCGAAACGACCGAACGTCAGGAAGCGGTCGACGCCGGCGTCGTGCGGCTGGTGGGCACCCACGCGCAGCGCATCGTCGAAGGCGTGGCGCAGTTGCTGGACGACGCCGACCGTTATCGCGCCATGACGCGCGGCGGCAATCCGTACGGAAATGGCCACGCCAGCGAACGCATTGTCGATGCGCTCGCAACGTTCTGGAACGACGCGATCGCGGCCTGAAAGAAGCCAAACAATAGAAGGAAGAGAAGAGCAATGAGTTTCGAAGTCATCTCAGTGATCGGCCTGGGCTATATCGGCTTGCCGACCGCGGCGGTTTTCGCGGCACGCAGAAAGCAGGTGATCGGCGTGGACGTGAATCAGCACGCGGTCGACACGATCAACCTCGGCGAGATTCACATCGTGGAGCCCGAGTTGGACATGCTGGTGCACGCGGCGGTGACGCAAGGCTATTTGCGCGCGACCTCGACGCCGGAGCCGGCCGATGCATTTCTGGTCGCGGTGCCGACGCCCTTCGCCGACGGTCATAAACCCGACCTCAGCTATATCGAAGCCGCGAGCCGGGCGATTGCGCCGGTACTGAAGAAGGGCGATCTGGTGGTGCTCGAGTCGACCTCGCCGGTCGGCGCGACTGAGCGGATGGCCGCGTGGATGGCCGAGGTTCGTCCGGATCTGACGTTCCCGCAGCAGGCCGGCGAAAACTCGGATATCCGGATCGCGCACTGTCCCGAGCGTGTGCTGCCGGGGCACGTGCTTCGCGAACTGGTCGAGAACGACCGCGTGATCGGCGGCATGACGCCGAAATGCGGCGAGCTGGCGCGCGATCTGTACCAGTGCTTCGTGCGCGGTGAGTGCATTCTGACCGACGCGCGCACCGCCGAAATGTGCAAGCTCACCGAGAACTCGTTTCGCGACGTGAATATCGCGTTCGCGAACGAGATGTCGGTCATTTGCGACAAGCTCGACATCAACGTGTGGGAGTTGATCCGGCTGGCCAATCGTCATCCGCGCGTGAGTATTCTTCAGCCGGGACCGGGTGTGGGCGGGCACTGCATTGCGGTGGACCCGTGGTTCATCGTCGATTCGGCGCCGGAGCAGGCGCGTCTGATCCGCACCGCGCGCAACGTCAACGACGACAAGCCGCGCTACGTGATCGAGCGGGTCGAGCGTGCGGCGAAGCGCTTCAGGGAGCCGGTCATTGCCTGCCTCGGGTTGGCGTTCAAGGCGAATATCGACGACTTGCGCGAGAGTCCGGCGCTGGAAATCGCGCGCGAGCTGGCGGAGCGGTTTGCCGGGCAGGTGCTGGTGGTCGAGCCGAATATCAGAACACTGCCGGGCGTGCTGGAGGGTAAGGCACGGCTTTGCGAGCTGAACGATGCGCTCGCCGAAGCGGACGTGATTCTGGTTCTCGTCGATCATGCGCCGTTCAAGCGCGTCGATCCGGTGCGATTGCAGGCGAAGGTGGTGATCGATACGCGTGGATTGCTGGCGAATGGTTAAAGGTCAGAACCTGCGTGCGTCGGTGCCGGGATCGGGCCATGCGTAACCGCGTGATCAAACGGTTCGAAGCGCTTTTATGCACCGGTTCGCCGGGGCTGTATCGCGTGGTGACGTTCTTCGCCGTGCAGCATATCTACTCGCTGGCGGAACTGGGACACGTCGCGTCGACTATGTCGGTCGCGCAGATGGCCGGTTTTTTCACGGCGATCGGCTGGGCCACGCTGATTCTGGTGCGCCTGCCAGGCGCGACCGACGAGCAGGCAGCGGTCGACGTGTTCTATCCGCTCGCGGGAATGGCTGTCGCGACGACGCTGGCGGTGACATTGGCGGTGACGTTAGCGAGTAGCGCGCTAGAGCTGTCCGATCTGCTCCATTTCGACGTGCCGGGCTTCGTGTCCCTGCTGTGGGGATGGACGGCTTATCAGGTCGCGCGCCACTACTTTGTCGCGCACAAGCGCTATCGAACGGCGGTCCTGTTCGACCTGGCGCTGATCACGGGTTCCGGTTTATTGCTGTATCTCGGCCAACGGAGTGGATGGCCGCCGTCGTGCGCGTTGGCTGCGGCGCTCGGCCTCATCGCCGCCGGCATGTTCGTCGCAATCGGTCTGCCGTCGCGTGGCGCATGGTGGCGGGCGTTCGACATGAAAGGCCTGCAGTTTGGCCTGACGAACTTTCTGTCCGGCGGCATTTCGCTGGTTCTTGTGCCGGCGGCAACGCTGATGTGCGGCGCGTCGTTCGCGGGCATGTTGTCGCTACTCGCGTCGCTGACGGCAATCGGCATGCTGCTGCCACGCGCGATTTCAATCGCGCAGTTGCCTGAGCTGGCGAAGTGCAAGTCGGCGGGGCGGCCGTTCGACGACACGCTGCGTGACATGCGTCGAAGCATCGGATGGTCGAACGGCGTGGTGCTGACGATCAACGTGGCGATGGTCATCGGCGTGACCATTTGGCGCCTGAACGACGAAGGCGAACGCACGGCCGTGATCGTGGCCGGATTGCTGCTCGCGATTCAATGCGCGGTCGGCATGATGGGCATGGTCGGCAGCAGCGTGATGATGGCGTTCGAAAAAGGCGCCGACACGGCAAGGATCAACCTGGCGACCACGGGGACCTTCGCCGTGCTGTTCGCGCTTTGCATCGGGTGGGGTGGTCAGGTGGGATTTCTGCTTGTGCTGGTGTCGGCCATTGCGGTGATAGGTGTTCGCAACTGGCTTGTCTGCGGCAAGGCAGCCCTGGTGTACCGCCAATACGCGATGCAGCGTTGCGGCACGGAGGCCGACGGCATGCACACGGCGTCCATTAAGCAGCCGGCGCGGTGATGAGTGCCACGCGATGGACTTTATCCGGCGCCTCGGCAAGGCGGCCGTTGACGCTCCATTCAATCGGCGCATGGGCCGTCGCGCTGGCTTACCTCGTGTTCTGCATCAGCGATACGATGCTCACGCTCGAAAACGAGCGTGCGCAACTCGTCAAGATTTTCGCATTCGGCCTTCTGCTGCTGGCGATCTCCCTCAGGCCGCGATTCCATCGCCTGATCGTGCTGGCCGCGCCGCTGCTGTTCGTGCTCTGGATTGGCCTCGTGCGGTCGTTCAACGCGGACGCGGGAATGGAAGAGTTTCTCCGCTTTCTGTTTCCGATCGTTATCACGGTTGCGCTGTTTGCCTATCGCGATCGGATCGATACGGTGATGACAGTGTTCTTCGTGGTCGTGCTCAGCAACGATCTCTTTCAATGCTATTTCTATCTGGCCTATCTCACCGGTCTGCCGGTGCTGTTGCCGATCCGTATCGATTCGGGTTTGTTCCTGCGGGCGCAGGGTTGGATGGGGTTCTTTTCGGAGTTCAGCTTCATCAATTTCTGTGCGTTCCTGCTGTGCCGACATTACAGGCCGACGGAGCGATCCCGTGCCATGTCGTGGCTATTCGTTCTGTTCGCGCTTCTTGGCTTTTCGTTCAAGATGTTCGCGACGTTGGCCGTTTATCCGCTGATCGCGAGGAAGGTGAGTCCGCGTGTCTGGCTGATGACCGGCGCAGTGGCAGGCGTGGCGTTTTGGGTAATGGCCAACGGCTATCTGGACTCGCTGTTCAACGTGGCGTCGGCCAAGATCTCGTTCTATATCGTCGAAGGCAATTCGGCGCGGGCGGAGTCTTACCGGGTGATGGTCGAGTCGCTGGCCAAAGGCAATTTCTTCGGGGAAGGGCTCGGGTCGTTCGGCGGTCCCGCATCGGTCAAGTATGGCTCGCCGCTTTATGGCGTCTATCACTTCAACTGGTACGGGCTCGGCAGCATTCTGAAGACGACCGACACTTTCTATCCGCACCTCTTTGTCGAAATCGGCTTGCTGGGCGCACTCGTGTGGCTTGGGTTCGTGTTGCGCTATGGCCAGGGACAACGTCTCGACATGCCGTGGATGTTCCTTGTCGCGGCGTTCTGTTTCGACAACATTTTTTCAATGGCCTTTGTCTCTCCGTCCTATGTCTTTTCGGCGTTGCTCGTCATGCACGCCTTGTCGCGGTCCGGCGACAAAGGTCATGTTTCAGGCAGGGTTCGCTCACGCAACAACTTCGGGACACGCCGATGAAGATTCTCGTAGTAACGAACATGTACACCGGATGCAACGCGGCCCACCCCACGCAGGGCGTGTTTGTGACCGAGCAGGTCCTGGCGTTGCGTGCACTCTACGGCGATGTGGTCGACGTTCTGGTGATCGAAGGATGGCGCGGCCGGCTCGCGTACCTGAGGTCTCTTTCTCGTGTGGTAAGCCGGGTCAAGGGTAACGCGTACGACGTCGTCCATTATCACTTCGGCCTGAGCGCCTGTTCGGCGCCGCTGGTCAGACTCTTCTCCCGCGCGAAAATCGTTGTGACGTTTCACGGTTCCGATGTGATGGGGCGCGGCTGGATCAGGGCGATATCGCTCACCGCGGCACGCTTCGCGCACGCTTGCATTGGCGTGAGCGATGAGATTTCCGCGAAAGTGAGGCGTGGGTCAAGACACTGTTCGACCATTCCCTGTGCCGTCAACGAAACGCTGTTTGCGGAACCGGTCGATAAACACCGGGCTGCGACTCGCCGGAAAATCGTCGTCTTTCCCTCATCGCCGAAAAGAATGGAGAAAGACTATCCGCTTTTCAGTGCGGTCATTGCGCGCTTGCCAGTGTCATTTGGATGCGACGTGGAGGAGCGATACATCGACGGCCTCAATCGCCATGAAGTACGCGATCTACTCCTGCAGGCCGATTGCCTCGTCATGACCTCGGAAAGAGAAGGCTCGCCGCAGTCGGTCAAGGAAGCCATGGCGGTCAATCTACCCATCGTGTCCGTCGACGTGGGCGACGTCAGGCACCTGCTTCAGGACGTATCGAACTGCGCGGTGATCGAGGGCCGCGACGCGGGGACGCTCGCGCGCGCCACGACCGATGTGCTGAAACACGCGAAACGCTCAAATGGAAGACAGCGGTTGAAGTCACTCGGCTATTTCTCTGCGGACGTGGCGGCGCAAATCGACCGGCTATATCGATCGATTCTCGGCGAGGTTCACGACGATCGGCAACCCCTGTCTTCCGCCACGACCGCCACGACCACGCACCCGGCTCACCACTCGAAGCAGCAGGAACTGTCATGAAACGCGTCGAACTTTTCTCCTGTCCCGTGGACATTGCAACGATGAACGAGACCGTCGACTGGATCGGCGCGCGGATCGAACGCCAGCAGTTCACGCAGCACGTCGTGATCAATGTGGCGAAGCTCGTCCATCTGCAGACGGACGCGGAACTGGCGGCTTCGGTGCGCGCATGCGACATCGTCAATATCGACGGCATGGGCGTGGTGTGGGGCGCACGGCTATTAGGGCTGCCGGTGCGCGAACGGGTGGCCGGTATCGATCTGTTCGAGCGTCTGTTACAGATGTCGGCGCAACGTTCGCTGCCGGTGTTCCTGCTCGGCGCGACGGATACGGTGGTGACGCGCACGGCCGCGGCGGTTTCGACGCGCTATGCCGGGCTGCGGATCGTCGGCTATCACCACGGCTACTTCTGGGACGATGAGGCCGCGGTCGTGGACATGATCCGTTGTTCGGGCGCGCGACTGCTGTTCGTTGCGATTACGTCGCCGAAAAAAGAGATGTTCATCGATCGCTGGAAGGAGCAGCTTGGGGTCGATTTTGTGATGGGGGTGGGCGGGACGTTCGACGTCGTCGCCGGCAAGGTGCGCCGTGCGCCGCGCTGGATGCAGCGCAGCGGCCTCGAATGGGCCTATCGCGTCGCGCAGGAACCGCGCCGCATGTGGAAGCGCTATTTCGTCACCAACAACCGTTTCGCGCTGATGCTGCTCAAGGCGCGTATCGCCATGACGCTTGGTCGCTTGCATCGCGGTGCGGCAGGTGGATATGGCAAATAGACTGATCTGGGTCGCAGGGATAGGGGTTGTGTTGGCGGCGTGCGGTACGTCGTCGTCGCCCGACCGGCAGGACAGCGGCACATACACGGTTTTGTATCGCAGCGCGTGGCATGACGGCATCGATCCTCGTTTGACGATTCAAGCCCCCGAGCCTGATTCCATTTCGACCGTCGCGATGCCACAGTTCAACGGTGTTGCGCTGAAAACGACGATGCGTCGCTCGGAAGATTTCTCTCGTGTCGCGAGCGGGACGCCTCGCGTGGAAATCGTCTTTGCGCCGGTCGTGCATTTCGCGGTGGGCAAAGAATACGAAGTCCGGTGGTCCACCATGATCCCCGCCGGTTATCGATTCGACACGCGGCAGCCGGAAATCATTACGCAATTGCATCAGGGCGGCTTCACCGGATCGCCGCCCGTCGCGCTGATGCTGGCGGGCGACCATTACCAGGCCGAGGTGAGAAGCGGCCCAGGCGAGGCGAATCAATCAGTCACATTCGGTACACCCGCAGCCGACATCGGCCGGGCCGTGAGCTGGCTCCTGCGCTATCGTCCTGACGACGAAGGCACGAACGCATTGACGGAGTTGTACAAAGACGGCGTGCGAGTGATGCACAGCGTCGGCATGGCCAACGCCTATCCGGGCGACAAGGATGCTTATCTGAAGATCGGCATCTACAAATGGTGGTGGAAAACGCGACCGTCCGATGTCAGCGAACGTACCATTTACTACGGCAACGTGGAAGTCGCGGAACGTGGCGACGTCAAGCGCGCCGGACCAGCAGAAAGCTCGCGCCGATAGCCGCCGGAAACGCGCGGCAGCAGCGGTTGAAGCGGCATCGAATCGGGCGCTAAAACGACGCGTATCCCGTTCAATTCACGCTTTTGACAAAGCCCGGATCGCCGATCAACGCATCGACGCTCAGCTTCACGGTATCTTCGATCGCAATGGTGTTACTGGTGAATTTCGGCGACTTTTGCCTGACCGTCTTGGTGGTTGAAAACACCACTTTCTGGGTTGCGGTGTCGGTAACGACGTAGCGCATTTTCAGCGTCCAGGACGCAGGTGAGCGTTCGTCATCTACCGTGAATTTCTCGATGCTGCCGCTCAGAATACGTTTGCCGGCGTCGAGATGAAAGCCGGACAACTGCAGGCTACGCACGATCCCGTTGCGCACGGCTTCATTGATATCGTCCTTGAGCACGATACCGGTCATGGCGGTGTTTTCTATCCGGTTCGGCGAGACCTTGCCGCTGCGCGCCGCCATGTAGGCGAAATCGTGGCCAGGCGCCACGCTCAACGAGCCGGTAGGATGCGCCGTACTCGCACGCGGCGCGCAATTCAGACCGAACCAGGACCAGGAGCAGGCGGACAGCATCAACGGCAGCGCGATCACGCCGCAGCCTTTGAGAACCGTGGACCGGCGGGGCGAACGCAGGAAACGAGGCGACGGCAGGCTCCGTCGCGGCGTCTCAGGCGCTGTGCTGGAATGAGCGGCGGTCGAAGTCAGAAGATTTGCCTCTTAAATGAAGTCATCCGGTACAGAGCAGCATGGTAACAGCGAGTCAGGCCTGGCCATATTCTCCGTGCCTTGACGGCTGGATTCCTGCTGTTCGCACGAGGGTGTTCATCATAACGAGGCGGTTCGCCGATCGATACCGTGTCATTAGAGCGCTGCTGCTACAGCGGATTCAGCCCTGCGCGGATTCGAGGCGGGCAGGCCAAGTGGTTGCGTTGTTTGTTTTGTTGCTCAGAAGAAGCCGGCTTTGCCCTGCGTCATATCCACCAATGCTCGCCGCGCGTTGTCGAGTGCGTTGACGGGCAGGCGGATCGTCATTCTCACCAGCATGGCGTGGGCGGTGTCGGTCAGCGTATAGCCTTCGCTGTCGATCCAGCGGCGCACTTTCGCCTCGTCGGCGTAACTCACCTCGACGGTGAGCGTGATCTGCGCGATCCGTTCGACGCGCGGCGCGTCCAGCAAAGCCGACGCGATCGCGTCGGTGTACGCGCGCACCAAACCGCCTGCGCCGAGCTTCACGCCGCCGTAATAGCGCACGACGGCCGCCAGAACGCCGTCCAGATCATGATGCCGCAGTACTTCGAGAATCGGCCGTCCCGCGGTGCCGGACGGCTCGCCGTCATCGGACATGCCGGACTGGCCGCCGGCCAGCAGCGCCCAGCACACATGCGTGGCGGCCGGATGCTCGTCACGCAGACGACGCAATTCGGCCATCGCGGCGTCCCGATCGGCGACGGGAATCGCGTACGCGATGAAGCGGCTCTTGCGAATCTCGAGTTCCTTGATGCACGGCGAGGAGAGGGTGTAACTCATGCGTTGGTTCGGTGCGACGCTTCACACGGGGTTGTCTTCGGGATTGTCTCGGGTCTCATTGTGCGGTTCAGCGCCGGCGTGCAAAAGACAGAAGTCTAGGCCAGGAGTGCACTCGTCTACAATGTTCCGCGGAAAGCGCGCTTGCACGCTGAACCCAGCGCGCCATCAAGGAGACGACATGCTCGATTTATCCACCTTCGGGACTTTCGTTGCCGTTGTACTCGGGCTCTTTCTGATCCCCGGTCCGGCCGTACTGCTGGTGTTGACGCGTACCGTGCATGGTGGCCGCAAGGCCGGCATTCTTACCGGCCTCGGTGTCGCCACCGGCGATTTCGTTCATACGCTGGCCGCGTCGGTCGGACTTTCGGCGCTGCTGATGACCTCGGCACTCGCCTTCAACGCAGTGAAATTCGCCGGCGCCGCGTACCTCGTTTATCTCGGCATTCGTGCATTGCGCGAGAAGCAGACCCATGCGCATTTACCCACGGTCGCGCCGGTGTCGCCTTCGAAAGCCTTCTTTCAGGCCATTCCCGCTGAAGTATTGAATCCCAAGACCGCGCTATTCTTTCTCGCGTTTCTGCCGCAATTCGTGCGGCCCGAACACGGCTCCACGTTTTTGCAGTTCACCACGCTCGGACTTATTTTCGTCGGCATGAGCGCGCTCTATACGACGCTGATTGTGTTGACGATTCGTCCGCTCGGCAAACTCGTCAAGCGGCTGACCTGGTTGAGCCGTTGGCAGAACAAGATTATCGGCGTGCTGTTTATCTCGCTCGGCCTGCGCGTCGCCACGCAAACGCGCTGATATAACCGAGCGGTGTCACGTCCGCTCCGTTGCGTGCAATGTGGACGATGACGCCGCGGGTTGCGCTAGATATTGCGGCGCTGCCGTCTCAAGCGGCCCTCACGCGCGTATTCCATTTGCCCCTCGGTGCGGACCGCGAGCTTTTCCTGCGCGGCGCGACTCATTTGCCGCGTATCGTCGATGTCGCCGACCCGCAGGACTTCCTGCGCGATTCTGATGCGTAGCGTCATTAACGGTTCGCCGCGTTCGACCAGCGTGCGATCCGTGGCGCGCGCCTGCTGAACGCCACAATCGATCAGATTGCGCAGCTCCAGCAGCGTGAGCCGCTGACGTTGGATTTCGAGGATGAGCCGCTGCACGGCGTGTTCGTCGCGCGTACGCCACCAGGCTCGCAGCTCGGCGAGCGTGGGAGGATCGAAGGGAGGAAGGCGCATTGCTCAGACGAAAAGTACTGTATATATGTACAGTATATCCCGTCTTTTTACGGAGGCGCGTAGTGCGCGTTGTTCTCGCGTTGGCCGCGCGTCAGCCGCTTAACCGCCGCGAAAAAGCAGCGTTGCGGCCGGCTTCGACCCACTCAGTTCAACGCGAGCATGATCGATGTCGAGACCACGATGATGAACAGGCACGCGGCGGTGAGGATGTCGTACGGATAGTTCATGGCGTAACCATCTAACGTGTCGGCGGAAGCATCCATCATAGGCAGAAGCGTTGCGGGTAACTGTCAAGCATTGCAAGACCCGGCTTGTTCGATAAACGAAGATGAGGCGGCGCAATTCAATGCGATTCGAAACGCGAGCGCTTATTCGTCGCCATGCTGGCAGAAACGTCGCCCCGGCACGTGTGAGACAACAGCCTGAGCGATCTCGAACGGCGTGCTTTCGGCGGGCACGACCCGGCGACTCGATTCCGGCGTGTGTTTCATGGTCCATTCGACGAGACGATACGATCGTCCCCAAGGCGGCTGCAGAGGATCAGAGACCTTGCACGAGTGAATCTGCCGAACCCATTCGTTGCCGGGTAGGGCGCGCAGATGCTCGAATACCGTGTCTTCAACCATGTTTGACTCCTTCTTCGCAGGTATGCTGCCTGCCTTTCGGCGCGTCCCCGACACCCCGGAGAAAAAGCGCCGCCGATGTTCTGGCGGCTCAACAGGGGATGTTGTGCAGCCATAGTTACAGCAAAGAATTAAGCCAGACTTAAGAGCGTGGAAAAGCTCGCGCGAGTCAATGCGAGGCTGCAGGAAACCGCGCGCGAACTCACACGCGAACTCACACGAACGCGTGCGTTTCTATCCTCACCCTCAAGACCTCGCGAAATCGGCCGTTATTACAGCGGTTGGGGCTGTGGTCCCCGCTTCGCCTTCGGGCGCGCCTTATTGATAACGTGACGAATCTCGCTCAAACGCCACTCTCCGACCGCCTTCGCTCGCTCGTCGATACTGTCCAGCACAACGAGCGCACGCTGCGCCGTTTCCAGAATGTCGAATTGCGTTTGATCGGCGCGCAGGATTTCGCGTCTTTTCTCGACACATTGTTCAGCCATCTGCCGCAGGAATTCTCGCTGGCGAGCGTGACGCTATGGCTCGACGACCGCGCGCCGATGCTGCTCGAATTGCTCGAGCCGGGCGCTATGCGCGCACTCGATCAGTCCGGGTTGAAGACCTCACGTGAAGGCGGTCTCGCCGCGCAAGGTCTGTGCGATGAAGGCCGCCCCTGGCTAGGCAGGCCCGCTCAACTGGATGACGCCGTGTGCCGCGCATTCTTCGGCGACAGCGCCACGCAAGACCGCGCCACCCCGGCCAGCGCGATTCTGCTGCCGCTCGCCGCGGGCGATACCGTCAGCGGCTATCTGTGTCTCGGCAGCGACGACCCGGAGCGTTTCGGCGAAGGCATGGCCACCGATATTCTGGAGCGCTTCGCGAGCATCGTGACCGCGAGTCTCGACAATGTCGCGCATCGCGAGCGGCTCAAGCAACTCGGCATGACCGACTCGCTGACGGGTCTCGCCAATCGCCGCTATTTCGACGAACGGCTGCGCGAAGAGATCATGCGTGCGGCCCGTTATGGTGTGCCGGTGGCGTGTCTGTTTATCGACATCGACAGTTTCAAGCGGATCAACGACACCTACGGCCACCAGACCGGCGACCGCGCGTTGGCGGCGGTGGCGGCCTGCGTGCGTCAGCAGGTGCGGTTGGGGGACACCGTCGCGCGTTATGGCGGCGAAGAATTCGCCGCGCTGCTGCAAGGCGATCGGGCCGATGCGCTGACCGTGGCCGAGCGCGTGCGGCTCGCGGTCGAACGGCTCGCGTTGCAGGACGATCACGGCGAACGCATTGCGCTGACCGTGTCGATCGGCGTGGCGGCGCGCACGATCAGCGGGGCGCCGGCCGAGGCGATCACGTACGGCCGCGCGATGATGGAAGAAGCCGATCGGGCGATGTATCAGGCCAAACGCAACGGCCGCAATCGCATCGAGGCGTTAGTAAAAGCGGGCGATTGAGCTAAACCCGAGTCAACACCGAGGCAACCCCAACCCGCTCAAATCTCCGGCGCATCCGGCGGCACGCCCAGCAACTGCATTGCGCCGCCGGTCACACCGCTGAACACCGGACCGGCCACCGTCCCGCCATAAAATGATTTACCCGCCGGATCGTCGATCATCACGGCCACGACCAGGCGCGGATCGCTCATCGGCGCCATGCCGACAAACAGCGCACGGTAGCGGTTTTTCGCGTAGGTCGCGCCGATCTGTTTGCGCGCCGTGCCGGTCTTGCCGCCGATCCGATAGCCCGCGACGGTCGCCGCGCGGCCCGTGCCGCCCATTCCCGTGGCCATTTCCAACATTGAACGGATCGCGCGCGCGGTAGCGGGCGTGGTGACCGCGTGACCCTTATCGGCGGATTGCGCCGCCGCGCCCGCGCCGTCGCGCACCAGACTCACGCGATGCATCGTGCCGTCGCCGGCGTAAGCCGTGTAGACCTGGGCGAGCTGCAGCAGCGAAGTGGACAGCCCATAGCCATACGCCATGGTCGCCTGTTCGATCGGACGCCAGCGTTTGTATGGACGCACCTTGCCCGACGCCACGCCGGGGAACGTGAGTTCGGGCCGCAAACCGAGTCCGTATTCCTGGTACTTGCTCCAGATCGTTTCGGCCGGCAGATTCAGCGCGAGCTTGGCGAGCGCGATATTGCTCGATTTCTGCACGGCCTCCGCAACCGTCATCGCGCCGTGATTCGACGTGTCGTGAATCACGGCCGGCCCGATCTTGTACCAGCCGGGCGCGGTGTCGATGATGCTCTGCGGCCGCACCTTGCCTTCGTCGATCGACAACGCGACGACCACCGGCTTGATCGTCGAGCCCGGCTCGAAGGTATCGACGACCGCGCGATTGCGCAGTTGCCGCCCGGTCAGACGCGCGCGGTCGTTGGGATCGAAACTCGGATAGTTGGCCAGCGCGAGAATCTCGCCGTTGCGCGCGTCGAGCACCACGACGCTGCCCGCTTCGGCGTGATGTTTGGCGATGGCCTCCTTCAACTGCGCATAGGCGAGCTGCTGAATGCGCCGGTCGATCGTCAGATGGATGGTGTCGCCGTTTTGCGCCGGCACCAGCGGCCGGGTTTCGGACACGACGCGGCCCAGCCGGTCGCGAATCACTTCGCGCTGGCCGGGCACGCCGAGCAGTTGCTCGTTGGCGGCAAGCTCGACGCCTTCCTGACCGTTGTCCTCGATATCGGTGAAGCCCACCACGTGTGCCGCGGATTCGCCTTCCGGGTAGAAGCGCTTCGAATCCGCGATTTGCGTGATGCCGGCGAGGCCCAGCTTGGACAGATGCCCGGCGGTATCGGCATCCACCTGGCGCTTGAGCAGCACGAAGGTCTTGTCGCCGCTCAGACGCCGGCGCAACTCCTCCGGCGGCAGATCGAGCAGCTTCGACAGCGGCGCGAACGCGGCTTCGTCGATCAACTTGGGCGAGGCCCAGATTTCGTAGGTGGCGAGACTGACGGCGAGCATCGAGCCGTTGCGATCGACGATCCGCCCGCGCGTCGCGTCGAGTTCAAGGGTGCGCTGATAGCGTTTTTGCCCCTGATCGACGTAGAAATCCTGGTTCACCACCTGAATCCAGAACGCGCGGCCCGCGAGCGACGCGAACGCGGCAAACATCAGCACGATGACGAGTTTCGAGCGCCACATCGGCAGGCGCGCGGCCAGCAACGGGTTTTTTGCGACCGACGCGTAGGGATCGTGCGACTGCGACTTCTTCTTCTGGGTCATGGAGTGCGGATAACGTACAGCTCGATTAACTTGCGCCGCCTGAATCGGCGGCGGTGAACACCTTGAATTGCCAGCGGAACCGCACGGCCAGCATGCGCACCGCGAAGCCGCCGAACAGCACCACGACGGAGGCCGGCCCCGGTTCCATGCCGCAGCTTTGCAACGCCACGTACAACGCACCGGCGCCGAGCGCGATGCTGGCGTACAACTCTTGACGCAACACCAGCGGGATCTGGTTGCACAGCAAGTCGCGCAACATGCCGCCGCACACGCCGGTGATCGCGCCGGCCAGCACCACGATCGCGGGGCTCACGTCCAGCGTGGCGGCCACGTCGCAGCCGATCACGGTGAAGGCGATCAGGCCGATGGCGTCGACGGTCACGAACAGCCATTGCCAGTTGCGCAGCCATTTCGCACAGGCCGCCGCCACCGACGCCGCCCCGATTGTAATAAGAACGTAATCTGGATGCGAGATCCATGCAAGCGGATAGTGACCGAGCAGGACGTCGCGCACCGTGCCGCCGCCGAGCGCGGTGACGGTGCCGACCAGGCACAGACCGAAGCGGTCCATGCCGCGGCGCATGCCCATCAGGGCGCCGGACATGGCTTCGGCGACGATCGCAATGAGGTAGAGGAGGTGCAGCAACATGACGGCGAGCCTTGACGGAGCGGCGCGCGACGCAGGCTCCTTGGGCAGGGGCCGCAGCGTGGCGCGCGTTTGAAAGCGGCCATTATCGTAAGCGGCCCGTCAGGATGAAAATCGCTTAAGCCGAATTCGGCTATGCCAAATTCGGCTTAAGTTAATTGCGGTTTGAGATGGGGAAAGCGTTTGCTGAATCGACTGGGCGCAGTGCCGTGGGTCGAGCTACGAGTAAGAGAGGCGCACGGGTATAAAAAAAACCGCGCGGCCTTGAAAAATCCGCGCGGCTGTTTCGTTCGATTGATGCGTCGACTCCGACGCGGCGTGTTAAAGGGGCGCTCTCCGCCTGTAGAGCGCCTTCTTTTTTGCGGGTGTTTTACCGCCGTTTTACGGTTGGTTTGCCGGGTTTCTTTCCGCTCCACCAAGCCGCTGATTTAGCCTGCGGCGAGTCCCGAACGCCGCATCAAGCCGGCAACGCGAAGCTCGAAATTGCCTCGCGCAACACCCCCACCTGGTCCTTCAACGAATGCGCCGCCGCTGCCGCTTCTTCGACCAGTGCCGCGTTCTGCTGCGTCACCTGATCCATCTCTCCGACAGCACGATTCACCTGCTCGATGCCCGCGCTCTGTTCGCGCGACGCATTGCTGATCTCTTCGAGAATCTCGTTCACGCGGCGCACCGACTGCACGATCTCGCCCATCGTCGAGCCCGCGTTCGCGACCAGCGACGCGCCGGCTTCCACCGTACCCGTCGACGTCTCGATCAATGCCTTGATCTCCTTCGCCGCCGTCGCCGAGCGTTGCGCGAGGCTGCGCACTTCGGCCGCAACCACCGCGAAACCACGTCCCTGTTCACCGGCCCGAGCCGCTTCCACGGCAGCATTCAGCGCCAGAATATTGGTCTGAAACGCGATCCCGTCGATCACGCCGATGATGTCGCCGATCTGCCGCGAGCTGGTGGTGATCTCGCCCATCGTGCGAACCACGTCGTCGACCACACGGCTGCCGCGCGTCGCGACGTCGGCCGCCTGACCGGCGAGTTGCGCGGCTTGCTGCGCGCTGTCCGCGTTCTGCTTCACGTTGACCGTCATCTGGTCCATGCTCGACGCCGTTTGCACGAGCGCCGCGGCCTGTTCCTCGGTGCGTTGCGACAGATCTGTGTTGCCGGCGGCGATTTCGGTCGCGCCGATATTGATGTTGTCAGTACCGAGACGCACGCGCGATACCGTATCGACGAGGCCGGCCTGCATGGTCTGCAACGCATGCAGCAGGCTGCCGGTGTAGTCCGAATCGACCGGCACGCGAGTCGCGAGATTGCCGCGCGCCATCAGTTGCGCATGTTCGACCGCTACTTCGAGATCGCCGCCGAGCGTGCGGCGAATGCTGCGCAACACCAGCAGCATGACGGCCGTGGCGATCGCGCCGAGCGTCACGGTAATCACGAGCCAGCGCAGCAGATTCGCGTAGAACGCGCTTTGCACGTCGTCCATATACATGCCGGTGACGAGATACCAGTCCCACGGCGTGAAGTGAAGCGAGAAGCTCGTTTTCGCTACCGGTTTATCGCTGCCCGGCTTGGCCCACAAATAATCGACGAAGCCGCCGCCTTCATGATTGCCCGCGTTGACGATATCGACGAACAGATGATTGCCGGCCGGATCGGCGAAGCCCGCCATATTCTTGCCGACCATGTCCTGCTTGATCGGATGCATCAGCATGACGGGCTGCGAGTCGTTGACGGAGATATAGCCGTCCTTGCCGTAGCGCATGGCCGCCAGGGTCTGGAGCGCCTGCTTCTTCGCTTCGTCTTCGGTGATCGTGTGTTGCTGCGCCATCGTGTAGTAACGGTTCACGATGTGGTTGGCCTGGTCGATCAGCGAGGTTAATTGGTCGCGGCGGTCCGCAATCATCGAGGCACGGTTTTGCCAGGCGCCGAAGCCGCCAATCAGAATCAGACCGATCCAGAGAACGGCGATCATTGAGGCCAGTTTTTTGTTCAGAGTCATAGCAATGGCTTGTTGCTTTCGCAAAGTGGTCGGTCAGGTTTGGGTTCGCTGATGGGCATTCAGCGAGTCGCTTGTCGCTGACTGTGTTTACGGCTTGTCGGGATCGGAATCGCAGGGGAGGGGAAACCCGCTGTGTTGCGATTTCATTTGTCTTACCAAATAAAGAGTGGGCCGGAAGCGACGACGTTTTTATACGCCGGGTGCGCGAATTGTTTTTGATTTATATCGGCTTGTTGAGTTTTTCTGTATAGCGGCGCATTGCCGCTAATACCGCCGACGTCGCGCAATTAAAGCGGCTGAAAAATAAAAGCCCGTAAAAACAAATCGATTATTCAGCGGAGCACATTGATTCGGACCCGCTTGCCCGCTTGTCTGCAAAAAACCGGACATGCATCCCGGCCGCCCGAGCCCCGCCTGGCCGCCAGCGTTTGCGTCAAAAACGCACATAACGCCAATAAATCGCAAATGCCACAGCGTGGCTCGAAAATGCAAAAAACGACACAATTTTCCACTTAATCGCAAGAAATGCGCGCTGTCGTCGTCAAAAAGACGAGTTAATAAAAATTCCGCTATAGTCGCCATTTTCCAGTCGCCAGCCGGGCAAAAAAGAGCACCAATAAGCCCGCCATCAGGAGTAAAGAACATGAACGCCCGCGAACCCGCTTTCGTCCCCACGTCCCGTAGCGCGCGCTTGCGCCAGATGCTTGTCAGCAGCGAACTCGAATTCATGATGGAGGCCCATAACGGCCTGTCCGCGCGCATCGTTCGCGAAGCCGGTTTCAAGGCGATCTGGGGCTCGGGCCTCGCGATCTCCGCGCAATTCGGCGTGCGCGACAACAACGAAGCGAGCTGGACCCAGGTGGTCGACAACCTCGAATTCATGGCCGACGCCAGCGACCTGCCGATCCTGCTGGACGGCGATACCGGCTACGGCAACTTCAACAACGTACGCCGTCTCGTGCGCAAGCTCGAACAACGCGGCATTGCCGGCGTGTGTATTGAAGACAAGCAGTTCCCGAAGACCAATAGCTTCATTAACGGCGAAGCGCAGCCGCTCGCCGATATGGACGAGTTCTGCGGCAAGATCAAGGCCGGTAAAGACTCGCAGTCGGACGAAAACTTCTCGATCGTGGCGCGCGTCGAAGCGCTGATCGCCGGCTGGGGCATGGACGAAGCGCTGCGCCGCGCGGAAGCGTACCGGCAAGCCGGCGCGGACGCGATCCTGATTCACAGCAAGCTGTCGCGTCCCGACGAAATCCTCGAATTCGCGCGCGAATGGGCCGGCCGCGGTCCGCTCGTGATCGTGCCGACCAAGTACTACAGCACGCCGACCGAAGTGTTCCGCGAAGCGGGCATCAGCACGGTGATCTGGGCGAACCATCTGATTCGCGCGGCGACCTCGGCCATGCAGGCCGTCGCCAAAGAGATTCATTCGAGCGAGACGCTCGTCAACGTTGAAGACAGCATTGCCGCCGTCAACGAAATCTTCCGTCTGCAAGACGCCGACGAGTATTCGGAAGCGGAAGACCGCTACCTGTCGAGCGCGTCGGCCGGTGCTGCCGTGGTGCTCGCCGCGAGCCGCGGCAAGGGCCTCGAAGCCGTGACCGAAGACCGTCCTAAGGTGATGCTGCCGATCGCCGGCAAGCCGCTGTTGCGCTGGCTCGTCGACGCGTTCAAGAAGCAGGGCGTCAACGATATTACGGTGGTGGGCGGTTATCGCGCCGATGCGATCGACACGGCCGGCATCAAGCTGGTGGTCAACGAACAGCACGCGCAAACCGGCGAACTCGCGTCGCTCGCCTGCGCTGCGGCCAAGCTGTCGGGCGACACGGTGATCTCGTACGGCGACCTGCTATTCCGCAGCTATATCCTGCGCGATCTGGTGGAGAGCGAAGTGGCCTTCAGCGTGGTGGTCGATTCGTCGCTGACCGATGCGGAAAACGCCAGCGTGCGCGATTTCGCGTGGTGCTCGGCCGGCGACGATCGCGGTCTGTTCGGCAACAAGGTGACGCTGCGTCATGTGTCGAGCGGGCAGGACGCGTCGTCGGCCATCGCATCGCAAACGCCGCATGGCCGCTGGGTCGGTCTGCTGAACGTGCGCGAAGCGGGTCAGCCGCGTTTGCAGGCGGTGTTGAGCCAGTTGCAGGCGCGTGCGGATTTCGCGTCGCTCGATATGCCCGCGCTGCTGAACGCGCTGATCGAAGCGGGTGAATCGATCGAAGTGCAATACGTGCACGGCCACTGGCGCGGTGTGAACGACCTGGAAGACTTCCGTCGTGCCGGCGACTTCGCGCATGCGCAAGCGCCGTTCGCGGCCAACACGGCAGCCACGGACGCCGCGAGCGGAGCCGCTCAATGATCGAGGCAGCACAGTTCGTCGAAGCGGCGCGCGCGCGCGGCTTCGACTGGTATGCGGGCGTGCCGTGTTCGTATCTGACGCCGTTCATCAACTACGTGTTGCAGGACGAATCGCTGCATTACGTGTCGGCGGCGAATGAAGGCGACGCGGTCGCGCTGATCGCGGGCGTCACGCTCGGCGCGCAAAACGGCCGGCGCGGCATCACGATGATGCAGAACTCCGGGCTCGGCAACGCCGTGAGCCCGTTGACCTCGCTGACGTGGACGTTCCGTCTGCCGCAACTGCTGATCGTCACGTGGCGTGGTCAGCCGGGTGTGGCCGACGAGCCGCAGCATGCGCTGATGGGCCCGGTCACGCCGCAGATGCTGGAGACCATGGAAATTCCGTGGGAGACCTTCCCGACCGAGGCCGACGCGATCGGCCCGGCGCTGGATCGCGCGATCGCGCATATGGACGAAACCGGTCGTCCGTACGCGCTCGTCATGCAGAAGGGCAGCGTGGCGCCGTACGAACTGAAGGACAACGGCGCGGGTGAGCGTCGCGTGCCGGTGCAGGCGCGCTCGACATTTAAGAACGTCGCGGCGAACGAACTCGCTTCACGTCACGACGCGTTGAAAAAGGTGATCGCGCACACGCCGCTGGAGTCGACGGTTGTGCTCGCATCGACCGGTTTTTGCGGGCGTGAACTCTATGCGATCGACGACCGCGCGAACCAGCTTTACATGGTCGGTTCGATGGGCTGCGTGACGCCGTTCGCGCTGGGTCTCGCGCTGTCGCGTCCGGACCTGCAGGTGGTCGCGCTCGACGGCGACGGCGCGGCGCTGATGCGCATGGGCGCGTTCGCGACGCTCGGCGCCTACGGTCCCGCGAATCTCACGCACGTGTTGCTCGATAACGGCGCGCACGATTCCACCGGCGGCCAGGCGACGGTGTCGTCGCAGGTCTCGTTCGCGGGCGTGGCTGCCGCGTGCGGTTACGCGTCGGCGGTTGAAAGCGACGACGTCGGCGTGCTGGAGGAACTGTTCGACGGCGCGCCGCTCGACGGTCCGCGCTTCGCGCGTCTGGCGATTCGCCGTGGCACGCCCGACGGCCTGCCGCGTCCCACCATCACGCCGCCCGATGTGAAGACGCGCCTGATGCGCCACATCGGCGCTGCTTAACGAACAACGACGCACAACGTACAAGCCAAGGAGCGCTCATGCTGCTACTCAATCCCGGCCCGGTGACGCTCACCGAACGTGTCCGCAACAGCCTGTTGCAGACAGATCTGTGCCATCGCGAAAGCGAGTTTTTCGACTTGCAGGAAGAGGCGCGCACGCGTCTGGTCGATCTGTACGGCCTCGACGCGAGCGAATGGCAAGCGGTGCTGATGACCGGTTCCGGCACGGCTGCCGTGGAAAGCATGACCGCGGCGCTGGTGCCGCAGAACGGCAAGCTGCTGGTGGTGGAAAACGGCGTGTACGGCGAGCGTATTTCGCAGATCGCCACGCAGTACGGCATTGCGCACGAGTCGCTGAAACACGAGTGGATGCAGGCACCGGATCTCGCGAAGATCGCCGAACGCCTCGACGCCGACAAGGCGTTCACGCACCTCGCCGTGATTCATCACGAGACGACCACCGGCCGCCTGAACGATCTGACGGCGCTTGGCGCGCTGTGCCGTGAACGCGGCTTGCGTTTGCTGGTGGATGGCGTCAGCAGCTTCGGCGCCGAAGCGATCGATTTCGCCGACAGCAGTCTCGACGCGGTCGCCGCCACGGCGAACAAATGTCTGCATGGCGTGCCGGGCGCGTCGTTCGTGCTGGTGCGGCGCGCGGCGCTCGAACAGGCGGCGAGCCGCACGTATTACCTGGACCTCGGCCGTCTCGCGCGTTTGCAGGATCAGCGCAATACGCCCTTCACGCCTTCGGTGCACGCGTATTACGCGCTCGTCGAAGCGCTGCGCGAACTCGCCGACGAAGGCGGCTGGCGCGCGCGTCACGCACGCTATGCGGCGCTCGCCGAGCAGGCGCGGGTGGGTCTGGCGCAACGCGGCGTGGACAGCGTGTTGCCGCCGGACCAATCGTCGGTGGTGCTGCGCGCGTATCGCTTGCCGAACGGTATCGCGTATCCGCAATTGCACGATGCGTTGAAGGCGCGCGGTTTCGTCATCTATGCAGGGCAAGGCGGGCTGTCGGCCGAACTGTTCCGCATTTCGACGATGGGCAATATTCACGCCGCCGATATCGACCGTCTGTTGCAGGGCTTCACCGAACTGATGCGTTGATTCGGGCCGCCGCCGCTCGGTGCGCGCGGCGGTTTCGGTGGTGCGAGGTCGTGCCGTCGGCCACGCGTTTTCTACACCGGATCTTTGTCCGGCGGCCCGTCGGGCCGCTGCGGCTCCTCGGGGTGATGGCCGGGCGACGGCGGCACCAGCGGATCGGCTTCAGGGTCGCGATTCGGATCGGCGTTGGGATCGGGAATCGGACTGGTATGCATGTCGTAGCTCATGGCATCACCTCGTGGTTGAGCGATGTACGGGCCGGCTAATGGTTCACGGTCGACCGCGGCCGCGCCTCGCGCCGGCTGTTCCTTCTTCTTCAAGCCTAGACGTTCGCGCGACGGCTTGTCCGCTTACTTTCTCGCACGACGCCCCACGCTCAGTTGCCAATAACGTTCGGCGGCGAAGACGTCGTCGTAATTGCCCGCGCCGAACGCCTGCAACTGGCTTCCATATGCATTGACCGCTTCGCGTTTGAGTTGCGCGCGACGCTGGGCGTCGATCGTATGGCCCGCGCTCGGCTGGGCCGGTGTGGCGACCACGCCGCGCTGCACGAGATCGGCGAGGCGCGCCTGCACGACGCCGGGCGTGCGCCGGTGAATCGCTTCCTCGTAACCGAACCATTCCAGATGCGATAGCCGCGGCAGGATTTCGCAGCAGGCTTCGAAAACCCGCACGTGGTCGTCGTGATGCAGACCGAGCGGCATCAGCAAGGTGTTCGCGGTGGTGCGGTAAATGGTTTCTTCCAGCGCCGCCGCCAGTTTGCTGATGGACGGCGAGTCGCGATACTGACCGTCGCGGAACGGCATGCGCAGCGGAATTGCGTCGAGCACTTCGAGCGCGAGGTTGTCTTCGAGCGTGCGCGCGTGGATGGCCTGATACGCGCCCGTGAAGCCCGACTTTTCATCCCATTCGGTATGCATCTCCTGCTCGGGCGGCGCGGCGAAGACGGTACAGATCGCCGTGTCGGGATGGGCGGCGAGAAGTTCGCCGCAACTGAAAACGGCGTCGTCGAAATGGGGCGAGACGATGAACAGGCGTGGGCTGGTTTCGCTCATGGGACGTGTGGTGGTTTCGGGGACGCCTGCCCGGTGCGGGGCGCTGGCGTGGCATGGCGCGGCTTGGAAATCGGGGCGTCTCATCAGCTTAGGCGGAAACGGCGAGATTTGCGTGGCCGTTGTGGGATGTGCAAGCGGTGTGCCTAGGTGGGATGAGCGGGTGGGGCTTCCCGTAGAGGCTCACCTTGAAGTGATCATCCCCTCCTGAATTTACTCACCTTTGCTTGTGGTGACGGCGAGCCGGTTCGGCGATAGTCTTCCCGGGTGGGCGAGTTAGACCGAAACTGGAAATTAAGCGCTCACATGTGAGCGGTTAAACAGCTTAAACGCTCACATGTGAGCGCTTAACGTATTTTTTCTTGATGATGAAGGAGGTGCGCTCGTATACAATCGAATTTCCTATCAGAGAAATGCTTAAGCGCTCACATGAGTACCCTAAAGCCAGATAAGCGCTCACATGTGAGCGCTAAAGAATCGCGAGACCCACTTCCTGCACCTGTTGTCCGGGCGCTGAAGAAGCTGGGTGCCGACCTTGCGCTGGCGCGCCGCCGCCGCCGGCTGACTCAAGTGTCACTGGCCGAACGCATGCAGACCTCGGTAGCGACGCTGCGTCGCATGGAGCACGGCGACCAGCGTGTGCCGATCGGGATCATCGGTCAGGCGCTTCTGGTGCTGGGCGAACTGGACCAACTCAGCGCGCTGCTCGATACGACTGAAGACGATATTGGACTCACGCTGATGAACCAGCAACTACCTCAGCGCGTCCGCAAAAAGCGTGTCACGCCCGAATCGGGGGCGCTATGAAGCGGCCCGTATCGCAGCAAAGCGTCAAGGTGGTACTCGGCCGGGCGGAGATTCCGGTTGGCAGCCTGAGTTTCAACAAGGACGGCGCACGCGAAAGCTCAACTTTTGCCTATCGCGAGGACTGGCTGAAATCGGCCGACCGGTTTGAGATTTCCCCAGACTTGCTGTTAGTGGAAGGCAATCAGTTTCGCAAGCCCCCGTCCCGCGATGACTCGATTTTCCATTTCGCGTTTGCGGATACCGAGCCTGATGGATGGGGGTGCCGGGTCATCGCGCGAGATCACGCGAGGCGTCGCAAGTCGGCACAAGAGAAGGGCGCTGATGTCCCGCGTGCCGGACTGACCGAGATGGACTATCTGCTGGGCGTCGACGACATGAGTCGCATCGGCGCGTTGCGACTCATGGACGACGCGGGCAACACTCTTCGCACCATCGAAGACGGAGGTCGCGGCACGCCACCCCTACTCGAATTGGCTCATCTGATCGGCGCGACACGCGCGGTGGAGATGAACAGGGAAACCGCGGCGGACCTGAAATATCTGCGCGGTCGCGGGACCTCACTCGGTGGCATGCGGCCGAAGTGCACGATTTTCGACGAAGATGGCCAACTGGCCATCGGCAAGTTTCCGAGCATCAAAGACGACCGCAGTGTCACGCGGGGGGAAGTGCTGGCTCTCCATCTGGCTGCGGCTGCCGGTATCACGGTCGCGCAATCGCGCATTGTCATGTCGGACGACATTCCGGTGGCACTTGTGCGCCGATTTGACCGCGTCGCGGACGGAGGCCGGATTCCGTATCTCTCAGCGGGCTCCATGCTGCAGGCCTCCCGGCAAGAGGAACACGCCTATACCGGGATCGCTGATTGCATCGTCGCGCGGTGCGTTGACCCGAAGCGGGATCTTGAAGAATTGTGGCGGCGGCTGGTCTTCAACCTGCTTATCACCAACGTCGACGACCATGTGCAGAATCACGGTTTTCTGCACGTGGAGCATGGCCAGTGGCGTCTCGCACCGGCATTCGACATCAATCCGTTTCCCGACAAGGATTCTGAGCTGAAGCTGTGGCTGAATGAAGACTATGGTCCGGTCGATTCGATCGAAGCCGTGGTGAACGAGGCCGGTTATTTCAGGCTCGAAACGGGCGAGGCCAAGCGCGTGCTCGGCGAAGTCTGTCGCGCAGTGAGCGATTGGAAACGCGTCGCGAAGTCGGCGCCGGTCGGTATGACCGACGAGGACCTCGACGCCTTCCAGCCGGCATTTGAGAATGAGCAGACGAAGATGGCGCTGGCACTGCTGTGAGTCAGAAGACCTGCACATCCTGCGGTATCGATGAGCGGGCGGCCAGTGTGTCTAACGGCAACACGACGTTCCTTCAGCGGCCAACTCCGCCGCGCGCCTGAACGCGCTCACGATGGTCGCGACGATATCCTCGCGCAAATGGGCATCGGCCGTTCTCAATGCGTACGACGGATGCCACGTCGGCACGATCAGGCGCCCATCTCGCGCAATGGTCTGCCCGAGGTATTCCGACAGATTGACGTGCGCGCCGGTCAGCGCTTTCAGCGCGGTCGCGCCGAGCGTCACGACCACACGCGGCGCGATGTGCGTCAGCTCCTGCTCCAGCCAGTATTGACAAGCCTCGACCTCGCGCGGCGCAGGCGTGCGATGAATGCGCTGCTGGTCGAGCGTCTCCCACTTGTAATGCTTGATCGCATAGGTCAGATACAGCGCCGACCGCTCGAGACCGGCGCGCGCGAGCACGGTATCCAGCAACTGACCAGCCGGTCCGCCGAAGGGTTCGCCGTGCTGGTTCTCGTACTCGCCGGGCTGTTCGCCGACCACCATGAGCGTCGCCCGAGCCGGCCCGGCGCCCGCGACCGCCTGTTTCGCGTTGCGCCATAACGCGCAGCGCCGGCAGGTGGCGAGCGGGCCGGTCGGCTCGCGCAATGGCGGCGTCACCGCGGAATATTCGATGGGCGCCCTCTCCGGCACGGTGACGGCGGCGCTCTGCGCGCCGAGACGGCTGCGTTCCCGCGCGAGGCGGGCGGGCAGCGGCGGACCGGCGGCCGGTGTGCGCCAGTAACGCAGCGGCACGGGCGCCGGTTCGGCGTTGAAGGCGCTGGCGTAATACGCGAGCCACAGCGCCTCGGTCGGTTCGCTGGTGATGGCCTCGCCGGCCATAGCGCCGGCGGGTAAGGCGTGAGCGGTTTGTGCACTTTCCTCGGTGGCCGGGCGGCCGATCCGCAGCAGCATGCCGTTCCAGAACGCCGCGCCCTGCGGCGTGGCCAGCATCCAGGTGGAGTCGCCCATGCGCTTGCCGAAGTAGGCGGCGGCACGCTCCAGCAGATCGTGATGCGGCTCGTACCAGCCGACGAACTCCGGCAGTCCCATCGACGGATCGCGACGCCGGAACAGCGTGAGGGTCACCAGGTCTTCGGATTCGTGGTCGACCGACTGGATGCGTTGCGCGAGTTGGGCGCCGTCGGGGTCGTCGAGGGCGATCACCTGGCGCTCGCCATGGGTCCAGCGCCAGAGGACGCGGTAGAGAAGCGCCCAGCGGTCGGGGGCGCGATAGCAGGCTGCCGCTTTTAGCCGCGCGAGCAATTCGCGTGGGATGGCGGGTGGGGCGGTGTTGTTCGGAGTGGGTGAGCTGCCGGTGACTGCGGTAGCGGAGATGTCTGTCGTGTCTGTCGTGCCGCTGGTGCTTGTCACCGCCGGGCTCGACGTATCTTGCCCCGCGTCTGAGCGAGCGCCTTCTAGCGCGTCGCTCGCCAACTCGACCCACTCGACCTGCGCCGGCTCGATCTCCTGTCGCAGCAGGGCGCGCGCCGCGCGGCGCCATGCGGCAAAAGACGGTTCGATGGGAATACGCTTCATGCGGGTAAAATGCTGTATGGATATACAGTATCCGCCCAAACCACCACGAAGATCAAGCCACTAGACCTTGAGCAGATCCTCCGGCGTATCCACGTCCCGCAAAATACCCGGATCGTCGACATCCAGCCGCGTCACTCGTTGCGACATCAACAAAGCGCGCGCGCCGGTATCGCCGTCGAGCATCAGCAACGCGTCGCGATGTTCGATCCCGAAACCCACCGGATGCCCCCGCTGTCCCTGGTAAAACGGCGCGACCAGCGAAGCCCCGCCATCGAGCGCGTGAGCGACGGCTTCGATCGTGGCGGTGGCGATGCGCGGCATATCCGCCAGCGCGACGATCCAGCCTTCGGCGTCGTCGCTGGCTTCGATGCCGGCGGCGAGGCTCGCGCCCATGCCGCGCTCGGCGTCGGCGGCGAACACCACGTCGCAACCGGCGTCGTTCAGCAGTCGCGCGAGCGCGTCCGAGCCCGGCCGCACCACCGCGAGCACCCGCGTCACCACCCGCAGCAACCGATGCGCGGCTTCATGCGCGACCGGCGTGCCGTCGGGCATGCGCGCTAAAAGTTTGTTGTGGAGGCCCTCGGGATCGAAGCGAGAGCCGAAGCCGGCGGCGAGCAGCACGCCAGTGGCGAGTGAGGCGTAGGCCATGGGCGGGCACCGGTGGAAAGAATGAGACCGATTGTGCGATGCAACCCAGGCACAGGCAAGCGCCAATGCATACGCCTGGCGCTTGCTGTCTAAATTCACGCCGCTATCGTCGAGGTTCGCCGCTTCGCAAGGTCACGAGGTTACGAGGTCACGACGTCACACTTTCACAGCCTCACGACGAAACGCGTTCGTCCAACAAGCGTGGCTCCCTCAAACCTGCATCACCCCCATCACCTTATCGAGCGTGACCGGCAAATCGCGCACCCGTACCCCCGTCGCGTGATACACCGCATTCGCGATCGCGGCCGGCACGCCGGTAATACCGATCTCGCCGATGCCGCGCACGCCGAGCGAGTTGATATACGGATCGGGCCGGTCGATAAACGTAATGTCGAGCGAACCGATATCCGCGTTCACCGGCACGTGATACTCGGCGAGGTTCGCGTTGGTGAAGCGCCCATAGCGCGTATCGAGCAGGGTTTCCTCCTGCAGCGCCGCGCCGATTCCCCAGACGATGCCGCCCATCAACTGACTGCGCGCCGTCTTCAGGTTCAGCACACGGCCCACGTCGTAAGCGGCCACGACGCGCGGCACGCGAATCGTGCCTAGCTCGGCGTCGACATGCACCTCGACGAACACCGCGCCGAACGAGTGGAACGAGTACTTCTGCTTTTCTTCGCCGGGTTTGACGGTCGCGGTTGCCTCGATCGGCTTGCCGCCCGAACGCGCGATGATCGCCGCCGCCGGATCGCGTTTTCCCGGCTGCGAACGGCTCGTCACCCAGCCGTCGATCACCGTGATGTCTTCGAGCGCGATGCCGTACACGGGCGAAGCCTCGTCGGCGAGCGCCAGCGTGATCAACTGGCTGCGGGCCTGATTGGCCGCGTCGCGCACGGCCGGCGACACGCTTGCCGCCGATTGTGAACCGCCCGACACCGGCGCGCGCGGCAGCGAAGAATCGCCGAGCGCGAAGTGGATGTTTTCCGGCGCGAAGCCGAGTGCATCGGCGGCGACCTGGGTCATCACGGTGTAAGTGCCGGTGCCGAGATCCTGCGTGCCCGAGGCGACCATCGCGGTGCCGTCCGGCAGAATCCGCGCGATAGCCGCGGCTTCGCTGCGGTTGGCCGGATACGTCGCGGTCGCCATGCCGAAGCCGATCAGCGTGTTGCCGTCGCGCATGGAACGCGGTGTGGCGGTGCGCCGCGACCAGCCGAATTTTTGCGCGCCGATCTGATAGCACTCGCGCAACGACTTTCCCGACCAGGGTTTGTTTTCCTGCGGATCGGCGTCGGCGTAATTCTTCAGGCGCAAAGCGAGCGGGTCCATCTGCAGGGCGACCGCGAGTTCGTCCATGGCCGATTCGAGCGCGAACGAACCGGTGGTCTCGCCCGGCGCGCGCATGAAGGTCGGCGTGCCGAGGTTGAGCGGCACGATGCGGTGCGTGGTCACCTGGTTGGGCACTGCGTACAGCATGCGCGTGACCATGCAGCAGGTCTCGGTCCAGTCTTCGATCACCGACGTATTCGACGTGCTGTCGTGACGCATGGCGGTCAGCGTGCCGTCGTGGCGCGCGGCCAGAATGAAGCGCTGTTCCGTGTGCGGCCGCGCGCCGACCGGGCCGAACATTTGCGGCCGTTCGAGCGCGAGCCGCACCGGCCGGCCGGTCTGCCGCGCGGCCATTGCGCACAACGACACATGCGACCACGACGAGCCCTTGCAACCAAAGCCGCCGCCGACGAATGGCGAAATCACGCGCACGTCGGCGGGCGACATGCCGAACGTTTTGGCGATCGCCTGCGCCGCGCTGCTGACGCCCTGCGTCGCGTCGTACAGCGTGAGCTGCGGGCCGTCCCAGCGCGCCAGGGTGGCGTGCGGTTCCATCGGGTTGTGATGCTCGATCGGCGTGGTGTAGGTCGCATCCACATGCACGGCGCCGTTGCGCATGCCGTCGTCGAAACTGCCGCGCTGAGTATCCGTTTGCCTGCCTTGCGGCCGATCCGGCGCGTGCGCGTTCGGTTTCGCCTGCGTGAAGTCCACGGTCGCCGCGCTGGCCTGGTAGGTGATGCGCAACTGGTGCGCGGCGTCGGTGGCATGTTCGAGCGTGTCGGCGACCACCACCGCGACCGGCTCGTTGTTGTAGTGAACCTCGTTGTCCTGCAGCAGCGACAGACGCCGGCCGGCCGGCGGCGCGAGCGCCGGTTTGCCGCCGTTCGGCAGACGCGGCGCGTTCTGATACGTCATCACCAGCAGCACACCGGGCAGCGCCTGCGCGCGACTCGCGTCGATCGACGCAATCGTGCCGCGCGCAATCGTGCTGGTCACGAGCACCGCATGCGCGAGACGCGCTTCGGGGAATTCGGCGGCGTAGCGCGCTTCGCCGGTGACTTTGAGCAGACCGTCGATCCGGTCGACCGGTTGTCCGATCAGATTCATACGACACCTCCCGCGCGGCCGGCGGCCTGGTTCACGGCACGCACGATCGCGCGCTGCGCGAGCTGCACCTTGAAGCGATTGTCGCGCTGCGGACGCGCGTCGCGTAATGCGGCGGCGGCCGCGTTGCGCAGCGTGTCCTGCGTGAGCGTCTGACCGTTGAGCATCTGTTCGGCCGCACTCGCGCGCCACGGTTTGTGCGCGACGCCGCCCAACGCGATACGCACGGTGCTCACCCGATCGCCGTCCATCTGCAAAGCGGCCGCCACCGAGATCAGCGCGAATGCGTAACTGGCGCGGTCACGCACTTTCAGATAATGCGCGTGGCTGCTGAAGAGCGGCGGCGGCAGATCGACAGCGGTGATCAATTCACCGGGCTGCAGGGTCGTATCGACATCGGGGCGATCGCCAGGTAATCGATGAAACTCGGCGAACGGAATCACGCGTTCGCCGGCGGGACCGCTGACGCGAACCACCGCGTCGAGCGCCGCGAGCGCCACGCTCATGTCCGACGGATTCACGGCGATGCACTGCGCGCTCGTACCGAGAATCGCGTGTGTGCGGTTCAGGCCGTCGAGCGCCGCGCAGCCGCTGCCCGGCATGCGCTTGTTGCACTGCGTGAAGGCGGTGTCGTAAAAGTAACCGCAGCGGGTACGCTGCAGCAGATTGCCGCCGACGGTCGCCATATTGCGCAGTTGCGACGACGCGCCCGCCAGCAATGCTTGCGAAAGCAACGGATAGTGCTCGCGCACCAGCGCGTGATTGGCCGCGTCGCTATTGCGCACCAGCGCGCCGATGCGAATGCCGCCGTCGGGCTGCGTGGTGACCGTATCGAGTCCGCCGATATGGGTGATATCGATCAGCCGCAGCGGCCGCGCCACGCCGCCCTTCATCAGATCGAGCAGATTGGTGCCGCCGCCGATAAACACCGCGCCCGGCTGCTGCGCCGCGCGCACGGCGCCGGCGACATCGCCGGCGCGTTCGTAAGAGATCGCATCCATGCTGGTCGCTCCGTTACGCGTTGCGCTGGGCGCTGTCTTGCGGCTGGCCCTGCAACGGGCCGACGGCCGCGTTGCCGGTCTGGCCGCTACCGTCGTGCACCGCGCGTACCGCGGCGACGATGTTCGCGTAGGCACCGCAGCGGCAGATATTGCCGCTCATGCGCTCGCGGATTTCAGCGTCGGACAGTTGCGCGGGGCGGTCGCGCACGTCGGCGGTGACGGTGCTGGCCGTACCGCTGCGGAATTCGTTCAGTAGGGCAGTCGCGGAACACAACTGCCCGGGCGTACAGTAGCCGCACTGAAACGCGTCGTGTTCGATGAACGCGCGTTGCATTGGACTCAAGACGCCGTTGCTGGCGAGTCCTTCAACGGTCGTGATCTGTTCGCCTTCATGCATGACCGCGAGCGTCAAACACGCGTTGATGCGGCGGCCGTCGGCGAGCACCGTGCAGGCACCGCATTGACCGCGGTCGCAGCCTTTCTTCGTGCCCATCAGCCCGGCGTATTCGCGCAGCGCGTCGAGCAGCGTAACGCGCGGTTCGAGTTGCAGCGTGTAAGGGCGGCCGTTGACGGTCAATGTAACCGGACGCGGCGGCACGGTTTGCCGGACCGGCGCAGGCGGCGCGACTGGCGTTTGAGTTTGCGCGTGCAGATGCGGCGCGGCGCCGACTGTCGCGGCAGCGGCGGCGGTTTGCAGAAAGCGGCGGCGTGAAGGTTGATTGGGTGTGGCGGCGGGTGCGTCGCTCGAATCCGGACGATCGGTATGCGTGGGCATGACGTTCTGTCGACTCCATTGAAAGGTCAATGCAGGCTGGCGAAGCGTCGAATTCCGAAGCGTCGCGATCCAACGGATTTCACGCAGCAATTTGGATGCCGTTGTGAGTACAACGGTATTAGAAAAAAGGGGAGACAGCAAAGCGAATCTCGCCGGCCGGCGGTGGCGTGTGCCGATGCCGTGCGTGGAACGCCGAGCCGGCGCGCGCCCGTTCGCGATGCCTGCCGGTTCGCGCACTACAGTTTTGTGTATTCAGATTTGAATCGGCGGCGTCTGGTTGCCCGCCGCCGTTCGCCCGATCGTCATCGGTGACGATCAATCAATTACCGACGATAATCGCGCCCCGACGCGCCATGCGCCCACAGCGCGCCAGCGACGAACCCGGCCAATGCCACCACCGCAATCGCCGTGAACGGACTTTCGGCCGTGGTTTCACGCACGAGACTCGTTGTGCTCGCGCAAAGCTGTTGCGCCTTGCCGCTGAGCTCGCGCGCTTTGCCGGCCATCTGTGTGCCGGTGTCGCCCAACACGTCGCCGACCGCGCTTTGCACCTTGCCCGCGACTTCGTTGACTGCGCCTTCCGCTGAATTGGTGTCCATACGTTTTTGCTCCCATTGTCATATTTACGCGTGGCGCGTCTGTCATCGCAACGCCGCCACACCAGGGTTTCGCGCAACCGCCCGGCGAGGCGGCGTACGTCCACCCGACAGGGCGCAAGAAGCGCGCCCGGGAACACCACGCAACAGGGGCTGAAAAGGGCTGAAGCGCGTGACGGTATCAACGTCTGCGACGCGAATTGATGCCGACGAACACGGCCATCAGCATCAGGAATCCGCCGAACAGCAGCGCGGAATTGAGCGCCGCATGCGCGACGCCAAGCCGGCCGACGTTGATGAACGGATAGGGGTAGTAGTCGGACAGACCGCCGCGCCAGAAGGTCACGGCGAGATAGGCCAGCGGATACACGAGCCACAGCAGACCGTGGCGGAGTTTCAGCTGGAAGCGCGGTACGAACAGGACCCAGTAGAGCGCGGACAGCATCGGCAAAATGCTGTGCAGCGATTCGTTGAGCAGCATCCTGAACGCGGTCGGCGTCCACCAGCCGCGCAACAGCAGGTTATAGGCGATGCCGACAAACACCATGTAGCCGACCACCGCGGTCACGACTGTGGGTTGCCGGAAAAAACGCGGTAGCGGCGACCTGAGTCCCCGCAGCGCCACGCAGGTGAAACAGATCGCGCACGCCAGCACCGTCAGATTGGTCAGGTAGCTGCTCATGCGGGCCAGCCCGTCGAGCACGGTCAGCCCGCGCGACAGCGTGCGGTTGAGTGTCACCTCGGCTTGCGCGACGATCGCGAGCCACGCGATGACGGCGATAATCGCCGCTAACGTCACCGACGAAACACTAGGCGTATGCAGCGGAAGATCGGGCTCCCGTTGCTGATGAGGGGCAGGGCGCATGCGATCGATTTTATACGCGCCACCGGGGCTGCGCAGTGTGCGCTATCGATCGCATGCCTTCAGGTTGCGCAGGTCCAACAGCGCCGGAAAAATTCACGGCGTGCCATGCGTTCCGGTCACCGGCTGCAGACGTTCCACCACCGCTGGAATGACCGAGCTTGCCGGTGTGGCTTCGTCGATCGCGGTGCGGCCGCCATCGTGGAAAAAGGCCAGTTCCGCCGCCTTGTTCAGCACGAGGATACTGATGCGCCGGTTGGTCGGCTCGTCGACGACCTTGCTGTTCAGCGGCAAGACGTCGGCCAGCCCGCGCACCTGCAACAGCTTTTCGCCGTGCATGCCGCCCTCCACCAGCGCGCGGCGCGCGGCGTTGGCGCGCTCCGACGACAACTCCCAGTTCGAATAGCCGTCCGGGCCCGCGGTGTACGGCACCGCATCCGTATGGCCGGCAATCGAAATACGGTTGTCGACGTCGTTGAGCGCGGCGCCGATCTGCGTGAGAATCGTCACCGCATACGGTTGCAGCTTCGAACTGCCGGAGGCGAACATCGGCCGGTTTTGCGAGTCGACGATCTCGATGCGCAGGCCTTCGTTGGTGATCGAAATGCGGATCTGATCCTTGAACGCCTTCAAGGCCGGGCTCTGTTCGATCAGCGTGGTGAGCTTCGCCTTCAGTTGTTCGAGGCGGGCCGCATCCGCGGGCGCCACGGTCGGGGCGGCGGTGGTCGGCGGCGTCGGTTGGGTCTGGCTCTTCTTGCCGTCGCCGGGCCGCGTGTCGGAGATATCGCGGCCGCCGCCCTGCACCACGCTCGGTCGCGCGGCGGCGGTGCCCTGGCTGCCGCCGAGCAGGCTCGACAGCGGCGTGTTGAAATAATCTTCGATACCCTGCTTGTCGTACTTCGACGTCGAGCCGAGCAGCCACATCAACAGAAAGAACGCCATCATTGCCGTGACGAAATCGGCGTACGCGATCTTCCACGCGCCGCCGTGATGCGCGGCGTGATCGCCGCCCTTGCGCAAGCGGCGCACGATCACGGGGGCCGGCGTTTCCACCTGTTGCGACGCGCGCGACGGTCTTTCGCTCATCATGCCGCTCCGCGTCAGGCCGACTTCGGCATTTTGGTGGCGCGCACGGCGTCGTCGAGCTCCTGGAAGCTCGGGCGATCGGCGGTGAACAATACCTTGCGGCCGAACTCGACCGCGATCGGCGGCGCGTAGCCGGACAGCGACGCGAGCAGCACGGCCTTCACGCACTGATAAGGCTTGGCTTCGGCGCGGCCCTTGGCATTGAGCAGATCGGCAACCGGGCCGATAAAACCATACGCGAGCAGAATGCCGAGGAACGTGCCGACCAGCGCGCCGGCGATCATCTCGCCAAGCACGGCGGGCGGTGCGCCGACCGAGCCCATGGTGTGAACCACGCCCATCACGGCCGCGACAATGCCGAACGCGGGCAGGCCGTCGGCCATTTTCTGAATCGCGTTGGCCGCGACCGAGGCTTCCGCGTGGTGCGTAGCGAGTTCCTCATCCATCAGGTCCTGCACTTCGAGCACGTTCACGTTGCCGCCGGACATCATGCGCAGATAGTCGACGATGAAGTCGAGCAAGTGATGATCTTCGAGCACGTGCGGGTATTTCTGGAACAGTACGCTTTCCTCAGGTGCGCCGACGTCGACTTCGAGCGACATCATGCCTTCCTTGCGGGCCTTCTGAAGCAACTCGTACAGCAGCGCGATCAGTTCAAGATATTTCTCTTTGGTGTAGCCGCCCGTCTTGAAGCATGACGGGATCGCCTTGAGGGTTTTCTTCAGCGTGGAAGTCGGATTGCTCACGACAAACGCGCCGATCGCCGCGCCGAAAATACACAGCAATTCGAACGGCTGTAGGAGCGCCAGCACGTGGCCGCCCACGCCGACAAAACTACCGATCACAGAACCGATCACCAGCACCCAGCCGATTGCGACAAACATACTCTCTCCGATTATCTTGCCTGACGCGTGATCGAACACGATCGATCGAGAACAGGCCCTCTTTTAAGGGACTTTTCTCGTGCGTCGTTAAAAGTTTGTATGTACTGGTAAACGGCGCGAATCTTTTTTGCTGAAGTGCTTGCACCCATGAAAAACGCAAAATTCACCGGATAGTTACTTTGTGATGACGCTTCCGGTAATTTTGTCCGTCAACCGGGTGATCGTTGCAGCCGCAACTTCTTCGGCGGCGTAGGGGGAAATCCCGAGTGAGCGGCCGCGTCATGCGAAATGAATGGCGCCACCTTTTTACCGATCGGTCTGCTAGCATGGCTACCGGCTCGTGGCCACGGCTGTTCCAGCCGCCACGCTCATGCGCCGGACGTTCCGCTTTATCGTGCCCGCACAAGTCGTCTCTAGAACCGATCGTGAAGACTCACACAAACGGAGAAGAGCATGAAAGCCAGCACCATTGCCGAACGGGAGGCCCGTGGCCGTGCCGCCCGCGAGCACTCGAAGCGCTCGAGCCATAAAGCGATCGGCGAATTGCACCGCGATCCGGTCGCGTTGCTCAGGCAAAGCAGCGAGGGCCGGGTCGACAACCTCGTGCCGCTGCGCTATGGGCGCATGGCCGTCTCACCCTTCACGTTTTTCCGCGGCACCGCGATCCTGCAGGCGCACGATCTGAGCAAGGTGCATGACAGCGGCCTCACCATGACAATCTGCGGCGACGGCCATCTGATGAACTTCGGTGGGTTCGCCACGCCCGAGCGGCAACTGGTCTTCGATCTGAACGACTTCGACGAAGTGGCGATCGGTCCATTCGAATGGGATCTGAAACGCCTCACGGCGAGCCTCGTGGTCGCCGCGCGTCATATGCGCCTGAGCCGTGGCACGGCGGAGCATCTGGTGATGACGGCGGTGTCGACCTATCGCGATCGCATGGCGCAATACGCACAATGCGGAGCGCTCGAACTCTGGTACGACCGCATTACGTTCGACCTGATGGCCGAGACGGCGCTCACGCCGGAGCGCCGCCGCGCGGTGCGGCGCGGCATGGAAAAGGCAGCGAGCCGTACGCATGAAAGCCTGCTGGAGAAAATGGCCGAGTTCGACGGCGAAGCCTGGACGATTCGCGATGCGCCGCCGGGCATGTTTCACGTGCACGGCGCGAACACGCTGTTCTCGCCGGAGGACGACTGGTTCAGCATCGGCAATTGGCGCACGCTGATCGAGCCGATGTGTGACGAGTACCTGAAAACCTTATCGCACGACCGGCGTGAATTGCTCGGTCATTTCACCGTGCAGGATCTCGTGTTCAAAGTCGTGGGCGTGGGCAGCGTGGGCACGCGCTGCCTCGTGCTGTTGAACGTCGATCATATGGGCAAGCCGCTGTTCATTCAGATCAAGGAAGCGCGCAAGTCGGTGATCGCGCAGTTTCATAAGTCGCCGCCGTATAAGCATGAAGGACAGCGGGTGGTTGGCGGTCAGCGCATGTTGCAGGCGGCCAGCGATATTTTTCTCGGTTGGGCGACCGGCCCGTCGGGGCGGCATTTCTACTTCCGCCAACTGCGCGACATGAAGCTGTCGGCGAATATCGAACTGTTCGACACGGATCTGCTGGAGGGTTACGCGCGACTGTGCGGCTGGATCATGGCGCGCGCGCATGCGAAGGCGAGTGGCCAGGCGATCGAAATCGGCGCGTATATCGGCCGCGGCGATCAGTTCGCGGAGGCGTTGACCGGCTACGCAACGGCTTACGCGGACCAGGTGGAGCGCGATTACGACGTGTTTCTGAAGGCCTGCCGAAGCGGTGAACTTGAAGCGCGTACGGATGAGGATATGGCGGCGGATTTCCGCGTGTAACGCTGGGGTGGATGGGGCTTGCGGCGCGGTTCGATTCGACTCGACTTGCCTCGACTCGACTCGACTCGACTCGACTCGACGAGCCGCGCTTCACGCAGCTTGCCGCGCCTCAGTGCTCGACGCGCGCTTCGCGTAGCGTGACGAAGCGGAGACGCTGTTCGCGCGCTGCTTCGATCACACGCGGCAGCACCGCGAGGATCAGCGGCTGGCCTTCGATCGTGAGGGCCGCATTGCCGTCATGCAGCAGCAGAATGTCGCGCGGCGCGAGACCGTCGAGCAGGCGCCGCGTCACTACGTCAGGATCGCGCTCGCGCGTGTCGTAGCCGCGCCGCGTCCACGCCGCGAGCCGCAAATCGAGTTTGCGCAGCACGGGTTCGAGGAAAATATTGCGCAGGCCCGCGGGCGCGCGGAAGAACATCGGCCGCTCGCCGCTCAGCGCTTCGAGCGTGCGTTGCGCGGCGTCGATCTCGCGCGTGAGCGAGCCCGGCAGCGTGACGGAAAACGTGTGCACGTGAACCTGCGAGTGGTTTTCGAGCGCATGGCCACGCGCCACGATGTCGCGTGCGAGTTCCGGATAGCGCTGCGCCTTCGCGCCGATGCAGAAGAACGTGGCGCGCACGCCGAGCGCGTCGAGCAGGTCCAGCACTTGCGGCGTGACGGCAGGGTCGGGGCCGTCGTCGATAGTCAGTGCAATCGCGTCGGCGTTCTGCGCGCCCGCGGGCAGGCGTGTCCAGTTCGGACCCAGCAGCGAGGTGCGCGGCAACAGGCCGGCCACGGTGAAGACGGCATGATTCGCGAACATCGCGGCCAGCCACCAGGGCCACTGGGCCGGCGTGAGCAGTACACCGGCCAGCACGAAGACGTGCCAGGCGGCGGTGGCCGTGAGCATCGCGGGGTAGCCGGTGCGCGGCCAACGCAATGGCGCTGGCGTGGCGCCATGCGGCGAGGAGTGTTCAGTCATAAAGCGTACTTCCGGTCAGCCTTCCTCCGTCCTGGGAAGGTCTTGAATCGCGCAAGCGGCGCGCAACGTCGAACGATACCATTGATGCGCGGCGCAACGTAGCAGCGGACAGGATCGGCAAATAACGACAGGGCTTTGAAAGATGTCGTTTCGCTGTGTGTGGGCCGTTGCATTTTTTGCGGTGGAGTTCGCTGCAAATCGGCGCGTCGGGTTGTAGGGTGCTGAGGGGTGATACAGCCAGGGGCAGGCGCTTGCGGGCATTTGCTGGATCTACGGTGTCCCTATGCAGCCGGTCTGTAGAACAGCAACTATCGTTCATGAACCAGGAGTACGCGCTGAAACGCCGACTCCGGTCGACAGGAGAGACGTCGTGACGGGAGCAGGAATCAAGAAGGTCGCACTGGTGACGGGCGCGGGCAGCGGAATTGGCCGTGCATCTGCGCTCAAACTGCTGGAACACGGTTATAGCGTCGTGCTGGCCGGCCGCCGCCAGGCGCCGCTCGACGCGCTCGCGCACGAAGCGCAACAACTCGGCGGCGACGCGCTGGCGGTGGCCTGCGACGTGACCGACGCCGCAAGCGTTGCCGCGTTGTTCGACGTCATCCGCGAGCGGCGCGGCCGGCTCGACCTGCTGTTCAACAACGCGGGCCGAAGCGCTCCGCCGGTCGAGATCGACGAACTCGATATCGACGAATGGCGCTCGGTGGTCGATACCAATCTCACCGGCGTGTTCCTCTGCACGCGAGCGGCCTTCGGTCTGATGAAAACGCAGAACCCGCGCGGCGGCCGCATCATCAATAACGGCTCGATCTCGGCGCATGCGCCGCGGCCCCACAGCATCGCGTACACGGCGACCAAGCATGCGATCACCGGCCTCACGAAGGCCGTCTCGCTCGACGGCCGTCCGTACGACATCGTGTGCGGGCAGATCGACATCGGCAATGCGGCCACGGAAATGGCCGCACGGATGGCACAGGGCACGCCGCAAGCGAACGGCGAAATCATGATCGAACCGTTGATGGACGTTCAGCATGTTGCCGACGCGATATTGCACATGGCCGAACTGCCGCTGTCGGCTAATGTGCAGTTCATGACCATCATGGCGAGCAAGATGCCGTTCGTCGGGCGGGGGTGACGGCGGGCAGACGGACACGCGAGCCACGAGCCACGGGCACGCGAGCCACGGGCCACGGGCGCACGGGCCACGGGCCGACATTGGCGGCCGGCAACAGCTAGTGGGCAGCCGCCGCCGGCCACCTGCAGCACAGCGCCGGAGATCAACTTATACTGAGCGCTTTCTCTTCCACGGACCGCGATTCGCCGTGTCTCGAGCCACACTCAGTGACGACCCGCAGCCGGCGCCGCCCGTGCAGCCCGATCTCGACGATTGCTGTCACAGCGGCTGCAATCCGTGTGTATTCGATCTCTACGACGAAGCGCTCGACCGTTATCAGGCCGCACTCGCGCAATGGCAAGCGCGGCAAGAACGGCAGGCGGCCGAGGCATCGGTGCCGGTGCAGGCAACGCCCAAGCGCCAAAGCAAACCGCGTCAACGTCGCGGATCAGGTTAGGCGGCTCGCCGGGTTCGCTCTGAAACGCCCCAGCATTCCACCCCATCCGTCATGACCGACCTTCAGCCCGCGCCTCTCGACCCCTCGAACGAATCCCACACGCTGGACGACCTGCATCGTTTCGTGCAGCGTCATCCGCGTCTGTTCGTGCTGACCGGCGCGGGGATCAGCACCGATTCCGGCATTCCCGGCTATCGCGACGACAACGGCGAATGGAAGCGCTCGCCGCCCATCACGTTGCAGGAATTTCTCGGCACGCAGGCCATGCGACAGCGGTACTGGGCTCGCAGCATGGTCGGCTGGCCGGTCGTCGCGCACGCGCAGCCCAACGCCGCGCATACCGCGCTGGCCAGACTGCAGGCCGCCGGTCAGGTGCCGACGCTCGTCACGCAGAACGTCGACGGTCTGCATCAGCGGGCGGGTAGCCGCGACGTGATCGAACTGCACGGCGGCATCGACGGTGTGACGTGTCTGGATTGCGGCATGCAGCATTCGCGCGCGTCGATCCAGCAGACGCTCGAAGCGGACAATCCCGCGTTGCTGAACGTGACCGCCGAAACCGCCGCCGACGGCGACGCGCATCTCGAATGGCACGCGCTCGACACGTTCCGCGTGCCGGCCTGTTCGAATTGCGGCGGCCTGCTCAAACCGTCAGTGGTGTTCTTCGGCGAAAGCGTGCCGCGCGAGCGTGTCGAAGCGGCCTCGCATGCGCTCGATGCAGCGGATGCGGTGCTGGTGGTCGGTTCGTCGCTGATGGTCTACTCCGGTTACCGCTTTTGCGTGTGGGCGCAGAAGCAGGGCAAACCGATCGCCGCGATCAATCTGGGGCGGACGCGCGCCGATCCGCTGTTGTCGCTGAAACTCGCGGCGCCGTGCGCCGACACGCTCACCGCGCTGGCCGGACGGCTGGCGCTGGATTGAAGATTGAAGAGAAGGTTGAAGGCCGACTGCCGCGCCCCGACCGCGCCGCGCTCACCCGAACCGGAAAAACACCCGCAGCTACGCAAAGGAACACCGATGTTGACGACGATCGAACAGCTCGAAGCCATCTATGGTCAGCCGCACGAGCGCGCAGTACGCAAAGAGATTCCGACGATCAACGAGGACTATCGCGCATTCATCGAGGTCGCGCCGTTCGTCGTGCTCGCCACGGCCGGCCCCGAAGGTCTCGACTGTTCGCCGCGCGGTGACGCGCCGGGTTTCGTGCGCGTGATCGACGAACGCACGCTCGCGTTGCCGGACCGTCCCGGCAACAATCGCATCGACAGTCTGCGCAATATCATTGCCGAGCCGAAGCTGGCGCTGCTGTTTGTCATCCCCGGTGTGGGCGAGAGTTTGCGCGTGAACGGCCGCGGCCGCATCACCGACGACCCCAAATGGCTGGACAGTTTCGCGGTCGTTGGTAAACTGCCGCGCACCGTGCTGCTGATCGATGTCGACGCGGTCTATTTCCACTGCTCGAAAGCGCTGGTGCGCTCGAAACTGTGGGATCCGGCGCGGCATATCGAACGTTCGCGGCTGCCGAGCGCGGGCGAAATTCATCGGCGTATCAACGGCGCGAGCTTCGACGCCGCGACTTACGACCGCGAACTCGACGAGCGCGTGCGCACGACTCTGTATTGAAACACGAGCTGAAACACGAGCTGAACATAAGCTGCAACACGAACTCCAACGCGAGCTGAACCTCGCGTCGAACCACGAGCAGAATCCCAGGCCGACCATGACCGATTCCCCTCTCGCGCTGCGGCAACGTTCGCCTTCCGCCGAACGCAACCGCGAACCGATCCTCGCTGTATTGCGCGACGTGCTGCCGGCCACCGGCCGCGTGCTCGAAATCGCGAGCGGCACCGGCCAGCACGCTATCTGCTTTGCCGGCGCGCTGCCCGGACTCGACTGGCAGCCGAGCGATGCCGATGCGGACGCGCGCGCGTCGATCGCCGCGTGGACCGCGCAGGCGGGCTTGCCGAACGTGCGCGCGCCGCTCGTGCTCGACGTGCATCAGCCGGAGTGGGGCATCGACACGCTCGACGCCGTGGTCTGCATCAACATGATCCACATTTCGCCGTGGAGCGCGACGCAGGCGCTGTTCGCGGGCGCGAGCCGGCGTCTCGTCGACGGCGGCGTGCTCTATCTTTACGGTCCGTACCGGCGCGGCGGCGCGCATACTGCGTCGAGCAACGAGGCGTTCGACCAGCAGTTGCGCAGCCGCGATCCGTCGTGGGGCGTGCGCGACATGGAAGCGGTGGTGGCGCTGGGTGCTTCGGTGGGACTCGTCGCGGAAGAGCCGGTCGCGATGCCGGCCAACAACTTCAGCCTGGTCTTCAGGAAACACGCGGACGCGACACGGGTCTGAAGAACGCGGTGAAGCACGCCGAGAAGTACGCGGCGAAGCACGCAGCGAACAACGCAGCGAACAGCGCAGGTTCGCGCAGCAAAAAAATCTGCCGCCCGTTGCCTGCCAGCGAGCGGCAAGCCGGCATTTCTTTTATTCTTTCACCCTCGACGTCCCGCCGACGTTTCTTCCCGGCGCGGCGTCCCGACATTTATTGGACTCTGGAGAATTCACATGGGCAAACAGGCAATCGGCGTGGTGGGGCTGGCGGTCATGGGCCGCAATCTGGCGCTCAACATCGAGAGCCGCGGCCACGCGGTGTCGGTGTACAACCGTAGCCGCGAGAAAACCGACGAACTCATCGCCGAATATCCGGACAAGAAGCTCGTGCCGGCTTTCACGCTGGAAGAATTCGTGGAATCGCTGGAAAAGCCGCGCCGCATTCTGCTGATGGTCAAAGCGGGCGAAGGCACCGACGCGACGATCAACCAGTTGAAGCCGCTGCTGGAAAAGGGCGACATTCTGATCGACGGCGGCAACACGCATTTCACCGACACCATCCGCCGTAATCAGGATCTCGCGAAATCCGGCCTGCATTTCATTGGCACGGGCGTGTCGGGCGGCGAAGAGGGTGCACTGAAAGGCCCGTCGATCATGCCGGGCGGCCAGCGCGACGCGTATGACCTGGTGGCCCCGATCCTCACCGAAATCGCCGCCAAGGCGCCGGACGGCGAGCCGTGCGTCGCGTACATGGGTCCGGACGGCGCGGGCCACTTCGTGAAGATGGTGCACAACGGCATCGAATACGGCGACATGCAACTGATCGCCGAGAGCTACGCGGTGCTCAAGCAGGTGGTCGGTCTGTCGAACGAAGAACTCGGCAAGGTCTATACCGAGTGGAATCAGGGCGAGCTCGACAGCTATCTGATCGAAATCACCTCGAAGATTTTCAGCAAGAAAGACGACGAAACCGGCAAGGATCTGGTCGACGTGATTCTCGATCGCGCCGCGCAGAAGGGCACCGGCAAATGGACCAGCCAGAACGCGCTCGACCTCGGCGCGCCGCTGCCGCTGATCACCGAAGCCGTGTTCGCGCGCGTGCTGTCGTCGCTGAAAGATCAGCGCGTGGCCGCGAGCAAGGTGCTCGAAGGGCCGCAGGCGAAGCCGCTCGGCGTCGAGCGCGACGCGTTCGTCGAATCGGTGCGCCGCGCGCTGTACTTCAGCAAGGTGATCTCGTACGCGCAAGGCTTCGCGCAACTGCGGGCCGCGTCGGAAGAGTACAAGTGGGATCTGGACTACGGCACGATCGCGAAGATTTTCCGCGCCGGCTGTATCATCCGCGCCCGCTTCCTGCAGAAGATCACCGACGCTTATTCGAAGGACAAGGCGATCGCCAATCTGCTGCTCGATCCGTACTTCCGCGACATCGCGAAGAACTATCAGGCGGCGTTGCGCGAAGTCGTGGTCGCCGCGATCAACGCGGGCGTGCCGGTGCCGGCGTTCGCGTCGGCGGTGGCGTATTTCGACGCGTATCGCTCGGAACGTCTGCCGGCTAATCTGGTGCAGGCGCAGCGCGACTTCTTCGGTGCGCATACGTTCGAGCGCGTCGACAAGCCGGGCAGCTTCCACGCCAACTGGAGCTGAACGGAGTCGGGTGTTTGAATCGCGGCTCGGGGCGCGCTTGCAACAGGGCGCGCCGGGCCGCGTGACCGATTGAAATGCAAGTCGGCAAATTGTTGCCGAAAACTGTCAGCCAGATGGCATGAAGCTGGCGCGAAACCCTTACTGTTGCGAAATTCGAAATAGAGTTTCATCTTTTAAGGGGTTTCCCCTAGATGTCGACGCTCCTAAACTTCTACTTAAGCGCTACGGGACAACAAGCCCAACGCGCATTAAAAACAAGTTCTGGAGGTTTACATCATGAAGTCCCTTATCTCTGCTGTTGTTGTCGCCGCGGCTCTGGTCGCTCCTGTCGCTTCGTTCGCTCAATCGAACCAGCCGCTGACCCGCGCTGAAGTCCGCGCCCAACTGGTGCAACTGGAAAAGGCCGGCTACAACCCGGTCGGCGATCACGCTGATTACCCGTCCAACCTGCTGACCGCGCAAGCACGTGTCGACGCTCAGAACGGCACCGCTCAAGCCGTGAACAGCGGCTACGGCGCACCGGCTGTCGGTACGTCGCAGTCGGGCCGTCCGCTGAACGGCAATAACCGCAACTCGATCTACTTCGGCAATTAATTTGCGCTGAAGCTGCTGCAAGTGCCGCGTGTTTGAGCGCGGCGCGCAAAAAACGCCGACCGGCTTTGGCCAGGTCGGCGTTTTTTTGTGTGCGACGCGAGCGGCGTTCACGGCCGCATGGCTCAACGATTCGGCAAGTGCGGAATCCATTCATTGCTCGTCAGATTGAGCTGGTGAATCTGCCGATGCGCCTTGTTCAGATGCGCCTGCGCGGCCACGCGCTGCGCTTCCAGTTGCGAGACGTCCTTGCGCGTCTGATTCTGCCGGGTCGACACCGCCTGCTCCTGCGCGCCGCGCCGTTGCAGATCGCTGCGCAGCCGTTCGGCCTGCGCCTCGGAGCGCGCGATCAGGCGCGCCAGTTGTTCGTTTTGCGCTTCCAACTGGGCGCGGCGGGTTTCACCGTCCGATAGCCGGGTGGCCTGATCTTCGAAATGATGGAAAGCCGCCTCGGCGGCTTCGAGATCGGCCGCTTTCAGCGCACGCCATAGCGAGCCGTCCTGATAGAGCGCGACGTAATACGCCAGTTCTTTCGCGTGAAACAGCAGGCTGACCGAATAGCTAAAACTGCGGAACACGCGAAACGGCGTCAGCGCGTCTTCTTCCGTCAACCACTCGATATCGGCGGTGTCGGCAATCTGCACGCCGCGTCCGCTCACCTGCGTCGGCACTGCCGGCACGGGCCGCAAGGTCGTCACGGGACGGGGTGGCGCGTCGGCTGGCGGTGCATTTGCGGCGGCGGACGGCATAGCGGCGGCATCGGCGGCATCGGCGGGTGACGCCGCGTTGCTGTCGTCAGGCGGCGGCGAGCCGGCGCCGCCGCCGGTCGCGCGCGCGACCTGGACGAGATGCGATGGGCCTGCCAGCACGCTGCGGCGATTCAGGAGACTTTTCACGGCGGTTCCTCCGGTTGACGCCCGGCGCCTTCAGACGACGCCGACGGTGCGGCATGCCGGCGGGTCTGGCGGGTCGAGCGGTGAGCGAAAAGAGGCGGACCGGCGGCGCCGGCAAACGGGCGCCACGGCGCGCGGCACCGGGGGTGCCGTCCGCGAGCGCGGTTCTAATGCAGCGTGCGGTGCCGGCGGCCTATTTCATCGAATAGCGCGCGGCTCGGTTCGAGGGCAAGGAGCCACGATTCGTCGTAGCCGCTCAGGTTGTCGAGCGCTTCGCGCAGTCGCTCGATCGCCAGTGCGGGAATCTCGACGCTGGCTTCGACGCCGCTCGACAGTCCCGCGATGCTGGCTAGCTGCACGAGTGCGTCGGCGGCTTCGGCCACGTCCGCAGCGAAAACCAGGTGCGTGTTCAGCAACTCGACCAGACCGGGTGACGCCGCCACATCGTCGACGTTGAGCTGCACGGCCAGAAAGGTGGCTTTGTTCATCCCCAACTCCTCGCAGGATCAGGCGTTTGCGTTCGGCGTACTGCGCGCGGCAAGTCTGAGTATAGGCGAGGGGGGAATGGATTCAATGGTCACACGATTAGGCATGCATAAGCTGAGGGCGGTGGTTGGGGCGATCGATCGGCTGGGGGGAGCGGACCGACCTGGGGCCGACCACGGACCGACCAAGGGCATCCGCCGCCGGCGCTTCAGCCGCCGGACCTATAATAGGGCCAGCGCAAAAAGCATCCTTCCTGCGGCTCGGCCTGCTCCGGCGGACTCGGGCGCCACCGCTTCGCCTCTCTAAATGGCTCGATGACCATGAAGATCATTCGCAGCAAGAGCTTCACCGCAACGCGCGCCTGGGGTGCGCTCGATATCGCCAACATGGGCGGTATCACGACGCGCCTGCACTGGACCGATCAGCCCTACAAGTGGCATGTCAACGACGGCGAGGAAGTGTTCGCGGTGCTCGATGGCCGCGTCGAGATGCGCTATCGGCAGGACGGCGTCGAACAGTCGACGATCCTGGAGACGGGCGACGTGTTCTACGCGTCGGTGGGTACCGAGCATGTCGCTCATCCGCTCGGCGCGGCGCGCATTCTGGTGGTCGAGGCCGAGGGCAGCGTCTGAACGTCGTTGGCGCGCGTGGCTGCCATGCCGACGCCGTCGGGCACGGCGGCATAATGGCGGATCGCCGCCGTGCGCTCGAGTCGAGCGGCATGGCAAATGCTTGGGGCTGATTGCATCGGATTGAATCAACGTGTCGAGGAAAATCACATGACAAGACAATGGCATTTGACGGGCTCGAGGTTGCTGGCCGCAGCCTTGCTGGGCGTGATGTTCAGCGGTTGTACCACGATGCCGTGGGACAGCACGCCGTTCTACAGCAACGCGCCTTCCCGTCCGACCACCCTCGGCACGGTGCCCGTACCGGCCGGTTTCTACCGGGTCAATGCAGGCGACACGTTGCCCGCTATCGCGGCGGCGTATGGCCGCAAACTTCAGGAAATCGCGTCCTGGAACGGGCTGCCGGTCAACGCCGCGGTCAGTCCCGGCGAGGTGCTGCGTGTTTCGCCGCCGATGGCGTCCGGCAGCGTGGTGACGCCGCCCGTCGGCGTCGGCCAGAACGGCGGGCCGAACGTGCCTAATGTAGCTGGCACGCCGGGTGCGCAGATCGCGTCGTCCGGGCCGCAGCAGGGCGTGTTGCAATGGCCGTTGCGTGGGCCGATCCTCAAGACTTTTGCGCCGGGCAAATCGAACGGCATTGTGATCGGCGGGCGTCCGGGCGATCCGGTCAAGGCCGCCGCCACCGGACGCGTGGTCTACGCGGGCACCGGCATCGAGGCGTATGGCCCGCTCATCATCATCAAACACGACGATTCGCTGATCACTGCCTACGGTCAGAACAGCACGCTGCTCGTCAAGGAAGGCGACGCGGTCGCGCAAGGGCAAACCATCGGCGAGGTCGGGGTGGATAGCCGCGGCGTCGCGTCGATCCAGTTCGAAGTGCGCCAGAACGGTCAGCCGGTCGATCCGCTGGCGTGGCTGCCGAAGTCGGGTGGTTAGGTCTTGCTGCTGTTAAGGCTTGCTTTTGAGGCTCGCTGTTAAGCCTCGCTTTTAAGCCTTTCTGTCAGTGCGGATTTTGAGCAAGGTTTCTCCTCGCCGTCTGAATTGAATACACTGTGTGGCTCACCAGCCGGCGCCGCCTCCATTCGTCACAACTGACGAAGCGGCGCGCCGGCCGCCACGGGCTGTCATCCATAGACGAGACGCACAGGGACTCACCATGATCGATTTGCGCAGCGATACCGTAACCCGTCCGACCCCGGCGATGCTCGCGGCCATGTCCGCCGCCGAAGTGGGCGACGACGTCTGGGGCGACGACCCCACCGTGCTGCGTCTGCAAGCCACGCTCGCCGAGCGCACCGGCAAGGAAGCCGGCCTGTTCTTCCCGAGCGGCACGCAAAGCAATCTGGCCGCGTTGATGGCGCACTGCGCGCGCGGCGACGAATACATCGTCGGCCAACTGGCGCATACCTATAAGTACGAAGGCGGCGGGGCGGCGGTGCTCGGCAGCATTCAGCCGCAGCCGCTCGAGAATGCCGCGGACGGCTCGATCCCGCTCGAAAAAATCGCCGCCGCGATCAAGCCGATCGACGACCATTTCGCACGCACGAAGCTGCTGGCGCTGGAGAACACCATCGGCGGCAAGGTGTTGCCGGCGGGGTATGTCGCCGAGGCGGTGCAGCTCGCGCGCAAGCACGGTCTGTCGGCTCACCTCGACGGCGCGCGGGTCTACAACGCGGCTGTCGCTTCGGGCAAGCCGGTCGCGGATTTGTGCGCGCCGTTCGATTCGGTGTCGGTCTGTTTCTCGAAGGGGCTGGGTGCGCCGGTCGGCTCGGTGCTGGTCGGCAGCCAGGCGCTGATCGACGTGGCGCACCGCTGGCGTAAGGTGCTGGGCGGCGGCATGCGCCAAGCCGGCGTGCTGGCGGCGGCCTGTTTGTACGCGCTGGATCACAACGTCGAACGTCTCGCCGACGACCACGCGCATGCCGCGCATCTGGCGGCGGGGCTGGAAGCCATCGAGCATGTGAAGGTGCAGTCGGTCGCGACCAACATGGTGTTCGCGCAGTTTCCGCAGCAGCATTGCGTGCCGCTCGAAGCGTGGCTCAAGGAGCGCGGCATTCTCACGCAGATGCTGTACGCGTCGCGGTTCGTCACGCACAAGGACGTGTCGCGGGGGGATATCGATACGTTTGTCGCGGCGGTGAAGGGGTATTTCGCGGCGCGGTGAAGTTCCGGCGCGGCTGAGCGAGGCGGGAAGGAACGGCCACAGCTAGAAGCCGCAGCGAAAAGCCTCACCGAAAAGCGGACGCACTGTCACCACAGTGCGTTCGCTTTTTTCATTTCACCGCCGCCTTCGCGTGCGCCCCGGAGCGATGCGACGGCGCCAGCAAGCGCAAGCCGCTCGCGAGGCTCGCCGCGCCCGCGAAGAAAGCGCCGGCGCTGAGCGCCAGCGTCGGCCCATGCCGGCCGGCGATCCCGAAGCTCAACGCAACCAGCGCCGCGCCGGTGGTCTGCCCGAGCAGCCGCGCGGTCGCCACGATGCCGCTGGCGCCGCCGCTACGCTCGGGCGGCGCGCTCGCCATCAGCGCCTTCAGATTCGGCGACTGGAAGAAACCGAAGCCCGCGCCGCAGACCGCCATCCGGATGCCGATGTCGAGCACATGCGGATGCACCGGCAGCAGCGCCAACGACGCCATCCCCGCCGACATCACCGCCAGCCCGATCGCACCGAGCAGGCCCGGCGGATAGCGATCGGACAGACTCCCGGCCAGCGGCGCGGCCAACGCAACCACCACCGGCCACGGCGTCATCAGAAAGCCGGTTTCCACCTGGCTGCGATGCAGCACATCCTCGAAATAAAACGGCAGCGAGACGAACGCGAGCCCTTGCGCGGCGAATGAACACACGGCAGTCACCGCCGACAACGCGAACACCGGTCGCTTGAACAGATCGACGGGCAGCATCGGCGCCGGGTGGCCCGCTTCGCGGCGAATCAGCAACACCCCGAACACGATCGCGATCGCCGCCGCGCTTAGCACCAGTTGCGTCGACGCGCGCTGCGCCGCCTCGCCGAGCGCGAAGATCAGCGCGGCGAACGTGATCACGTTGAGCAGCGCCGCGACCGGATCGAACTGGTGCGTGCCGCGCTCGGTGTGCGGCAAGGCGGGCCAGGCGAAGGCGAACGCCAGCAGGCCGAGCGGCACGTTCACCGCGAACAGCCACGGCCATGCGGCAACGGAAAGAATCAGCGACGCCACCGTCGGTCCCACCGCGAACGACACCCCGACAATCAGCGCATTGGTGCCCAAGCCGCGTCCGAGCCGGTGCGGCGGATACAGATAGCGGATCAGCGCGGTATTCACGCTCATGATCGCGCTCGCGCCGAGCCCTTGCAGCACGCGCGCGGCGGCGAGCATGGGCAGCGTCGTCGCCAGCGAGCACGCCAGCGACGCCAGCGTGAACAGCGCAATACCGCCGATATAAATGCGCCGATGTCCGACGATATCGCCGAGCGCCGCGAGCGGCAGCAGGGTCGCGACCATCGCGAGTTGATAGGCGTTGATGATCCACACCGACGCCGCGGGCGCCGCATGGAGGTCTGCGGCGATCGCGGGCAACGCGGTGTTGGCGATGGCGGTATCGAGCGTGGCCAGAGCGACGGCGAGCATGATCGCGACCATTGCGCGGCGGTTGGCGGCGGACATCGGGCCGTCCGCGGGGAACGGCGAGGCAGTGGTGGCGCTGGGTTTGTCGGACAAGGCGTGGCTCGTCGGGTTGGGCATACGGCTCGCGCCGGCGCGTTGAAAAGCGTGGCGCGCGAGCGGCAGGATTGCGGGTGATGGGGGATGCGCGTGGCCCGAGTCCAGCAGTCGAAGCAGTGCGCGCGGCGAATGGAGCAATTGTTACAGAGCCGTTGAAATCGTGCTGGGAGTCGAGCGGAGCGGGGCGCTCTGAATCAGGCTCATAAAGCAACTAACGGTCAGCCCCGGGCAGCTTCTCCGAACTGCGTGAGACTCACGCGGTGACACGCCTTTTACACGCCTTTCCGGCCCATCGCTCAGCAGACGAGGTGAACCGATTCGATCACGCCTCCGCGTTATCGGCTAATTCATCCGCGCGTCATGCGTCGAAAAAATAATGGCGCTGTGCTCGTGGCTAAATTCGCTGTCCGCGCGTCTTTCATTTCGCCATCGTTTGCCTGTTTTGCGGGCCGATGCACGCGCGCAGTGCCGCGCTCACGGGGCTTGCACCGCGCGCGTGCGAAAAATCCGCGTGGCGGCGTGCGGCGGCGGGCATGGCATGTGCGTCAGCAACCGCTCGCGCTTGCCGGTGTCCGGTGGCCGTAAAATGTCCTACTCTGTTTCTTAACCCGCCTGACCGGCACGCGCCTCCCGTCCGTCATCTGTGCGGTTCGCGCACGTCGCGTCGCTCTTACCCGGAGGCTTCGATGACAACCGTCGATCTGGAATTCGACCAGCTCAACAGTACCGTCGACGCGCTACGGCGCTCAATTTCCAATCGCATGATGTACGGCGTCGGCAAGGACGCCGTCACCGCGCATCCGCATGACTGGCTGCACGCCGCCGCGCTCGCGGTGCGTGACCGGCTGGTCGCGCGCTGGATGAAGACCACGCGCCTGCAATACGAACAGGATGTGAAACGCGTCTACTACCTGTCGATGGAGTTCCTGATCGGCCGGACGTTTACGAATGCATTGCTGGCGCTCGGCATCCACGATCAGATGAAAGAGGCGCTCGCGAGCCTCGGCGTCGATATGGAGATGCTGATCAATATCGAGCCCGACGCCGCGCTCGGCAACGGCGGCCTCGGCCGGCTGGCGGCCTGCTTTCTCGATTCGATGGCGACGCTCGGCATTCCGGGTTTCGGCTACGGCATCCGCTATGAGTACGGCATGTTCCGTCAGGAGATCGTCGACGGCGAGCAGGTCGAAGCGCCGGACTACTGGCTGCGCGCGGGCAATCCGTGGGAGTTTCCGCGGCCCGAGATCAAGTACATGGTGCACTTCGGCGGCCGCACGGTGCAGCGCGGCGAGCACACCGAGTGGATCGACACCGAGCATGTGAACGCGACCGCGTACGACACCGTCATTCCCGGCTACGCGACCGACGCAACCAACACGCTGCGTCTCTGGTCCGCGCGCGCCACCGAGGAACTCGATCTCGGCGCGTTCAACCGCGGCGACTACCGCAACGCGGTCGACACCAAGAACATGTCCGAGAACGTGTCGCGCCTGCTGTATCCGGACGACTCGACACCGGCCGGTCGCGAACTGCGGTTGCGCCAGGAATACTTCTTCGTGTCGGCGACCATGCAGGATCTGATCCGCCGCTATCAGCGCACGCACAGCACGTTTGGCCGTTTCTCCGAGAAAGTGGCGGTGCATCTGAACGATACGCACCCCGTGCTGGCGATTCCCGAGCTGATGCGTTTGCTGGTGGACGTGCATCATCTGCCGTGGGAGAAGGCGTGGACGCACGTCACGAAAATCTTCTCGTACACCAATCACACGTTGATGCCCGAAGCGCTCGAAACGTGGGACGTCGAAACGCTCGCGCGCCTGTTGCCGCGCCATCTCGAGATCATCTTCGAGATCAACGCGCAGTTTATCAAGCACGTCAGCGAGCAGTCGGGTCATGACGGCGAGATGATTCGCCGCATTTCGCTGGTCGATGAATACGGCCAGCGGCGCGTGCGCATGGCGTATCTGGCGATCGTCGCGAGTCATAAGGTGAACGGCGTGTCAAAGCTGCATTCGCAACTGATGACACGCGATATCTTCGCCGACTTCGCGCGCATCTATCCCGACCGCTTCACCAATGTGACCAACGGCATCACGCCGCGCCGCTGGCTCGCGCAGGCGAGTCCGTCGCTGTCGTCGCTGATCGATCAGCAGATCGGCAAGCAGTGGCGCAGCAATCTGTTCGAGCTGGAACAACTGCGCAATCTGCGCACGGACAGCGGCTTTATCGAGGCTTTCCGCGAAGCGAAGCGGCAGAACAAACTGCGCCTCGTGCAGCGGCTCGCGCATCACACCAAACTGCATTTCGATCCGGATGCGCTGTTCGATCTGCAGGTCAAACGTATTCACGAGTACAAGCGGCAATTGCTGAACGTGCTGCATGTGATCGTGCGCTACAACCAGATTCGCGCGAATCCCGAGCGCGACTGGGTGCCGCGCGTGGTGCTGTTCGCCGGTAAGGCCGCGTCCGCGTACCGGATGGCGAAGACGATCATCAAGCTGATCGGCGACGTGAGTGAGAAGGTCAATCACGATCCGTTGATCGGCGATCGCCTGAAGGTGGTGTTCGTGCCGAACTACGGCGTGAGCGTGGCCGAGTTGATCATTCCGGCGGCCGATCTGTCCGAGCAGATTTCGATGGCGGGTACCGAAGCGTCGGGCACGGGCAACATGAAGCTCGCGCTCAACGGCGCATTGACGATCGGCACGATGGACGGCGCCAACATCGAAATCTGCGACGCCGTGGGCCGCGAGAACATCTTCATCTTCGGCCATACCGCCGACGAAGTGGACAGCCTGCGCGCCTCCGGCTACCGGCCGCGGCAGATCTACGAGGAGAACGCGGAACTGCGCATGGCGCTCGATCAGATTCGCACGGGCTTCTTCTCGCCGGACGACCCGTTGCGCTTCTCGGACATCTTCCACACGCTGGTGGACTGGGGCGATCACTACATGGTGCTAGCCGATTTCGCTGCGTTCGCGAAGGCGCAGGACGACGTGGACGCGCGCTTCGTCGACAAGCGCGCGTGGGCGGAAAGCGCGATCGAGAATGTCGCGGGGATGGGGCAGTTTTCGTCGGACCGGACGATCGGCGAATATGCGCGCAATATCTGGCATGTGAATCCGCTGGATATTGAGTGAGGGCCGGGCGGGCAGGGCGGCGCGGCATGGTTGTATGTCAGACAGGCCGCCTTGACCGTACCACCTGTTACACGCTATAGTTAGCATCACAAATGGGTTGCGACTACGCGGCCGGCGCTAGGCTCCAGGGACTACCTTGGGGCCTTTCGCTTTTCTAGGGGAAGATTTTTAGCCCGTTGCCTGAGACGGCGCCGAATGCCCCGGTAAAGAATTTCTTCTCCAGAATGCTGTAAGCGCGATTGGCTTGTCGGGGACGAAGCACCGAGAGGCCAATCGGGCGTGCCATTAAGTCGCAGAGCTGTAGCCCTTCCGAGTTGGCCTTCTTGTCGCAAATCACGACGTCGAATTCGTACTTGGCACCTGAGCGGTTGTCGCCGGCGCAGACGCGGCGGAATGCGAGCTCCAGATCTTTATCCTCTTTCGCACCGCGCGCCTCGCACACCACGTGCGTAAGCGTCTCATGCTGCGTCTGAAGTCGCAGAAAGTGTCGCACGCGCTCCAACCCGTATTGAATGCCAATGTGATACGGGTTGTACGGATGGGCATACCTATCGCGAAGCTTTCGCTTGTCGATCACAACGGCGATCACCGTGAGCGGCAATTCATCGATCAGCGCAGTCAGGCCGTTCATGAACGCTTCGCGAGGTTCTTTGCTCAGCTTCGCGAACGCTCCGCGTTTGCGGCGGATATCCGATTCGTGAAGCACCACGCAGTCGTGACCGAAAGTCTCAAATTTCAGACGCTTGATTCTCGGCACCATGACGTCGGCGTAATCACTTCTTTTGACGACGCAAAAGCACAACACGAACAGAGGATATTCGTCATCGATCACAGTCAGGCTGTGGTCGCCGCTTTCGTCGACGAAAACGATGTAGTCACTATGCATTAGGTCATTCGCGGGCTATCGCTTCGATGCCGGTCCGAACGCTTCGCGGCCCATCGACATCAGCGCCGCGCAGCATGGCTACTGAGTCAGACTTTCTCTGGCGCTAGCCGCCCGCAACCCCAGCTCGCTGCGCGAAAAATCGAACAACACGTCAAGCTTCTGCATGCCCATCAGTCCGATCACGATGCGATTGCCGTCCGGTTTTGCCTTGACGATCGTGACTTGCGCGTCGTCGTAGCGATGCACCCACTTACCCGAGCCGACCGCCGCGTCGTAGTTGCCGCGTTTGAGCACCTTGCCGACGTCGTCGTCGCCGGTCCAGTCCGGCGCCTTGTCCGTCTCGATGCGGATCATGTCGGTGCTCGCCGTCGCGAACACCAACGGCGCGCAAAAGGTCATCTTGTCGCCTACGTTCACGCAGCCTCGCGGCCATTGCGCCGTGCCGTCCTGGGCGACGACCATCGGCAGCAGCGTGTAGTCTTTCGTGAGCGCGTTCGACGGGCTCAGCAGCAGGTAAGGTTTCGCGAAGTTCGCATGCACCAGATACCGTTGACCGACGTTGCCGCCCAACGCGCGTAACGGCTGCGTGCAGCAACTGTCGTTCGGCTGGGCCGCGCCGATGCCGAACAGGCCGGAGAACGCCCAGCCGAATTCACCCGTGTAGCCGTCGAAGCCCACGCAACGCCGCGCGGTGGCCTGGCAATTCACCAGATCGACCGCCTGCACTGCAATTTGCGCCGTCTTGAGACCGGCGACGCTCATCGGCAACGTCACCGCCGCGCCGGAGATCTGCGCGCCGTTCGCCAGCGGCAGCGAACTCACCGGGCCGGCGTTCGGATAGTCCGCGCCAGGCAACGCCGATTTCAGTACGCGCACGCCTTGCGTGCCCGTATCGAGCGCGACATACAACGGTTTGCCGTCGAGTTGGACCGGCAGGCCGAGGCGCGCGTGATCCTCGTCGGCGCGCTCCACGTGCAGCGGGATCAGCAGGCCGTCGGCGCCACCGTTGATGAGCGCGGCCGTGGAGGCAGGCGGCGTGGGCGTGGGGAACGTGGTGGAGCAGCCGCTCAGCACGGCGAATACGGCGGTGGCGAGCAGCGGCGCCAGGGAACGACGACGCGGGAAGGCGCGCCTATCGGTGCAGCCGGAAAGGCGGGCACGACGGGCACGCAAGAGAGACGGCGAGGACAGCACGGACGACAGGAACGACAAGGACATAGATCACGCTTTGCAAAGAGGCGAGTCCCTGGCGAAGGCGATGCATCGTGATGCTGCGAGGTGACCGGCACGCGCGGCACTCGCGGCATTTTCACTGACTTGCCGCGGCGTCGCACGAAGAAACCGGGACGCTTGCTAACCTGCGGGCGGGAACACGCGTGGACAGGAGCGGCGACTCTACATGGCCGCTCAGGAGCACTTGCAAAGATGTGTCAACGCGGAATGAAGCGTCCCGATCGCGGGACACGTATCGACTTCAATAGTCCCGCGGCCGCCGGATCACGGTCGCCTGCGCGCGGCCCAGCGTGGCGCGGTCGAGCGCGGCGGTCAGCAGGCCGATCACATCGTCGAGCGTGCGCGAGGTCACTTCCACGCGAAAGGTCACGCGTTCATGTTGCTGGTCGACGGTGACGACGTAGAGGCGCAGATCGTCGCCGAGCGACGCGTGCAACGCGCGCCTTCCTTCGGCCGACGAGATGCCGGGCACGGTGACGTCGATGATGACGAGTGGAACGACGGGATGGGTACGGCGGCGAGTCACGCGCGAGGTGTGCGGTGCTTGCCGGGTGGCGATGCCGGACGTGTCGACGGAGGTGTGCATCGTGATTGCGCCGATGCGGCGAGGCGGCGCGCGTTGTTGATCCGTACCCACTCTATCGGCGCGCGTCTCAAGGACGCGCTAAAGCTGGCATGCGGCGAATCAAAATCGTGTTAACGCGCGTGCCCGCGTCATGCGGCCCGCGCGTTACACGCTCAAGCCTTCGCTGCCGCTTTCGCGTCATCCACCGCAACGCCGACACGCTCGACGAACTCGCGGTCGACGCTCATCAGCGCCTCGCGTTCGCCGGTCGCGGTTTTCACCATCAGCCGATGGGTGACGTCCTGGGTCGCCCACGTGAGCCAGCCGACCACCACGAGCATCGTGCCGCACACCATGCCGACCGGCGAGCTCAAGATGCCGCCGACAATCGCGCCGACGAGGCCGAGCGACGAGATCGTCAGCGGCAGGACCTTGTTCTTGGGCACAGTGACGACCTGCACGCCGACGATGTCGCGCAGCGGAAAGACCTGGCCGGCGGAGGAGAGCGCGTTGCGCGTGACCGACACGCCACGATCATTGAAAGGGGTTTCCATCGACTCGAAAGCAGGGAGTGGCAAAGGGCGCAGCGTATCAGACTTTGAATGTCGGAAGGGGTGGCCGGATCAAGCGCGCGACCTGTCGACGGGTGCGGCGTTTGCGCGCACTGCGCGGTAAGGCGACGCGGCGAGCGCGACTCACGCCGCCGTCAGGATGTCCGGTAATTCATTGTCCGGTACGGCGTTGTCCGGTAACGCGCCGTCGCTCCGCGATCCGATCAACTGGCTGCTGATAAAAGCCCAAAGCTGTTCGGTTGCCTTGCCCCGCTGTTTGATCGGCCGATAAAGGCGTATCTCCAGTTCGGTCGCCCAGATGTCCGAGCCGGCGCGAACCAGCGTTCCTTCGCTCAACTCTTTGGCGATACAGCTTTCCGGCAGCCAGCCGATTCCGTGGCCGGCCACGACCATTCCTTTCAACGCCTCCGACATATGCGTCTCGAAGCAGCGGAATAGTGAGTAAGGCTGCGTCGCGTTCATCAGCAGCATTTCGACGACGTTGCCGAGGAACGCGCCGGATGAATAGGCCAATAAAGGCAGCGGTCTGCTGCTCTTGCCGGGCAGTTCGAAGAGCGGCTTGCCGTCCTTGCCGGTCGCCGAGACCGGCACGATGCGCTCGATACCGAGCGTCATGAACGGAAAGTGATTGGGGTCGAGCGCGATGGGCAAATGCGGATGGTGATAACCGATCAGCAGATCGCAGTCGCCCGTGACGAGATGTTGCACGCCTTCGGGCACGTTCACCGCATGAACCCGCGCCATGATGTGGCCGAATTCGTCGGTCAGGCGTTTGAGCCATTCGGGAAAAAGCGTGAAGACGAGCGTATGCGCCACCGCGAAATGAACCACGTGGTCGTTTTCGGCGAACTTCTCATAACCGCCCACCAGATTACGTGCCGCATACATACTGCGCAGAATATCCGCTGCGAGACTGCGAAACATACGTCCGGCCGGCGTCAACATAATCGGCGTGACGCTGCGATCGACGAGTTTCGTGCCCATCCATGTTTCGAGCGCGACTATTCGTCTGCTGAAAGCCGACTGCGTGAGATGGCGGCTACGGGCCGACCGGGAGAAGCTCTTCGTCTCCGAAAGGCTGAGAAAGTCTTCCAACCACTTTGCTTCCATATTGATCACTTGTGTTGGGTGATTCGACAACCGGCATTCATGTGCCGCAACGACAACGCTAGCCTACCGTTTCTCAGAAAAAGAATATCGATGTTTTTTTCGATGGGGGTTAGTCGAAATATGCATGAGCGTTGCCCGCATCAATTCGGCTACATACCGTTCCTCCGTCTGTCGGCAGTCTTTTGTTAAAAAAACCGCGTGGGTATTTAACGATTTGCACGGTGGCGATCGTATGGAGACGTGTTCGCAAAAAACGGATTCCCGAGCCGCCGGCAATGACGTTGCGTTTGACGTGCACCATTAAAAGGATTGAACCGATTATGTCACTGCCTGAGCACAACTCTCCAGCATCCGCCGGTGGCCTGGATAAGAAAAGCTGGCTGGAATCGCACGAAGCGGGGTACGACAAGACCTTAGGCAATCGCCAGGTGCAGATGATCGCCATTGGCGGTGCGATCGGCACGGGCCTCTTTCTCGGCGCGGGCGCGCGCCTGCAAATCGCGGGTCCTTCGCTCGCGCTCGTTTATCTGGTTTGCGGCGCGTTCTCGTATCTGATCCTGCGCGCGCTGGGCGAACTGGTGATGCATCGGCCGAGCAGCGGCAGCTTCGTGTCGTACGCACGCGAGTTTCTCGGCGAAAAAGCCTCGTATGTAGCCGGCTGGATGTACTTCCTGAACTGGGCGATGACCGGCATCGTCGACATCACCGCCGTGGCGCTGTATATGCACTATTGGGCGGCGTTCTCGTCCGTGCCGCAATGGATCTTCGCGCTGATCGCGTTGTTCTTCGTCGCGGCGATGAACCTGATCGGCGTGAAATGGTTCGCCGAAATGGAGTTCTGGTTCGCGCTCATCAAGGTCGCCGCGATCACGCTGTTCCTCATCATCGGTTCGATCATTCTGGGGACGGGCGTTCACGTCGGCGGTCATGTATCGGGAATACATCTGATCGGCGAGAACGGCGGCCTGTTTCCGCACGGGTTGATGCCCGCGCTGGTGCTCGTGCAGGGCGTGGTGTTCGCCTTCGCTGGCGTCGAACTGGTCGGCACGGCCGCGGGCGAATGCAAGGACGCGCGCAAGGTGCTGCCGCGCGCCATCAATAGTGTGATCTGGCGTATCGCCTTGTTCTATGTGGGCTCGGTCGTGTTGCTGGTCTGCCTGTTGCCGTGGAGCGCCTACAAGGCGGGGCAGAGTCCGTTCGTCACGTTCTTCGCGGCACTCGGCGTGCCGGGTGTCGGCTCCGTCATGAACGTCGTCGTGCTGTCGGCCGCACTGTCGAGCTTGAACTCGGGCCTGTACTCGACCGGACGCGTGTTGCGCGCGTTGTCGATGGGCGGCTCCGCGCCGCAATTCCTGTCCCGCATGAGCGCGCAGTCGGTGCCGTACGCCGGCATTCTGATCACCGTCGCGATCTACGTCGTAGGTGTCGTACTGAACTATTTCGTGCCGTCGAGCGTGTTCGAAATCGTGCTCAACGTGGCGTCGCTCGGCATTCTCAGCACGTGGGGCTTCATCGTGGTGTGCCAGATGAAGTTCCGTCAGGCGGTGGCGCGCGGCGAAGCCGAGCCGGTGAGTTTCAGAATGCCGGGCGCGCCGGTGACGTCGTGGCTGACGCTGGCGTTCCTGGTGGGCGTGCTGGTGCTGATGGCACTCGACTATCCGAACGGCACGTGGACGGTCGCGTCGATTCCGGTGGTGGGTCTGATCCTGGTCGCCGGCTGGTACGGCGTGCGGCGCCGCGCCCATTCGATGATGATGAAGCCGACGATTCCGTCGGTGGCCTTGACCCGTAGCGTGCTCGAGGACAGCGCGGGCTGACCCGGCCCGGCGCATCCGCCGGCCGCGTCGACAACAACAACCGCAACAACGACGGAGAACAGAAGTGAAGCCATTCGACGAGATGCTGACGTCCGCTGACGGGGTCCGCGCTCCCTATGAACTGCTCAAGCAATGGCTCGATGTGCAGAATCCCGCCAATCTCGCGCAAAAGGCGGATGACGCGGAGAGCGTTTTCCGCAGGACGGGTATCACGTTCGCCGTGTATGGCGAGGAAGAGGCCGCGGAGCGGCTGATTCCGTTCGACATCATTCCGCGCATCATCGCGAGTCACGAATGGACGCGCCTGTCGCAAGGCATCGAACAGCGCGTGATCGCTCTCAACGCCTTCCTCGACGATATCTATCATCGTCAGGAGATCGTGCGCGCCGGGTTGATTCCGAAGGAACTGATCGCCCGCAACGAGGCCTTCCTGCCGGAGATGATCGGGTTCCGGCCGCCGGGCAATGTCTATACGCACGTCATCGGCGTGGACATCGTACGGACGGCCGAAAACGAGTTCTACGTGCTCGAGGACAACGCGCGCACACCGTCCGGCGTCTCCTACATGCTGGAGAACCGCGAGACGATGATGCAGTTGTTCCCCGAACTGTTTCAGCAGGTCCGCGTGCGGCCGGTCGAAGCCTATCCGCAACTGCTGCGCGAATCGCTGGCCGCCGTGTGTCCGCCGGGCGGCAATCAGGCGAATCCGGCGATCGCGGTGCTGACGCCCGGCATCCACAACTCGGCGTATTACGAGCACGCGTTTCTCGCCGATCAGATGGGCGTGCATCTGGTCGAGGGCAGCGACCTCCAGGTCGTGGACGGCCGCGTGGCGATGCGCACAACGGAAGGCTTCCGCGCCATCGACGTGCTGTATCGCCGGCTCGACGACGCCTATCTCGATCCGCTGACGTTCCGCTCCGACTCGGTGCTCGGCGTCGCCGGCATCATGGACGTCTATCGCGCCGGCAACATCACGATTGCCAACGCACCGGGCACCGGTATCGCGGACGACAAGGCGATCTATTCGTACATGCCGGAAATCGTCGAGTTCTACACGGGCCGCAAGTCGATCCTCGAGAACGTGCCGACGTGGCGATGTTCCGAACCGGACAGCCTGAAATACGTGCTGGACCATCTCGACGAACTGGTCGTGAAGGAAGTTCACGGCTCGGGCGGCTACGGCATGCTGGTCGGACCCGCCGCGTCGAAGAAAGAGTGCGAGATGTTCGCCGCCAAACTCAAGGCCCGTCCGGGCAACTACATCGCGCAACCGACGCTCGCGCTGTCCACCACGCCGATCCTGACCGAGAAAGGTCTCGCGCCGCGCCACGTCGATCTTCGGCCCTTCGTGCTCGTCTCGGACCGCATTCGCATCACGCCGGGCGGCCTGACGCGGGTCGCGTTGAAGGAAGGCTCGCTGGTGGTCAATTCGAGCCAGGGCGGCGGCACCAAGGACACCTGGGTGCTGGCCGACTGAGCGCGGACCGCGGATCGCCTCGCCGCCGGCATCTTCCTGAAGAGACCGGCGCAGGGCAAAGAAAACCGACATTGGAGTTGCACGGGACATGCTTCTTGGACGTACAGCAAGCGGGCTCTACTGGATGCACCGCTACATAGAACGCGCGGAAAACATCGCGCGAATCGTCGACGCCGGATTGCGTATGGCGCTGACCCGCACTTCCGACGCGCAGGCAACGTGGGCGTCCGTGATGGTGACTTCCGGCGCGGAAGAGGGGTTCCGCGAAAAACACGATGCGCCTACCGCGGAGACCGTGTCCGACTATCTATTGCGCGACGGCCACAATGCGTCGAGCGTTCTGTCGTGCATCGAGGCGGCGCGTTCGAATGCCCGCATGGTGCGCACGGCGCTCACGCGCGAGGCGTGGGAAAGCGTCAACGAAGCCTGGATGGTGGTGAAGCAGGTACTGGCCACGCCGGTGGTGGCGAGCGAGTTGCCCGTCGTGCTCGGTCAGATCAAGCGGCAGGCCGCGCTGATTCGCGGCACCTTCCACGGCACGATGCTGAGAAACGAGATTTTCAATTTCGCGCGCGTCGGCACTTTCATTGAGCGTGCCGACAACACCGCGCGCATTCTCGACGTCAAATACCATTTGCTGCTGCCGGCGGTGTCCTATGTCGGCACCACGCTCGACAACTACCAGTGGGAGTCGATCCTGCGCTCGGTCGACGCGCATCGATCGTACCGCTGGGTCTACGACGCGCAGTACAAGCCGGCGAATATCGCGGACTATCTGATTCTCAACGGCCGCATGCCGCGCTCGTTGAACTTCTGCTATCTGAGCATCGTCGAGAACCTCGCGTATGTGGCGCAAGACTACGGCGTCACGCACGCCTGCCATCAGACCGCCGACATCACGCTCGCCACGCTGCGCGACAACAGCGTCAAGCAGATTTTCTCGCAAGGCCTGCACGAATTTCTCGAAGGCTTCATGGGCCAGAACAACCGGCTCGGCGGTGAAATCGCCGACACCTACAACTTCGATTGAGACCGGTCATGCGTATCGCCATTCGCCACACCTCGCACTATCAGTACGATCAGCCGGTTCCCTACGCGTTGCAACGGCTGAGATTGCAGCCGCCGTCCTGCCCCGGGCAGACGGTGCTGGACTGGCAGGTCTCCGTCGACGGTGTCGAGCCCGGCATCTCCTACGTGGACGGTCTGGGTAATCAGGTCAGTCTCGTGCAGTACCAACGCAACGTACGCGAGATCGTCGTGGTCGCGGCGGGCACGGTCGAAACGGAAGACCGTGCCGGTATCTTCGGCGCGGTCGACGGCCTTGCGCCGCCGTGGATCTTCGAGCGCGACACGCCGCTGACGCGGGCCGGTAAATGGGTCGACGCGCTCGCCGCGGACCTGCGCGCCGAAGGCCCGCCGCTTCAGGCGCTGCATGCGGCGATGAGCACGATCCACGACCGCATCGTGTACCGGCCCGGCAGGCGCGCCGTGAGCGAGGACGCGGAAACGGTGTTGCTCAACGGCCAGGGAAGCAGCCGCGACATCGCGCATGTTTTCATCGCCGTGGCGCGCGCGCTCCCTTTGCCGGCGCGATATGTGTCGGGCTATCTGCTGATGGACGGTGTCGCGAATCAGACCACGAGACACGCGTGGGCCGAGGTGTATCTCGACGGCCTCGGTTGGGTCGGCTTCGACGCGGCCAACAACACGTGTCCGGACGAGCGCTACGTGCGTGTCGCCATCGGCATCGACTATCGCGACGCGATGCCCGTATCCGGCGTTCGCACCGGTCAGGGCACCGAAACGCTGACCGTCGAAATCAGCGTGTCGGCGGCGCAAGGTCAAGGCCAGAGTCAAAGTCAAAGTCAAAGTCAACTTTGACCGATCGGTCCGACGCCTCGTTGCCGGTCGCGGCGATGGGGTGCGTATCAACATTCCTAGTCACGTTTTCATGGAGGCAGTATGTCGAATTCCACTCACCTGGTGAGCGAACTCAACGACCCGTCGGAACACCCCGCGCTCGCTAACGGCCCGGAAACGGAGAGGGATACGGATGCGGTATCCGGCAAGGTGCGCGCGCGCCTCAAACGCGCGAAGCAGAAGGCGGCCGACGCGCAGGTCATCGTCATCGAAAAGGGGCGCAAGTCCGCCAGGGCCGCCAACGACTACGCGCACGACCGTCCCTGGACGACGGCCGGCGTGGCGCTGGGGATCGGCGTGCTGGTCGGTTTGCTGATCGGCCGGAAGTAGGCCCGAAGCAGGCCCAAAGCAGGCCGCCCGTCTCAGCGACGTTCAGCGACATCGGCATCTCCACCCGTCGAACAGAAATAGAAACGTCATCCATGTCCATTCACGTCGCGCTGCATCACGTCACCCACTACCGCTACGACAAGCCGATCAACCTCGGTCCGCAGGTCGTGCGGCTGCGGCCCGCGCCGCATTGCCGGACACCGATCCTGTCGTATTCGTTGCAGGTCGAACCCGCCGGGCACTTCGTCAACTGGCAGCAGGACCCGTTCGCCAACTACATGGCGCGGCTGGTCTTCCCCGAGAAAACCGGCGGGTTCAGGATCGCCGTCGATCTGGTGGTGGAGATGTCGGTCTACAACCCCTTCGACTTCTTTCTCGAAGAGCGCGCCCAGACGTTTCCGTTCCGCTACGACGACGCGCTGCGCGATGAACTGGCGCCGTACCTCGCCGGCGATCCCGCCACGCTGGCGACGCCGGCTTTTCGTTCGTACGTGGCGGGCATCGACCGCTCGATCGACGGCACGATCGATTTTCTCGTCGCGCTCAACTGCAAGCTGCAGCAGGACATCGGGTATCTCGTGCGGATGGAGCCCGGTGTGCAGAGCCCCGCGCGGACACTCGAACTGCGTTCCGGTTCGTGCCGCGACAGCGCGTGGCTGCTGGTGCAGATATGCCGCCATCTCGGGCTCGCCGCGCGCTTCGCGTCGGGCTATCTGATCCAGCTCAAGCCCGACGTCAAATCGCTCGACGGCCCCAGCGGCGCCGAGGTTGACTTCACCGATCTGCACGCGTGGTGCGAGGTCTACCTGCCGGGCGCGGGCTGGATCGGCTTCGATCCGACCTCCGGTTTGCTGGCAGGCGAGGGGCATATTCCGCTCGCCTGCACACCGCAGCCGATGAGCGCCGCGCCGGTGGAAGGTCTGGTCGACGAATGCGAGGTCGAGTTCTCGCATGAAATGAACGTGACGCGCATCCATGAGTCGCCGCGTGTGACCCGTCCGTACACGGAAGCGCAATGGCAGGAGGTGTTGTCGCTCGGGCAGGCGGTAGACGCGGATTTGCGGGCCGGCGACGTGCGGCTGACGCAAGGCGGCGAGCCGACCTTCGTCGCGATCGACGGGCGCGACGGCGCCGAGTGGAACACCGAGGCGCTCGGGCCGACCAAGCGCGGTTACGCGACCGAACTGCTGCAGCGATTGTGCGCGGAATACGGGCAAGGCGGCTTTCTGCACTTCGGTCAGGGCAAGTGGTATCCCGGCGAACAGTTGCCGCGCTGGGCGCTGTCGATCTTCTGGCGCACGGACGGTCAGCCGGCCTGGCGCAACCCGGCGCTGTTCGCCGACGAGCGCGTGCCGTCGTACTACACGGCGGACGACGCACGGCGTTTCATCGCGGCGCTCGCGGACCGTCTCGGCCTCGGCGGCGACACCATCCTGCCGGGCTATGAGGACGTCTGGTACTACCTGTGGCGCGAGCGCCGTCTGCCGGTCAACGTCGACCCGTTCGACGCGCGCCTCGACGACGAACTCGAACGCGCCCGCCTGCGCCAGGTGTTCGACCGGAAACTCGACAGCGTGGTCGGCTATCTGCTTCCGCTCAGTCCGTCGGAGAACGGAGCGGGGCCGCGCTGGCGGACCGGGCCGTGGCTCTTCCGCGACAAACGCATGTATCTGTACCCGGGCGATTCGCCGATGGGTTTTCGTCTGCCGCTCGACGCGCTGCCCTGGGTCAGCGAGAGCGACTATCCGTACACGGTGGAGCGCGATCCGTTCGCGTCGCGCGACGCGCTACCAGGCGCGGACGCGTTGCGCGCGCGGTATGCCGGCGTGGACCGTGCCCCGGCAGGGCCGGCCGGAAGAGCCGAAGCCACAGCCGGACGTACCGCCGATCGCACGGCCGCGCGAACGCTGATGCAACGGCCGAACGTCGACGTTGATGCCGATGCCGATGCCGATGCCGCACGCTATCCGAAACGTCACGAATCGGCGGCGTGGACCAAGCGCACGGCGCTGTGCGTCGAAGCGCGCAACGGCATGCTGTATGTGTTCATGCCGCCGCTCGCCGAGCTCGAAGACTATCTCGACCTGCTGGGCGCGATCGAAGCGACCGCGGAGGAACTGGTCGTCGACTTGGTGCTGGAAGGCTATCCGCCGCCGCGCGACGCGCGTCTGACGATGCTGCAGGTCACGCCGGACCCCGGCGTCGTCGAAGTCAATATTCATCCGGCGCACGACTTCGACGAACTCGTGCAGCGTACCGAGTTTCTCTATGACGCCGCCCACCAGTCGCGTCTGTGCAGCGAGAAGTTCATGGTGGACGGCCGTCACACCGGCACGGGCGGCGGCAATCACTTCGTGCTCGGCGGCGCGACGCCGGCCGACAGTCCGTTCCTGCGCCGCCCCGATCTGCTCGCGAGTCTGATTGCGTACTGGCACAACCATCCGTCGCTGTCGTATCTGTTTTCGGGGCTGTTCGTCGGGCCGACCAGCCAGGCACCGCGTGTCGACGAGGCGCGCAACGACCAGGTCTACGAACTGGAAATTGCGCTCGGCGAGATAGAGCGTCACCGGCAGCGCCTCGGCGCGGAGATGCCGCCGTGGCTCGTCGACCGGATGCTGCGCAACGTTCTGATCGACGTGACCGGCAACACGCACCGCAGCGAATTCTGTATCGACAAGCTGTATTCGCCCGACTCCGCGACCGGCCGTCTCGGCCTGCTGGAGCTACGCACATTCGAGATGCCGCCGCACGCGCGCATGAGCATCGCGCAGCAACTGCTGCTGCGCGCCTTGATCGCGCGTTTCTGGAAGCAGCCGTACACGGTGCGTCTGACGCGTTGGGGAACGGCGCTGCACGATCGCTTCCTGTTGCCGTCCTTCCTGAAGATGGATTTCGCGGACGTGCTCGCCGAGATGAACGAAGCAGGCTACGGGTTCGACACGGCGTGGTTCGCGCCGCATTTCGAATTCCGCTTCCCGTCGTATGGACAGGTGAGTGCGCGCGGCATTCAGCTCAGCCTGCGCGGCGCACTGGAACCCTGGCACGTGATGGGCGAAGAGAACACGTCCGGCGGCACGGCGCGTTACGTCGACTCGTCGCTCGAACGGTTGGAGGTGCACGTGAGCGGCCTCAACGACAATCGCTACGTCGTCACCGTCAACGGCCAGGCACTGCCGTTGCAACCGACCGGCACGGTCGGCGAATACGTGGCCGGCGTCCGCTACAAGGCATGGGCGCCGTCGTCCGCGCTGCATCCCACCATCGGCGTGCACGCGCCGCTGACCTTCGACATTGTCGACACGTGGATGCAGCGTTCGCTCGGCGGTTGCCAGTATCACGTAGCGCATGCGGGCGGGCGCAGCTACGACACGCTGCCGGTTAACGCATACGAGGCGGAAAGCCGGCGTCTCGCGCGCTTCTTCAGCATGGGGCACACGCCGGGCAGGATGACGGTGGAACCCGCCACGCCGAGCCGGGAGTTTCCGGCGACGCTGGATCTGCGCCGGACGAACTGACGGCGCGAACGGCGCTAGATGGCAAGACATGGCACGACAAGGCGCGAGGGCCCGGCGGAGACACCGGCCCTCGCGCAGCATCACCCCACATGACACAACGAGAACCCGGAAGTGCTTTCAACTCAATCAGAAGACCCGGCGGCCGATGACAGGTCGAACGCGGCGCCTGTCCGGACGCGCCCCGTCGAAAACGCCGCCGGATCGACAGCCGATCGGGCGCGCGTCGCCGAATCCGGCCGCTACGATGAACTTCGCGGCAGCGCCGCCGCGACCGAGGCCACGCCGCCGATGGCACACTGGCGCGAATTCTTCGCGCAGCTCGACGGCGACGGTCCCGCCGGTCTCGACAAGCGCCTCGAGATTCTGCGGCGCCGCGTGCGCGACAACGGCATAACCTACAACGTTCATGCGGATGCCCGCCAGGGCGCCACGCGGCCGTGGTCGCTCGATCTGTTTCCGCTGCTTATCACGCCGGGCGATTGGGCCGGCATCGAGCGCGGCGTGCTGCAGCGTACGCGGCTGCTCAATGCGATGCTCGACGATCTGTACGGACCGCAAACCATCCTGCGTGACGCCTTGTTGCCGCCCGCGCTGGTGACCGGCCACCCCGGCTATGTGCGGACCATGCACGGCGTGCGTCCCGCCGGCGGGACGTGGCTGCATATCGCCGCGTTCGATCTGGCGCGCGCGCCGGACGGCGAGTGGCGGCTGGTATCGCAGCGTACCCAGGGACCGTCGGGCCTCGGCTATCTGCTGGAAAACCGCCTGATCGTCTCGGGCCTGTTTCCGCAGCCGTTCCACGATCTTCGCGTGCAGCGCCTCGCCGCCAGCTATCGGGCGTTGTTGCAGAGCATGCAGGACATGAGCCCGGCGGGACGCAACTCGCGCATCGTGCTGCTGACGCCGGGGCCGCTCAGCGAAACCTATTTCGAGCACGCGTACCTGGCGCGCTATCTGGGGCTGACGCTGGTCGAAGGCAGCGATCTCTCGGCGCGCGACAACCGTCTGTACCTGAAGACGCTGCAGGGCCTGGAGCCGGTGCACGGTGTGCTCGGCCGCCTCGACGACGATTATCTCGATCCGCTCGAACTGCGCCCGGATTCGGCATTGGGCGTGCCGGGACTGTTGCAGGCGATGCGTGCCGGCAACCTGCTGCTCGCCAATGCGCCGGGCGCCGGTTTCCTGGAATCGCCCGGCATGCTCGGCTTTCTGCCGGGGCTCGCCGAACGTCTGCTCGGCGAGCCGCTGCTGCTTTCGTCGGTGCCGACGTGGTGGTGCGGCGAGCAACTCGCCTTCGACGAAGCGATGCCGCAGTTGGCGCAGTCCGTGATCAAGCCGACCTATCCGCCCGGCGTGCAGGGCGGCGAGCGCTTCGAGCCGGTGATCGGCGGCACGCTGTCGGCGGCGATGCTCGACACGTGGCGCGCGCGCATCGCGGCGCAACCGGACAACTACACGGTGCAGAGCTGGCTGCCGTTCTCGCAGGCGCCGACATGGCGCAGCCGCGACGCGGACACCGGCCCGGCACATGAACGCATCGTGCCGTGCTCGGCCACGCTGCGCGTCTTCGTGATCTCGGACGGCCCCGGCGCCTGGCGCGTGCTGCCGGGCGGGCTCACGCGTATCGCGAGTCCGGACCGCTTGTCCAACGTGTCGATGCAGCGCGGCGGCAGCAGTGTCGACACCTGGGTCATGACCGAGGGCGCGGTCGACGCGACGACGATGCTGCGCGAGCATCTGGGTCCCGACGATCTGCTCAAGCGCTCGCGCACCATCTCCAGCCGCGCGGCCGAGAATCTGTTCTGGCTCGGACGCTATACCGAACGCTCGGTGAATATCGCACGCCTCGCGCGCGCGGCGCTCGATCGTCTGGGCGCCGAGGTCGACGACGACAGCACCGCGCAGGTCCTCGTTCTCGACGCGTTGTGCCGCGAAAATCGCATGATTCCCGCCGACACGCCGCCCGCTTCGCATTCGCCGCGCGAGTTCGAGCGCGCGCTGAGCGCGGCGCTGTTGCGCACCGACGACGGCCTGACCAGCGTCGCGTTCTGTCTGCAAGGCATGTGCGGCACGGCCGCCGCGATCCGCGAGCGCCTGTCTCGCGAGCAATGGCGGCTGATTGCCGACGCGCTCGGCCAGTTCGACGAATCCGGACGGACCGCAAGCGGCGCACGCGGCTGGTCCAGTCACGAGGCGCTACGCGCGTTGGAGCGGCTGAACATTCATCTCGGCGCGATCACCGGCGCGCAGACCGACCATATGACGCGCGACGACGGCTGGCGTCTGCTGTCGATCGGGCGGCAGATCGATCGTCTGGAGTTCCTCGGCGGCGTGCTCGCCACGGCGTTCGGCACGGGCGCGGTCCACGAACACGACGGCTTCGAGCTGGTGCTCGAACTGTTCGACAGCGCCATCACCTATCGCTCGCAATTTCAGCGCCATTTCGACATCGCGCCGCTGCTCGATCTGCTCGTGCTGGACGCGGACAATCCTCGCTCACTGGCATGGGTGGCGCAGACGCTGCGCGGACGTTTGTCCAAGGTCGAGCGTAGCGAGCGTCATGAACTGTCGGACCTCGCCCGCATCGTGCCGGAGATTGCCGCCTGGCCGTTGCGCGAGTTGTGCGAGCCGGGGCAGGACGGCCTTTACCGGCCGCTGCTGGACCGTCTGACCGCATGCCGCGATGCGCTCTGGAAGTTATCCGAGCGCATCGGCGAGCGCTATTTCAGTCATGTGCGTGAAGCCGAAACGACGCTGTGGGGCTAGAAAGAAACCGATCATGAACATCACTGAACAGTTCGTGCAGCAGAAGCGATCCGACGACGCCGGACGCCTGTTACGCGTGACGCACGAAACGCATTACCAATATTCCGCGCGCGTCGATCATGCCCACCATCAGGCGTGTCTTCATCCGAAAGAAACGCCGCGTCAGCGGGTGCTCGATTTTTCGCTGGAGGTGAGACCCGAACCGGGCCTCGTCGGCGCCAGGACCGATACGTTCGGCAACCGGCGTTACTTCTTTTCACTCGATCAGCCGCACGACGAGTTGCTCGTGTGCAGCCGCAGTCTGGTTCAGGTCCGCGCACCGGAACTGGCCGCCGCCGTCTCCGGCGCGACGCCGCCGGCGATCGCCAACCCCGCCGGCTGCCACGCCAGTGCGTGGGAAACGGTCCGCGAGCGCCTCACGTATCGTGCGGGCCAACCGTATGACGCGGCCAGCGAATTCACCTATGCGTCGATGTATGTCGCCCGCCATCCGGAGTTGGCGCGCTACGCGGCGGCCAGCTTCACGCCTGGCCAGGCGCTGGTGCAGGCGGCGTGGGATCTGATGCAGCGTATCCACGAGGACTTTACCTATGCGTCCAACAGCACGGAGGTGACGACGACCGCGCTCGACGCATTGGCAATGCGGCGCGGCGTCTGCCAGGATTTCGCTCATGTGCTGATCGGCGCGCTGCGCTCGCTGGGGCTGGCGGCCCGCTATGTCAGCGGCTATCTGCTGACCCAGCCGCCACCCGGCAAGCCGCGCCTGATTGGTGCCGACGCGTCGCATGCGTGGGCCGAAGTCTACGATCCGGCGTGGCCCGAAGACAACGGCTGGCTGCAACTGGACCCGACCAACAACCGCGCGCCCGGCGACGATTACGTCGTGCTCGCGACCGGCCGCGACTACGCGGACGTGGCGCCGCTGCGCGGCGTGATTCGCGGCGGCGGCAGCGAGCATGCGTTGACGGTGGGCGTGACCGTCGATCCGCTCGACGAATCGCCGGCCGCGCGAGCGGCCGGCAACGCCGAAGCTTGAACGCTGAAGGCCGTCGCTTCGACGGCCTTCAGCGCACTACGTGACAGCCTCATCGCTCAGTTCAGGTCCTGCACGAGCGGCGTGGCGTGCCAGATCTGCTCCGCGTATTCCGCGATGGTTCGATCGGACGAGAAGGCGCCCATGCCGGCCGTGTTGAGAATGGTGCGCCGGGTCCATTCGCGCTGGTGGCGATACAGTTCGTCGACCCGGTCCTGCGCCGCGACATAGCTCGCATAGTCCGACAGCAGCAGATAGTGATCGCCCCAACTGACCAGCGTGTCGAAGATCGACTGGAAGCGTTGCGGTTCGTCGGGCGAGAAATAGCCGTCGCGAATCTGATCGAGCGCGAGCTTGAGTTCGGCGTTCTGCTCGTAGATCTCGCGCGGCAGATAACCGTGCGCGCGCAGCGCTTCGATCTGCTGCGTGGTATTGCCGAAGATAAAGATATTGTCCGCACCGACGTTGTCGCGGATTTCGATGTTGGCGCCGTCCAGCGTGCCGATGGTCAGCGCGCCGTTGAGCGCGAACTTCATGTTGCCGGTCCCGGACGCCTCGGTCCCCGCGGTGGAAATCTGCTCGGACAGATCGGCGGCGGGAATGATGATCTCGGCCAGACTCACGCTGTAGTTCGGAATGAAGACGACCTTCAGGCGATCGCGTACGCGCGGATCGTGATTGATCTTGCTGGCGACGTCGTTGATGAGTTTGATGATGTGCTTGGCCATGTGATAAGCCGAAGCCGCCTTGCCCGAGAAGATCACCGTGCGCGGCACCCAGTCGGCGTCCGGGTTGGCCAGGATGCGGTTATAACGCGTGACCACGTGCAGCAGGTTCAGGAGCTGCCGTTTGTATTCGTGAATGCGTTTGACCTGTACGTCGAACAGCGAATCGGGCGACAGCGTCACGCCCAGATGCGTGCCGACCCATGCGGCCAGACGCTGTTTATTGACGTGCTTCGCGGCGCGGAACGCGGCGGCGAAATCGGGGTCGTCCGCGTATCGCGCGAGGCCCGCCAACTGATCGAGATGACGGCGCCAGTCGGGACCGATGAGGTTGTCGATCAGTTTCGACAAGGACGGGTTGGCTTGCGAGAGCCAGCGTCGCGGTGTGATGCCGTTGGTCTTGTTGTTGAAACGCTCGGGGAAGAGGCGCGCGAAGTCGGCGAAGATCGACTGCTTCATCAACTCGGAATGCAATTGCGACACGCCGTTGATCCGATGGCTGGCCACCACGGCGAGATAGGCCATTCGCACACGCCGTTCGCCGTGTTCGTCGATCAGCGAGACGCGGCGCATCAACTCGACGTCCTCGCCGAAACGCGTCGTGATCTGCGCGATGAAATCGGCGTTGATCTCGAAGATGATGTTCAGATGGCGCGGCAGCACGCGGCCCAGCATGTCGACCGGCCAGGTTTCGAGTGCTTCGTGCATCAACGTGTGATTGGTGTACGAGAAGACCTTCTCCGTCAGCGCCCAGGCTTTGGCCCACGGCACCTGGTGTTCGTCGACGAGAATCCGCATCAGTTCGGGGATCGCCAGCACGGGGTGCGTGTCGTTCAGGTGGATCGCGACGTGATCCGGCAACGCTTCAAAACCCGTATGGTTCATCAGGTAGCGGCGCACCAGATCCTGCAGGCTGGCCGCGACGAAGAAGTATTCCTGGCGCAGCCGCAGTTCGCGGCCGGAGAGCGTCGAATCATCCGGGTACAGCACGCGCGAGACGTTCTCGGAGTGGTTTTTGTTCTCCACCGCGTCGAAGTAATTGCCCTGGTTGAAGGCGGCCAGATTGATTTCGCTGCTGGCTTTCGCCGACCAGAGGCGCAACGTGTTGGTCGCTTCGGTCGCGTAACCCGGAATGATGGTGTCGTACGCCATGGCCAGCACGTCGTGCGTGTCGAGCCAGCGCGTGACGTTGCCTTCACGCTCCACACGGCCGCCGAAGCGAATCCGGTATTGCACTTCCGGCCGCGGGAATTCCCACGGGTTGCCGTCGTTCAGCCAGTAGTCCGGGCTTTCCACCTGGTGGCCGTCGATAATCTGCTGTCTGAACATGCCGTAGTCGTAGCGGATGCCGTAGCCGAAGCCCGCCACGCCGAGCGTCGCCATCGAGTCGAGGAAGCAGGCGGCGAGCCGTCCCAGACCGCCGTTGCCCAAGGCGGCGTCGCTCTCGAGATTGACGATCTGATCGAAGTCCACTTCGAGTTCGGCCAACGCCTGCTTGACGTTCTGGTGAATGTCCAGCGCCAGCAGCGCATTCGTAAATGTCCGGCCGATCAGAAATTCCATCGAGAGGTAATACACGCGCTTGGCGTCCTGCGCGTACTGGGCACGCGTGGTCTTCATCCAGCGCTCGACCAGCCGGTCGCGGACGGCGAGCGCCGTGGCTTGCAACCAGTCCTGCGGTCGCGCCGCGATCGGGTCCTTGCCGACCGCATAGATCAGCTTGTTGGAAATCGAAGTCTTCAGCGCCGCGACGTCGGTCGCCAGGTGATCGTATTTGAAGTCGTTGAGTTTCATTGATGAGTCGTTCGTTGAGAGTTTGATCGGATGCGGGCGCCGCGTCGCGCCGCGCTGTGTCAGGTCGTCGCCGGCTCCGGTCAGGCGGCGATCTGGCGATAGAGCGACACGTACTGCGTCGCCGCAGTGTCCCAGCCGAAGCGTTGCTGCATGCCGCGCTTCTGCACCTGTTTCCAGTCGGCCTTGCGGTCGTAAAGCGCGAACGCGCGACGCACGGCGACGTCTAGCGCCCGGTCGTCGAAGCGCCCGAACACGAAGCCGGTCGCCGAGTCGTCGGCGAGGTTTTCCAGTGCGGAATCCACGACCGTATCGGCGAGGCCGCCCACGCTGCGCACGAGGGGCAGCGTGCCGTATTTGAGGCCGTAGAGCTGGGTGAGTCCGCACGGCTCGAAGCGCGACGGCACGAGAATGACGTCGCTGCCGGCGATGATGCGATGCGACAGCGCCTCGTCGTAGCCGATCGTCACGGCGACGGACTCAGGGTGCGCGGCGGCGCAGGCCCGGAACGCGTCTTCGAGATCGGCGTCGCCGCTGCCGAGCAGGACGAACTGGCCGCCACGTCGAACGATGTCCGGCAGGACCGCGAGGATCAGACCCAGGCCTTTCTGTTCGGTCAGCCGGCTGACGACGCAGAAGAGGGGCGCGTTGCCGCGCACGGCGAGGCCGGTCTGCTGCTGAAGCGCCGCCTTGCACTTCGATTTGCCGGCGATGGAACGGCTGTCGTAGCGAGCGGCGATCAACGCGTCGGCGGTGGGATGCCACACCGTGTCGTCGACGCCGTTCAGAATGCCGTGCAGATCCTGCGAGCGACGCTGCAACAAGCCATGCAAGCCGTAACCCTGCTCGTGGCCGTGAATTTCCCGGGCATAGGTGGGGCTGACGGTGGTGATTTTGTCCGCGTAGTACAGCCCCGCCTTCAGGAAGGAAAGCTGGCCGTGAAACTCCACGCCGTCGACGTCGAAATACCCGGCGGGCAGGTCCAGCTCACTGAACGCCTGGTGAGAGAACATGCCCTGATACGCGAGGTTGTGAACGGTGAAGACGCTCGCGGCGAGCTTCTGCCCGGTGGACTGTTCCGCCGCCCGGAGATAGGCGGGCATCAGTCCCGCATGCCAGTCGTGACCGTGCACGATCTGCGGCTGCCAGAACGAATCGAGTCCCTGGGCGAGGCGCGCGGCGACCCAACTCAGCAGCGCGAAGCGGCGATGGTTGTCCTGATACGGCTGGCGATTCGCATCCGCGTACGGGTTGCCGGGCCGGTCGTACAGCGCGGGCGCGTCAATGACATACGCCGCGATGCCGCTCTCCGGCAACACGCCGTAGTAAAGCCGGATGACGTCGGCGCCGAAGCGCGGCGGCAGTTCCGCGACCAGCTTCCGATCGCGGATGCCGTCGCGGATATCCGGGAAACCCGGCAGCAGAATGCGTGCATCGCAACCCAGTTCGACCTGGGCCGGCGGCAAACCCGCGGTGACGTCCGCCAGTCCGCCGGTTTTCAGCAGCGGATAGACTTCAGCACAAACATGAAGCACACGCATGGGCAGTCCTTGCAATTACCATGATTGGGTTTTCGTGAGCGAGCGCGTCAACGATTCTCGAGCATGTCCTTGGTGACCAGCACCACGCCGCTCGCGCTGCGGTGAAAGCGTTTGGCATCGAGCTCCGCGTCTTCGCCGATCACCGTGCCCGCGGGCACTTTGCAGCCGCGATCGATCACCACCTGGCTCAGCCGGCAATTCCGGCCAATGTCGCATTGCGGCAGGATGACCGCCTGATCGATCGCGCAGAACGAGTGGATGCGCACGCTCGAAAACAGCACCGAGTTGGAGACGTGCGAGCCCGAGACAATGCAACCGCCCGAAATCAGCGTGTTGAACGTCACGCCGTGATTGCCGTCCGTGTCGTGCACGAACTTGGCGGGCGGCAGTTGTTCCTGATGCGTCCAGATCGGCCAGTCGCGGTCGTAGATATTCAGTTCGGGCGAGGTCGAGGCGAGATCGAGGTTGGCTTTCCAGAATGCGTCGACGGTGCCGACGTCGCGCCAGTAGGGCGCGGCGCGGCTCGCGGCCGGCACGCTGGACATGCCGAGCGGATGCGCGAACGCGCGGCCCGCGCGGACCGCGAGCGGGATGATGTCCTTGCCGAAATCGTGACTCGATTGCGGATTGGCGAGGTCTTCCGCAAGCAGTGAATCGAGATAGGTCGCGCTGAAAACGTAGATGCCCATACTCGCCAGCGCCACTTCGGAATTGCCGGGCATGCCGGGCGGATCCGCGGGCTTTTCGATGAAGTCGACGACCTTGCGCGAACTGTCGACGGCCATCACGCCGAAGGCCGTCGCTTCCGCTTTCGGCACTTCGATACAGCCCACGGTCACGCCAGCGCCGGTCTCCACGTGATCCAGCAGCATCTGCGCGTAATCCATCTTGTAGATGTGATCGCCCGCCAGCACCAGCACGTATTCCGGACTGTACGAACGCAGAATGTCGAGGTTCTGGTACACCGCATCGGCGGTGCCTCGATACCAGTGTTCTTCATTCACGCGCTGCTGCGCCGGCAGCAGATCGATGAACTCGTTCATCTCGCCGCGCAGGAAACTCCAGCCGCGTTGCAGATGTCGCAACAGTGAATGCGACTTGTACTGGGTCACGACGGCGATACGCCGGATGCCGGAGTTGAGGCAGTTGGAGAGGACGAAATCGATGATGCGGAACTTGCCGCCGAAATAGACCGCCGGCTTGACGCGGTGGCTGGTCAGTTCGTGCAGGCGAGAGCCGCGGCCGCCGGCCAGCACGAGGGCGACGGTGCGATTGATCAACTGACGGGACGAGGCGAGGTTGTCTACGCTCTGTTGCATCATCAAATCTCCATGTGGTTATAGTGGGTCTATTCGTAGCCGGACGTCGATGAAATGGAATCAGGTCGTCACGGTCGGCCGATGCCGGTCGGTGCGCGCCGCGATTCCCGCTACCTGATCGGCGACGGCGATCAGGCCGGACAGCGCGTGTTGAGTCGGCATGTCGTGCCGGGCCGGATCGGCTTCGTATCGTTCGAGATAGACCCGCAGCGTCGCGCCCTCGGTGCCCGTTCCGGACAGGCGGAAGACCACGCGCGAGCCGTCGGAAAACACCAGACGTATGCCCTGATTCCGCGAAACGGAGCCGTCCACCGGGTCGGTGTAGGCGAAGTCGTCGGCGAGGGCGACGGTGTAGCCGTGCAGCGTTTGTCCCGGCAGCGAGGCCAGCTTGCCGCGCAGGTTCGCCATCAGCGCGTCGGCGGCGGCGCTGTCCACGGCCTCGTAATCGTGGCGCGAGTAATAGTTGCGTCCGAAACGGGCCCAGTGTTCGCGCACCAGCGTTTCGACCGACTTGCCGGTGACGGCCAGCACGTTCAGCCAGAACAGCACGGCCCACACGCCGTCTTTCTCGCGGATATGCAGCGAGCCGCTGCCGTAACTTTCTTCGCCGCATAGCGTGGCCATGCCGGCGTCCAGCAGATTGCCGAAGAATTTCCAGCCGGTCGGGGTTTCGTAGCAGGGCACGCCGAGCGCCGCCGCGACGCGGTCGGCCGCCGTCGAGGTCGGCATCGAACGGGCAATGCCCGCGATACCGGCGCGATAGCCCGGCACGCGCGTCGCGTGCACGGCGAGGATCGCGAGACTGTCGGACGGCGTGACGTCGAAGCGGCGGCCGACGATCATGTTGCGGTCGGCGTCGCCGTCCGACGCCGCGCCGAAATCGGGCGCCTGCGCGCTTGCCATATACGCAATCAACTCGGCGGCATTGACGGGATTCGGATCGGGATGATGGCCGCCGAAGTCTTCCAGCGGCTCGCCGTTCGTCACGGTGCCCGCCGGCGCGCCCAGCATGTCTTCGAGAATGACCTTCGCGTAGGGACCCGAGACGGCGTGCATGCCGTCGAAGCGCATCGTGAAGCCGCGCGCGAACAGGGCGCGAATCGACTCGAAGTCGAACAGGTCCCGCATCAGTTCCGCGTAATCGGTGACCGGATCGATGATCTCGACCTGCATGCCGTCGAGCGTCGTGTGACCGATGCGGTCGAGATCGAGGTCGGCCGCGTCGCTGATCCGGTACTGCGCGAGCGTGGCGGTTCGCGCGTAAATGGCCTCGGTGATTTTCTCCGGCGCGGGGCCGCCGTTGCCGATGTTGTATTTGATGCCGAAGTCGCCGTCCGGACCGCCCGGGTTGTGACTCGCCGACAGCACGATGCCGCCGAACGCGCCGTGTTTGCGAATCGCGCAACTCAGCGCGGGCGTCGACAGCAGACCGCCGCGCCCTACCAGCACTTTGCCGAAACCGTGCGCCGCCGCCATCCGCACGATGATCTGAATCGCGTGCCGGTTGTGGAAACGGCCATCTCCGCCCAGGACCAGGGTCTGTCCGGCGCTGCCTTCGAGCGAATCGAAAATCGACTGCACGAAGTTTTCGAGGTAGTGCGGCTGTCGGAACACGGACACTTTCTTGCGCAGGCCGGACGTGCCGGGCCGTTGGCCGGCAAAGGGCTGGGTTGCGAGGGTGAGGATGGCCATCTGTTCTCCTTCATGCCGTTCGACGCGTTCTGAAACTCGCGGCGCTGATGCGAGTGGGCGGTGATGCAGTGTTATGCGGCGGACGTCAGGGGGATCTCGTGGCGTCGGCCGATGAAACCGCCATCAGCACGCCGTGCGCGGGCACCGTGAGGCGAACCTCGGCGGGGTAGGGTTCGATGCCGGGATCGGCGCTGTCGAGCAGCACGCGCCATGCTCCGCGAGGCAGCGTGAAGTCGACCGCGTGCGCCCTCGCGTTGAACAGCAGCAGGCAAGGTTCGTCGCCAGCGGCGCCGAGGCGGATGCCGATACAGCAGCGGCTTCGGGCTTCCCACTCCGCGACGGTGAGCGCGTGGCCGTCGGGCGTCAGCCAGGCGATGTCGGGATGACCGTCGGCTTGTGGCGCGCCGTCGTACCAGTGCGCATGACGCAGTGCCGGATAGCGTTTTCTGAGCGCAATCAGACGGGCCGTGTACGCGGCCAGTTCGAGATCGGCTTCGGCCCAGTCGAGCCACGACACCGCGTTGTCCTGGCCATACGCATTGTTGTTGCCGCGTTGCGTGCGGCCGATCTCATCGCCGGCGAGCAGCATGGGCGTGCCTTGCGAAAAAAACAGCGTGGCGAGCAGCGCGCGTTGCAGCAGGGTTCGCAAGCGCAGCACGGCGTGATCCGTCGTTTCGCCTTCCACGCCGCAATTCCAGCTATGGTTGTGGTGATGTCCGTCGCGGTTGTGTTCGCCGTTGGCGTCGTTATGTTTGTGGTTGTAGCTGACCAGATCGCGCAGCGTGAAACCGTCGTGCGCCGCGATGAAGTTGACGCTGGCGCTCGGCAAGCGCGTGTCGTGCCGGAAGCAGTCGCTGGACGCCGCGAAGCAGCGCGCGAAGTCGCCCAGCGAGCGCTCCTGATGCAGCCAGAACGCGCGCATGGTGTCGCGGTATCGATCGTTCCATTCGAGCCAGCCGGCGGGGAAGCGGCCGAGTTGATAGCCGTCCGGGCCGATGTCCCACGGTTCGGCGATCAGTTTGACGCGCGCCAGCACCGGGTCCTGGCGGACCGCGGTCAGGAACGCCGCGGTGGCCGAGAAGCTGTGCGCGCCGCGCGCCAGGATCGGCGCCAGATCGAAGCGGAAACCGTCGACATGCATCTCCTCGACCCAGTAGCGCAGCGAGTCCATCACCAGTTGCAATACGCGCGGTTCGGCGAGGTCGAGACAGTTGCCGCAACCGGTCCAGTTTTCGTACAGCGCGGCATTGTCCGCGCGCAAACGGTAGTAGAGCGCGTTGTCGATGCCGCGAAAACTCAAGGTCGGGCCGTGTTCGTCCGTTTCGGCCGTGTGGTTGTACACCACGTCCAGGATGACCTCGATATGGCGAGTGTGCAACGCGCGCACCATGTCGCGGAATTCGCTGATCGGCGTGCTGCCTTGACGGCCGGACCAGTAGCGCGTTTCGGGCGCGAAGAACGCGATGCTCGAATAGCCCCAGTAATTGCTCAGTTCCGCGCGTTGCAGCCGCGCTTCGTCCGCGCGGTGATGGACCGGCAGCAGACTCACGGTCGTCACGCCGAGTGTCTGCAAGTGGTCGAGCATCGCGGTGCTGGCGAGACCCGCATACGTACCGCGCGAACGCGCGGCGACATCGGGGTGCCGTTGCGTGAGTCCTTTCGGATGGACCTCGTACAGGATCGTCTCGGCGAGCGGCACACGCGGCGGCGTATCGCCGCGCCAGTCGTATGGCTCGTGAACGACACGCGCCTTGAGCGCGATCGCCGCGTTGTCGGCCGGATCGGGTTGCCGCGCATTGCTCGCGTCGTGGCCGTTGAAGCCGTCCTGGCCGCGATACTGTCCGACCACCAGCCGCGCATAGGGATCGAGTAGCACCTTGTTCGGATTGAAACGGTGACCGTGCTGCGGCGCGTACGGGCCGTCGACGCGGTAGCCGTAAACCAGCCCGGGTTCGCCGCCTTCGAGGTAGCCGTGCCAGACGCCGTGTTCATTGCCCGGCAAGGCCAGACGCGCCAGTTCGCCGTGGCCTTCGGCGTCGAACAGACACAACTCGACCGCGCGCGCATGCGGCGCCACCAGCGCGAAATTCACGCCGCGGCCGTCCCAGTGCGCGCCGAGCGGATAGGGCGCCCCGGTTGTCAGATTGCGTGCGATGGACATGGCGTTATCCGATCAGCTCGAACATCACCGTCGCGAGCGGCGGCACCGTCAGCACGAGCGAACAGTCGCGGCCATGCGAAGCCACCGGTTCGGCGAGCCGGTCGTCGTTGTGGATGCCGCTGCCGCCGTAAATCGCCGCGTCGGTATTGATGATCTCGCGGTAGCGGCCGTGCGCGGATACACCGATCCGGTAGTCGTGACGGGGCACCGGTGTGAAATTGCAGATCACCAGCACGACGTGTCCGTCGTCGTCCCGGCGAATGAACGAGAACACCGAGTTCTCGCAATCGTCGTGGCTGATCCATTCGAAGCCACGCGAATCGAAATCGATCCGATGAAGCGCCGGATAGTGCCGTTGCACCGCGTTGAGATCGCGCACCAGCCGTTGCACGCCGCTATGCAGCGGGTTCGCCAGCAGGTGCCAGTCGAGACTGCGGTCGGCCTGCCATTCGTCCGCCTGGCCGAACTCGCAGCCCATGAACAGCAATTTCTTGCCGGGATGTCCCCACATGAAGCCGTAGTAGGCGCGCAGGTTGGCGAAGCGCTGCCAGTCGTCGCCGGGCATGCGGGCGAGGATCGACCCTTTGCCGTGCACCACTTCGTCGTGCGAGAGCGGCAACACGAAGTTCTCGCTGAAGGCGTAGAACGGGCCGAAGGTCAGCTTGCCGTGATCGTATTTGCGATGCACCGGATCCTGCGCCATGTACGCGAGCGTGTCGTTCATCCAGCCCATGTTCCACTTGTAGTGAAAGCCGAGTCCGCCCATTTCCAACGGACGGGACACGTTCGGGAAGCTGCTCGATTCCTCCGCGAAGGTGATCGCCGACGGACGTTCGGCGCAGACGATCCGGTTCATGCTACGCAGAAAGTCGATCGCCTCCAGATTCTCGCGACCGCCGAAGCGGTTCGGAATCCATTGATCGTGCGCCCGGCTGTAATCGCGATACAGCATCGACGACACCGCATCGACGCGCAGGCCGTCCACGCCGTAACGCTCAATCCAGAACAGCGCATTGGCCGTCAGGTAATTGGCGACTTCCTTGCGGCCGTAGTTGTAGATCAGCGTGTTCCAGTCGTGATGGAAGCCTTCGCGCGGGTCGGTGTGTTCGTAGAGACAGGTGCCGTCGAATTGCGCGAGACCGTGCGCGTCGGTCGGGAAATGGGCCGGCACCCAGTCCAGCAGCACGCCGATACCGTTCGCGTGCGCGGTCTCGACGAAATAGCGGAGATCGTCGGGCGAGCCGAAGCGCGAGGTGGGCGCGTAGAGGCCGGTGGGTTGATAGCCCCATGAGCCGTCGAACGGATGCTCGTTCAGCGGCAGCAGTTCGATATGGGTAAAGCCCATCTCCTTCACGTACGGAATCAACTGCCCGGCCAGCTCCCGATAGGTGAGCCAGCGATTGCCGTCGTCCGGTACACGCCGCCACGAGCCGGCGTGTACCTCGTAGATGCTGATCGGTGCGTCGAGTGCGTTGGCGCGCTGTCGAGCCGGATCGGCCGGCGTGACCGGCACGAGTCCGTTCACCACCGACGCGGTGGCGGGCCGCATTTCGGCGCGGAAAGCGAACGGGTCGCACTTCAGCAGGACGTCGCCTTGCTGCGTGCGGATTTCGAATTTGTAGCGATCGCCGGCGGCCACGTCCGGGATGAACGTCTCCCACACGCCGCATTCGTGGCGCAGCCGCATCATGTGACGCCGACCGTCCCAGTTGTTGAAGCCGCCCACCACCGACACGCGTTTCGCGTTCGGCGCCCACACCGCGAAACCGACGCCCGCGACGCCGTCGATCTCGAGCGGATGCGCGCCCAGCTTTTCATAGGGACGCAGATGCGTGCCTTCGGCGAGCAGCCAGACGTCGGTGTCGCCGAGCCGCGGCGGGAAGCGGTAACTGTCGTCGAGATCCTGCCGGTGCATGCCCCAGTCGATCCGCAAGCGGTAGGCGAACGGCTCGTCGCGTCCCACGATGCGCCCGGCGAACAGATCGCCACCGTCGACGCGATCGAGCGTGGCCACCTCGCGGCCGCCGGCGCGCTCCACCACGCCGACCGTGCACGCACCGGGGAGCAGCGCCCGCACGACCAGGCCGTCGGCGGTTCGCTGCATGCCCAGTACCGCGAACGGGTCGTCATGCTCGCCCGCCAGCAATGCGGCGATCACATCCTGATTGAACATCGGACCGTTCCTTATGAACTTCGGATTGCTATGAACAGGACCGTCCAATCCATCCGCCGTGGGGCGCCAGATCGATCCGGCGGTCGCCCAGGGCGCCGCCGCGCAGGGCGTGGCCGTCCACGGTGGCGAGCTTCAGCCCCGCGGGGAACGTCCAGGTCTCGCGTGTGGCGCCCAGGTTGAAGACGAATACGTAGCGATCGGCACCGAGCGTGCGTTCGAACACGAGCAGCGGCTCCGCGGCGTCGAGAAAGCGGATGTCGCCTTCCTGCAGCGCCGGATGCCGCTTGCGCCAGGCGAGGAAGTGTCGGAAGAACGCGAGCGTGGAATTGCGATCTTCGCTTTGCAGATCGACCGCCTGCGTCAGATGCGCGTGCGGCATCGGTAGCCACGGTTCGACCGGCGAGAAACCGCCGAATGGCGCATCGGCTCGCCACGGCATCGGCGTGCGGCAACCGTCGCGTCCCTTGAATTCCGGCCAGAACGTGATGCCGTAGGGATCCTGAATGCGCTCGAACGGAATATCGGCCTCGGTCAAGCCGAGTTCCTCGCCCTGGTAAAGACAGACGCTGCCGCGCAACGTGCTCAGCATGGCCAGCACCAGGCGGGCGAATGACGGACCGCCGTGCTCCTTGCCCCAGCGTGTCATGACACGCGGCACGTCGTGGTTGCCGGTCGACCAGCAGGTCCAGCCCTTGCCGCCGTATTCGGCCAGCTTGGCTTCCATTTGCTCGACCGTCTCGCGCACGTGCGCGGCGCTGAACTCGGGCGTCAGCAGGTTGAAGCTGTAGGCCATGTGCAGCTTGTCGCCGTCGGCCGTATATTGCGCCATCGTCGCCAGCGCATTTTCGCCGCCGACTTCGCCGACGCTCGCCGCACCGTACTCGTCGAGCAACGCCCGCAGTTGCACGAAGAAGGCGACGTTTTCCGGCTGCGTGTTGTCGTAGCGATGCTCCTGCATCCGATAGGGGTTTTCGGACGAGACCATGAATCCGCCGCTCGATTCGGCAGGCGGGTTGTCGCGCAGCTTCGCGTCGTGAAAATGGAAATTGCAGGCGTCGAAGCGGAAGCCGTCCACGCCGCGGTCAAGCCAGAAACGCACCTCGGACAGCATCTGCTCCCGCACCGCCGGATGATGAAAGTTCAGATCGGGCTGACTGGTCAGAAAGTTGTGCAGGTAGTACTGGCGGCGGCGCGATTCCCAATGCCAGGCCGAGCCGCCGAACACGGATTGCCAGTTGTTCGGCGGCGTGCCGTCGGCGCGGGCATCGGCCCACACGTACCAGTCGGCGCGCGGATTGTCGCGGCTCGTCCGGCTTTCGACGAACCACGCATGCTGATCGGACGAGTGACTCAACACCTGATCGATCATCACTTTCAGGCCGAGTGCGTGCGCCTTGTCGATCAGACGGTCGAAATCGTCCAGCGTGCCGAAGGTGGGATCGACGTCGCGATAGTTCGACACGTCATAGCCGAAATCCTTCATCGGCGACGTGAAGAACGGCGACACCCAGATCGCGTCCACGCCGAGCGAATGGATGTAGTCGAGCTTTGCGGTGAGACCCGGCAAATCGCCCACGCCGTCGCCGTTGCCGTCGGCGAAACTGCGCGGGTACACCTGATAGATCACGCCGCCGCGCCACCATTGCATGGACATGAATGCTTTTCTCCTCTATTTGTTATGGACGTCGATTCGGCCAATACGATTGCGTGTTCAACGTGTTCGCAACGCAATTGCAATGGGTCGAAACGGGGTGTCGTTTAATCCGCGCTATTCCGCTTCATCTATGGGAGATGAGCACGGCGGCGGCACGCGTTATCGACGAATGACCCGGGAAGGCGTTCGCAAAATGCTCGATGCCGGGATCACGCCGTTCTTATGACGCTCGCGGCTGGGAGCGGTCGAGTGGATGGCAGGCATGCCGGTGCTTTGCAAGGCTTCATGATGAACTTCATAGGTCAGCAGTTAAGTTGGACTTGCTACACAAATGTCAATTTCAAAACTGCTTACTGATCGAGCTAATCGGAATGAACCGGATTAATTCGCTTAATGCGAAACGAAAGTCAGGATATCGTAATAAAAATAAGACTCGCCTGCATCGAACTATTTTTAGACAGAACTGGAAGTGAGTTTAATCGCGCGACTGACTTCGCAATGTCAATTTATGTTAATCGTGCAGGGGGAATGTCAAATGGAATCCGCTGCCGGCAAACTGACAGTACGAGCTGACGCAACCAGCGATGCACCGGGTCGACCTCCAGACGCGGATGCCACATCTGCGACACCGTGATTTTTTCGGTCGTCACGGGAAGGTCGAAGGCGAAGATGTCGTCGCCCGCGGGGTCGCGTTGCGGTTCCGTTCGACTCACCATGAACGACGCGGGCACGAGCGCCACCAGATCCGACGTTCGCGCCACCGCGAGTGCGGCGGGAAAGCTCGGCACCACGGCCACGATGTTGCGTTCGAGACCGAGCGCGGCCAGCGCGTCATCGACCGGTCCGCGAGTGCACGCGCGCCGCGATGCGACGACGTGGCCGAATGCGACATAGCGTTCGGCGGTCACGTCTCCCTCCGTTGCCAACGGATGCCCCTTCCGGACTGCGCCGATAAAACGATCGCGGAACAGCGCCTGAACCCGCACCTCGGGACCCATCTCGCCCAGCACCCCGATCTCGAGATCGGCCGAACCGTCGCGCAGCGGCGCGGCGGTCTTCTCGGCTTTCGGCATGAAGGAGAGGCACACGTGCGGTGCGAGCGAGGTTGCGGCGGCGATCAGCGCCGAGCCGAAGACTTCGACGAAACCGTCGTTGGCGCGAAGCGTGAAGGTGCGGCGTAACGTCGAGAAATCGGGTTCCGTCGCGGACGGGCGAAGCAGTGCGCGAGCCTCGTGAACCGTATTGCGCGTGCGTTCGCGAATGACTTCGGCATACGGCGTCAACACCATCTCGCGACCCGCGCGGACCAGCAACGGATCGCCAGTCACGGCGCGCAGCCGGGTCAGCGTTCGGCTCATCGCGGAGGCGCTTAATCCCAGGCGGCGCGCGGCGCCTGCCACGCTGCCGTCCGTCAGCAGGGTATCGAGCGCAATCAGCAGGTTCAGGTCGGGTTCGGGCATGCTCGATCGTAACATCGGCGTTTGGGACGAGGCGTTTCGTGCAGCTAATGAGTGCAGGCGGCGCGCCTTCCGCCGTGTGTCGCGCATCGATATATTGAGTGGACCGGCTCGGCGCCGACAACGTCGGCGAGCCTCATTCACCAGGACCTATCTTATGCAAATCACCTCTGCGCAGAAAACTGTGCTGCTAGTCGGCGCGTCTCGTGGCCTCGGTCTCGCGATGGCCGCGGAATACCTGAAGCGCGGATGGCGCGTGATCGCCACCGCGCGAGCTTCGTCGACGGACGGTCTTCGTCGACTCGGCGGTGCGCTGGAAATCGAAACGGTGGACATTACGCTTGCCGAGCAGGTCGCGGCGTTACGCGCGCGACTCGCCGGACGGCAACTCGACGTGCTGTTCGTCAACGCGGGGGTGAAGAACGACGACCGCGAAACTATTGCCGACGTGTCGACGGATGAATTCATCCGCGTGATGGTGACGAACGCGCTCAGTCCGATGCGCGTGGTCGAGGCGTTTCAGGATCTCGTGCAGCCAAACGGCACGATCGGCGTGATGTCGTCGGGGCAGGGCAGCGTCACGAACAACGTCAACGGCAATTACGAGGTGTATCGCGGCAGCAAGGCCGCGCTGAACATGTTCATGCGCAGTTTCGCGGCGCGCCACGCCGACGACCCGCGAACCTTGCTATTGATGGCGCCGGGTTGGGTGCGAACCGACATGGGTGGACCGGAAGCGCGCTTGAGTATCGAGGAAAGCATTCCGAACCTGTTGAACACGATCGACGCCTACGAAGGACGCTCAGGATTGCATTACCTCGACTATCTCGGTCGAGTGGTTCCGTGGTGAGGCGACCGTCTGCTTGCTCGCCGGGCAAGGGCTACTGCGGCTACTGAGGCAACTACTGAGGCGCGCTGCGCCCGGCCGTCTCCAGAATGGGCAACACCTCGCCGGCCCATTCGAGCCAACCGCGCTCCGTCATGATGCCGCCGCGCAAGACCGCATGCTGCAGCTTCTGCGCGATCGACATATCGCTCGCCGCAAAGTCGCGCTGTTCGATCTCGAGATAGGTGTCCAGCTTGGCCCGATGCTCGGCGATGAGCCGGCGTAATTCCCGATCCACCCCATGCGGGCCGATGACGGACTCCGCCCTGAGCTTGATCAGCAGGGCGCGGCTCGCGTCGCCGTCTGTCGTGGGCTCCGACACCCAGCGCGCCAGTTCGTCCTGCCCCGGCGCCAGCACCTGGTACAGCCGGCGGCGGCGCTTGCCGCCTTCTTCGTCGTCGCTCGCGACGATCCAGCCCGCCTCGGCCATCCGCCCAAGTTCGCGATAAATCTGCTGATGACTGGCATGCCAGAAATAGCCGATGGATTTGTCGAAGCGCCGCGCAAGGTCGTAGCCGCTGGAAGGCTTTTCCAGCAGCGAAGTGAGGAGGGCGTGTTGAATGGACATGGGCGCCATTTTAGCGGCTGCCGTGCAGGTCGCAAAACTTTATGCACTCAGTTGCATATCGTGCGGCATCCCGCTATTCTTTATGCAACCAGTTGCGTATTGATAAACGCCTATCCCCAGGAGACCGACGTGGAAGCACACCCCTTATCCGAAGCCGCGCAGCGCACGCTGTCGGCCTGGCACGACCTTTTGCAACGCAATGCGATGGACGAGCTGGATCCGCTGCTGTCCGACAGCATCGTGTTTCGCTCGCCGGTTGCGCACACGTCCTATCCGGGCAAAGCGGCCATCCGGCTGATCTTGAAAACGGTCAACGGCGTGTTCCGCCAATTCGAGTACCACCGCCGTTTCGTCAGCGAAGACGGCCGTAGCGTGGTGCTGGAATTCAGCGCCGAAGTCGACGGCAAATCGCTTAAAGGCATCGACATGCTGCGCTTCGACGAGCACGGCAAGATCGAGGAATTCGAGGTCATGGTGCGTCCCATGAGCGGCCTGCAGGCGCTGGCGGCTCAGATGGGGGCGCAACTGGCATCGGCCCAGGCCTTGCTGAGCGGCAAGAGCGCCGCGGTCTGAGCGGCCGCACTCCCGCTTTGCCGACACCACGGCTGGTTGCCGAACCTGCTGCCGAACTTGCTGCCGGTTTTCTGCCGGGCCGCTGCCGGGTCGTTGCCGGCAAGCACTGAACATCGTTCCTTCCTTGTAGGAAAACTCATGTCCTTACCCGCCATACTCAAAGGCCGCCTCGCGCTGCCGATGATCTGCTCGCCGCTGTTCATCATCTCCAACCCCGAGCTCGTGATCGCACAATGCAAGGCCGGTGTCGTCGGCTCGTTCCCGGCCCTCAACGCCCGGCCTGGACCGGTGCTGGAGGAATGGCTGGCGCGCATCACGAATGAGCTGGCCGAGCACGACGCCCGTCATCCGGAGCGGCCGGCCGCGCCGTTCGCGGTCAATCAGATCGTGCATAAGTCGAACAACCGGCTGGAGCACGATCTCGAGCTGTGCGCCAGATACAAGGTGCCGATCACCATCACGTCGCTCGGCGCGCGTGAGGACGTGAACCGTTCGGTGCATGCGTACGGCGGCATCGTGTTGCACGACGTGATCGACAATACGTTCGCGAAGAAAGCGATCGACAAAGGCGCGGACGGCCTGATCGCGGTCGCAGCGGGTGCCGGTGGACATGCCGGCCGGCTGTCGCCGTTCGCACTGCTGCACGAGATCCGCGAATGGTTCGACGGCCCGTTAGCGCTGTCCGGCGCGATCGCCAGCGGCGATGCGATCCTCGCCGCGCAGGCGGCCGGCGCCGATCTGGCCTATATCGGCTCGGCCTTTATCGCGACGTCGGAAGCCAATGCGGACGAGCGCTACAAGCAGATGATCGTCGACAGCACGGCCGCGGACATCGTGTATTCCAATCTGTTTACCGGCGTGCATGGCAACTACCTGCGCCACAGCATCGCCAACGCCGGGCTCGATCCGGATGCGCTGCCGGAGTCCGATCCGTCCAGCATGAACTTCAGCGCCGAGAACATCAGCAAGGCCAAGGCATGGCGCGACATCTGGGGCGCCGGCCAGGGCGTCGGCGCGGTCAAGCGGGTCATGCCCGCGGCCGAACTGGTGGCGAGTTTCGTCGATGAATACCAGGCCGCGCGCAACCGCCTGGAGCTCGCTGCCGGGCTGGTCCGCGCCCTCTGAGGCGAGCAGAAAGTGAAAAACGCCCCGTAGGGCGTTTTTCCTGAATCTCGAACCGGCAAGGCGCTGACGCTCCTCGCCGGCAAAGACTCGCTTAGAACTTGTGACGGATACCGACGCGGAACGCCAGTTGGTTGTCAGCCGTGCCCGAGTTACCGAAGTAGCTCGTGCTCGAACCGATCTGTGCTGCCAGATTCGACGAACCGACGCGGCCCGAAGCGATCTGGTAGATGCCCAGTGCGTACACGTCCGTACGCTTGCTCAGCGCGTAGTCGAGGCTCAGGTCGCCCTGGTTGAAGTGACCCGTGTTCGAGCCGCTCAGGTGCATGTACGTGTAGCCCGCGCCTGCCGTCAGAGCCGGCGTGAATGCGTACTTCGCGCCTGCTTCATACGCTGCGAACGTCGTGGACGCACCCGTGATCGGCGAGAAGTGCGTGTTGGTGTACAACGCCCACAGCGTCGCTGCGCCGATCGAGTAACGGCCGCCAACGCCGAACGTACGCAGATCGCGCACGGTGTTGAGCGTCAGGTTCGAGATAGCCGTCGAGAAGATCGGCGATGCCTGGCCCGGGTAACGGATGTCCGTGTACGCTGCGCCGACGCCGAACGGGCCGTTTGCGTAGTTCACGCCGAAGCTGTAAGCACGCGACGAACCTGCCACCGATGCCGTTGCCGGGCCCGTTGCCGGTGCGCCTGCGAATGCGCCAGCCTGGTTCGAGAAGCCGTACATCGCGCCGAAGGTCAGGCCCGCGAAATTCGCGCTGCTGAACTTGACTGCGTTGTTGATACGGCTCGACGTCAGTTGGTCGATGTCGTTGATGTGGTAAGCGTAGTTACCCGCGACGGTCTGGCCGCCGGTCGAGTAGTTGCCACCCAGATAGTCGGTCGAGAACGAGTACTGGCGACCGAACGTCACCGAACCGACGTTGTTTTGCGACAGACCGACATAAGCTTGACGGCCGAACAACGCGCCGCCCTGGCCGAGCGTGCCGTTGCCGCTGTTGAAGCCGCTTTCCAACACGAACAGCGCCTTCAGGCCGCCACCCAGATCTTCGGTGCCGCGCAGGCCCCAACGGCTGCCTTGAGCGACGCCGTCGTCGTACTTGACGAGGTTGTCGTGACCGCTTGCGGTCTTCGAGTTGTTGGCGTAGCTGATACCTGCGTCGATCAGGCCATACAGCGTGACGCTGCTTTGTGCGTGAGCGGCGGAAGCGAAGACTGCGAGCGTAGCGGCGGCAAATACTTTCTTGTTCAAGACTTTCTCCGGATAAAAAATTGAGCGATCGCCAAGCCCAGCTCTTTGGCAAGGTCGTGCGATGGGCCGAAATTTAAGGGAACGCAGAGTAAGGTATGTGACAGGTTTGCTTATTTTTGAAATCTGTCGCGCCGGCGCGACACTCACATAGCGTTGCAAGGCGAATTCGCACAAGCCACGCTGCGTATAAGCTTTTTCACTTTTCGCCATCTAAGCGTGTGAAAAACGATTGGTTTTCCGGGCGGTTAGCGCATGCGACGATGCGCCCCTACCAATCACATCGCCCGTGGGGAAAACGTATGCAACGCCGGACAATCATCCAGAATCTGCTCGCAATCGCCGCCATTTCGCTGACGGCAACGTTGGCGCAAGCCGCGGACAAGGAACTCAGGATCGGCACGATGAGCGGCCCGGATGCGCAGATCTGGTCGGTCGTGACCAAAGTCGCGGCGCGCGAAGGTCTGAACGTGAAGGTGATCGAGTTCAACGACTACGTGCAGCCGAACGCCGCGCTCGACTCGGGCGATCTCGACGCCAACGGATTTCAGCATCAGCCGTTTCTGGACAGCCAGATCAAGCAGCGCGGCTACAAGATCGTCAACGTCGGCCTGACCTACGTCTCGCCGATGGGCTTCTATTCGAAGAAACTGAAGTCGCTCAAGGACTTGCCGGAAGGCGCGAAGGTCGGCATCCAGAACGATCCGTCGAACGGCAACCGCGCGTTGCTGCTGTTGCAGAAGTACGGTGTGATCAAGCTGAAGCCGGGCGTCGGCACGAACGGCGTCAACGCGACGCCGCTCGACGTCGTCGAGAATCCGAAGAAGATCAAGCTGGTCGAACTGGATGCCGCGCAACTGCCGCGCGCGCTCGACGATCTGGACGCGGCGTCGATCAACACCGACTACGCGGTCAAGGCCAGCCTGCAGCCGACCAAAGACGCGATCGCGATCGAAGACCTGAAAGGCCCATATGCGAATCTGATCGCCGTGCGCGTGCAGGACCGCAACCAGCCGTGGGTGAAGAAGCTGGTCGCGGCGTATGAGTCGGATGAAGTGCGCAAGTACATCGACACGCAGTTCAAAGGCGCGATTATTCCGGCGTTCTGAGCCTAGTTGCTCAGCAACGAGCCGCTTCTAAACGCCGTCGCGCCGGCAATCCGCGCGAACTCCAGCCCGGCCGTCGCGAAACGCGTCAGATGCCGCGCGTACAGCACGCCGGCCACGCTGCTCTTCAACGTGACGACGCGATCTGTCAGCGGGTCGACGATGTCGGCGATTTCGTGGCCAACGTCGACCCAGGTGCCGACTTCGCAGCGGTACACCAGCACGCCGCTGATCGGCGCGACGATCGGCTCGGCGCCGGCCAGCGGCGTGGCGGCGAATTCGAGCGGCGGCAGCGGGGCGGCCGTGCCGTCGATCACGCCGCGCGAGGTCAGATACTCGACGATCGCCTGCGCGTCGCGCTCGGCGTACTCGTACGACACCTCGCGCTGGCCGCGCAGTTCGATCGTGACCGAGATCGAGCCGTTCGGAATCGGGAAGCGCTCGCCGAAACGGCCACGCAGATCCGACCAGCAGAAGCTGTGAATTTCGTCGAACGGGTTGCCCACCGAATTGAGCGCCAGCAGCGAGGCCTTCGCGTCCAGATAGCGCGCGAGCGGCTCGACTTCCGGCCACAGGTCGGGGTTCGTGTAGAGGTGCAGCGCGGCTTCCCAGTCGCAATGCAGATCGAGCACGACGTCGGCGTCGTACGAGAGCTTTTGCAGCGCCAGACGTTGCGATTCGAGTTCGGTTGCCGGCTTTTGCGCGTCGAGCGCTTCACGCATGGCCGTGCGGATGGCGCTGCGGTTGGCGTCGACGTCGTCGCTCAGACGCGACTCGATCACCGGTTGCACCAGCGCCGACAGATCGTGGAAATTGCGGTTGAAGTTCTGCGCGGTGTTGGTCTCGAAGCGGCCCGTCAGATGGCCTAGAAAGTGCTGATTCAGGCCGATCGGGTTGGCCACCGGCACGATCACGACTTCGCCGCGCACCTTGCCGGCGGCTTCCAGCGCGGCCAGCTTGCGGCGCAGTTCCCACGACACCAGCATGCCGGGCAACTCGTCGGCGTGCAGCGACGACTGGATATAAATCTTCTGCCCGCCGCCGGAACCGTAATGAAAACTCGTCAGGTTACGGGCAGTGCCGAGCGTCGGGGCAATCAGCGGATGGGTTTGGGTTTGCATGGTCTTCGGAGTCGCGGGCAAGCGAGGCGTGCCGCGCTATGTCGTTGATTTCAGTGGAAAAGCAGGTTGGGCAGCAAGGCAAAAGCAACGCGGAGGCAGCGCGCTTCACGCGCCTCGACCGCACGATCTTAGCCGATCCGACGCATGGCGTGGGTCGACCGGGCGGCACAAACGAAACGGGCCCCGCGTGTGGCGGAGCCCGTTTCCTGCAAGCCGGCACGCGCGCCGTCAGGCGCGCGGGAAGGGCTTAGCTGCCGTACACGTCGAAGTCGAAGTACTTCTTCTCGAGCTTCTTGTACGTACCGTCCTTGATGATGTCGGCGATCGCCTTGTCGACCTTCACCTTCAGATCGGTGTCTTCCTTGCGCATGCCGATGCCTGCGCCGTTGCCGAGGACCTTCTCGTCGACGATATCCTTGCCTGCGAAGTCATAACCGGCGCCGCGCGGCGTCTTCAGGAAGCCGATTTCAGCTTCCACGGCGTCTTGCAGCGACGCGTCCAGACGACCCGACAGCAAGTCGGCGTAGACCTGATCCTGGTTCTGATACGGAACGACCTTCACGCCCTTCGGCTCCCAGTAGGTCTTCGCGTAGGTTTCCTGGATCGTGCCCTGCTCGACGCCCACCGCCTTGCCCTTCAGCGAGTCAGCCGTCGGCATCACGCCCGAACCTTTCTTCGACACGAGGCGCGTCGGCGTGTTGAACAGTTTCGACGAGAACGCGATCTGTTCGGCGCGTTGCGGCGTCATGGACATGGACGACAGCACGCCGTCGAACTTCTTCGCCTTCAGGGCCGGAATCATGCCGTCGAAGTCGTTTTCGACCCACACGCATTTGGCCTTCAGGCGCGTGCAGATTTCATTGCCGAGGTCGATGTCGAAGCCAACGAGCTTGCCATCCGAGCCTTTGGACTCGAACGGGGGATAGCTGGCGTCAACGCCAAAACGGATAGTCGACCAATCTTTAGCGTGTGCGCCAATCGAGACGGTAGCAAGCAAAGCAACCGTCAAAGCCGCTAGCAGTTTTTTCACTGATTAACTCCTCGGTGTAGTTCAAATACGCCCATATGCGGTTTTGCCGCGGCGGGCCGCCCGGCGCGACTCACGACCGGGCTTGGGTGGAAGCCGCCAGCCGGGGCGGCCAGCAGCGCGCGCCAAGCTTATCAGTTCAAAAATATTGGGAAGCTAGTGAAACACCGGATGGCGGATGAGGATAGCTTTTAACGCGAGAATGTGGTGGGGTTTAAAGTGCCGACCGCGCCGCACCAGAGTTCGCCTTTACCCATCATTTCCGCCTCGCGTGCATTCATGCCCGCGCATGCGCCATGCGAGTCCTGCAAGTCCTGCGGGTTGGTTGAATCGCGCTGAATGCGCGCAAGCGACGCACGGTTCATTTCACCTTGCAGCCAGTTTCCGAAGCCCATTACCGAGCCGGCCACGACGGCCAGCAACATCCATTCTGTTTTCTTCAAGCGCATTGTGGTTGTCTTGTTCGACGACCCGAAAACCGGTTCGCTTCATGCTTTGCCCTGACCGTTACCGGCGAGGGACAAGTTAACGTTATCGGCAACCGTGCCGCTCTTCTTTAAGTATTGCCCCGGCGTGGGCGCGGCTCGCTTAATACCATAATTCATTGGGCATAGTTATCCTTTCGAGTCGCGCTATTAAGTAAGGTTGATTACAGCCTGTTACTACGCGCGTGCGTTTCAAGCGGCGGCCCGCCAAATTAAAGATTCCGCATAAATCGCCGTTAATGCGGATGTGCCCGTTTGACCGGTCACGCCCGGTTTGCCGTTTTTCCCGACACCGTCGTGGCCGAAAACAAAATTGTATTGCTTTAGCGCTATCATCAATGCTCCTCGCGCTCGCTTCCGGCGGCGCAATGAGCGTATCTGTCTGAAGAAAGTCACCGAACACCACCTGCGCGGATCGCCTCCGCGTGCTGGCGTTCGTCGGCCAGGCCTTCTGCTAAACGGTGTTGTATATGCACAAGATGTTGATGGCAGATGACATGCGCTGTTGGAAACGATTCTTCCCGCGGAGAATCGCGGGGGCTGCGGCTCGCGCGACCAGTTCGCGCTGCGGGGCTTTATCCGCATTGCTGCCGCTTCTGCTCGGCGCGATTTTGTGCTGCGGGTTTTTCTCGGCTGCGCCGGTCCAGGCCGGCGAGAAAATCCTGCGCGTACTGGCGTGGCCCGGTTATGCCGATGACGACGTGGTCAAGACCTTCGAGTCGCGCTACAAGGTCAAGGTGGAAGTCACCCTGGCCGATTCCGACGAAGCGTTGTGGACGCTGATGCACAGCAAGGACACGCCGCCGTTCGACGTGCTTGCCGCCAACACCGCCGAAATCCAGCGCTATTCGCGCGCCAATCTGCTGGCGCCGCTCGATCTGGCGAGCCTGCCGAACACGAAACTGCAACTGCCGCGGTTTCAGGCGCGCACGTCGATTGAAGGGCTCACGTCGGCGGGCAAGGTGTACGCGATTCCGTTCACGTATTCGTCGATGGGCCTGATCTACGATCGCAAGCAGATCGCGGTGCCGCCGCGTTCCATGCGCGAGCTGTGGAATCCGAAATACCGCGGCAAGGTGCTCGATTTCAACAGCGCGCAGCACAACTTCTCGTTCACCGCGCTGGCGCTCGGCTACACGCATCCGTTTCAACTCGACGCCGCGCAGATTCACACGATCGCGCAGAAGCTCGTCGATCTGCGCCGCAATCTGTTGACCTATTACACGCTGCCCGAAGAAGCGACCGCGGTTTTCATGCAGCACAAGGTCGCGCTGATGTTCGGCAATTACGGCACCCAGCAGGTCGAATTGCTGCGTCGCGCGGGCGCGGACGTGGGCTATGTGATTCCCGACGAAGGCGCGCTCGCGTGGCTCGATTGCTGGTCGATGACGCGTTCGGCGCAGGACCCTGCGCTTGCGCTCGCGTGGATCAACTACATGCTCGAACCCGGCGTGAGCGGCTTGCTCACGCAACGTCAGGGGCTCGCCAATACGCTGAGCGCGCCGGTCGACAACAGCGACAACGCGCACATCGTGTGGATCGGACCGGTGGAGGATATTCAGCGGCGCGAGGACCTGTGGGCCCGAATCGTGTCCGGCGACCGGTCGGAGCGTTTCTGATGATACGGCCCGGCCTGACCGTCAAGTTGTCGGTGCTGCTCGCGTGCATCGGCGTGCTTGCGTCCGGCGCGACCGGCTATTACGCGTATCGCGCCAATCGCACGATGCTGGTGAACGAAGCCGGCCACAGTCTGCTGACTTCCACGGAACTGCTCGGCCAGCGCTTTTCCAGCTCGATCGACGACGTCGGCGCCGACGCGCAAGTGCTCGCGAGTTTGCCGTCCGCGGCGGACGTTGCGCAAACCGACGACGGTCTCGGCAAGAACGCGGCGCGCGAGCAGTTGGCGCAGGTGTATTCGAGCTTCATGATCCATCACCCCGAGTATCTGCAGATCCGGCTGATCGCGCGGCAGCACTACGGGCTCGAACTGATCCGCTTCGACCGCGACGGCGACGGCCTCGCGCGCGTGCAGGGCAACAGCCTGCAGGAAAAAGGCCAGTTCGCGTATGTGTTCGAGACGCTGGCGTTTTCGCCGGGCCGTATTTATACGTCGCCGATCTCGGTCAATCACGAGTACGGCGCGCATGGCGCAGAAGGCAAACCGACCTTGCGGCTCGGCACGCCGGTCGCGAACGCGAGCGGCGAGGTGGTGGGCGTCGTGGTGATCGACGTCGACCTTGCCGGTTTGCTCAAGCGCCTGCAAAGCGATTTACCGAGCGACTACCAGGTCTATCTCACCAACGAGTGGGGCGATTTCCTGGTCCATCCCGATGCATCGAAAACCTTCGGCTTCGACCGGGGCCGGCGTGTGCTGATCCAGGACAGCTTCTCCGTCACCAAACCGCTCTTCGAGCAGTCGCAAAGCGAAATCCTCGTCAACGGCCTCGTGAAGCCGAAGCAGGCCGCGGGTCAGGTGCTTGCCTTCGTGCGCCGGCCGTTCGGCGATTCCGCCGGCAACCGCTTTATCGTGCTCGGACTCGCCAAGCCGCTCGAGGACGTGTTGTCCGGCGCGAATCTGCTCGGCGATCGCATCGTTCGTATGGTGCTGGTGTTCAGCGTGCTGGCGCTGGCCCTCGCCGTGCTGTTCGCACGCGCGCTGACCAAGCCGCTGCATCTGCTCGCGCACGCGGCCACGCATCTGTTCGCCGAACATGCCATGGAAACGCTGCCGCTTAAACGGACCGACGAGATCGGCGTGCTGGCGCGCTGCTTCGATCGTCTGCGCCGCGAAATCAAATCGCAGATGGACGTGCTGCACGCCAAGCAACGCGAGCTCGTGCATCTGGCGACGCACGACGGGCTGACCGGCTTGCCGAACCGCATGCTGTTCATACAGAAGCTCGAAAGCGCGATCGACGAAGCCACGCGGCGTCAGGAGGGTCTGGCGGTGCTGTTCGTCGACCTCGACCGCTTCAAGCAGATCAACGACCAGTTCGGCCATTCGATCGGTGACAAGGTGCTGGCCGTGGTGGCGCGCCGGCTCAAGCAGGTGCTCTGCACCGCCGACGTGGTGGCGCGACTCGGCGGCGACGAGTTCATCGTGCTGATCGAGGGGCCGCGTTCCGCGGAGGCCGCGCCGGCGATCGCGTCGCGCATCATGGACACGTTGAACGAAACCCTCGTAATGGACGGGCAAAGCATGAACGTGGGCGCGAGCATCGGCATCAGCCAGTTCCCGGACGACAGCGGCACGGCCGAAGAACTGCTGCTGAACGCCGACGCGGCCATGTATGCGGCCAAATCCGGCGGACGCTGCGCGTATTTGCGCTATCACGATCTGCTTGAAACGCGTCGGCGCGAACAGCACGCCCAGCAAGAAGAGGCGCAGGCGCGGGCCGGTAAGGACGCGACGGCCGGCCGCGAGGCCGAGCCGATGGCCTGACGGATGACCCGCCGCAACGCGCTTTAATCAGACAATTACCCGCCAAAAACACGAGGCAAGTTTGCCTCGATCGTCGCTTCGGCGAGCGCTCGAGCAATCGTTTGCGCCGATCTTGAGGCAAGTATTTTTCATTTCACTGGAAGCGTTTTCGTCGTCTCAACTTTCGTCGCGGGCTTGCCGACAACGTCGTTATGGCAACCGGATTGACTGGAGATTTTCCGTGAAGCGACAGGTTTGTTTCTTGGTGGCTGCACTGACGCTCGCCGGTTGCGCGCAGATGCCGCCGCCGATAGCGGCGCATCCGGACAAGGCGCCGAACGAAGTGATCAGCTTCGACATTCCGCCGGACGCACTCGGTGCACGCGATCCGCAACTCACCGCCGTGCTGGCCAAAGCCGGCGCGCTGGCCGCCGCGCAGCCGCAGCCGACGGTCGTGCTCGTCACCGCGTTGGGCCAGGATTTCGGCTATCTGAATCAGGCGGTCTGGAAAGGCGTGCCCGCGCAACGCACGGCGCGGGTGAACTTCGAGAACCGGACGGCCGGCTTGGGGCAGCCGTATAGCGTGTCGATCAGGACGGTTCAATGAACGCGCCCCTCGTGATCGCTCGCAGCGCATTGCTCGCCCTGACCACGCTGCTGGCCGCATCGGCGTTCGCGAGTCAGCCCGGCGCGGATTTGCAGTCCGCCGCTGCGTTTCCGCCGGCGGCGGACAAGGTGTATCCGCCGTTGCCGTCGCTCGCCATGCTGCCGCCGCCGAGTGCGACCGATGACGACAGCGCGCCGCTCAAACCGACGCCGCATCGCAAGAAATCACGCGTGCCTGTTCAGATGCAGGAGCGCCGCATGCCGCCGGCTCCGGTGGTGCGGCTGATCGTGTCCGACGCGTCGCACGCGTATCTCGACACCGTGCAGCGCCAGATCGATCTGGCCATGAACAAATAACGCGGCAGGCAGGACGACACACCACGCCGCTTTCACCTCTTTATCGCTCTCGAGCGGAAGGATGAAGCATGTCCTTGAAAATCTTCTTTGCTGCGTTCGCCTGCTGGATGGCGTGCGGTACAGCGCAAGCGGCCGACGATTGCTTCAACGAAGCCGCGGCCTATCAAGGCGTCAACCCGTGGGTGCTGCGCGCGCTGGCATGGTACGAATCGAAGGGCGACCCGAGCGCGATTCGGCGCAACGCCAATGGGTCGATCGACGTCGGCCAGTTGCAGATCAACTCGATTCATTTCGGCGATCTCGCGCGCGAAGGGGTGCCGCATCGCGCGCTGATCGATCCGTGCGTGAACGTCTACGTCGCGGCCTGGCTGCTGAAACAGAAGATGGTCAAGCACGGCAACACGTGGCGCGCGATCGGCGCCTACCACTCGGAAACGCCGAGAGAGCGGGACGCCTACGCACGCGGTATCCAGAAGGTGCTGGTGGCGTGGGGGCAACTGTAGTCGGATCGCCAGGCCGTTTTTCCCACGCCCGCACGCACACTCAATCTCAAGCCCGCACCTAGACGATCCGTGCGCCGCCGCGATACGTGGCGCGCGGCACCGGCAGCGTGTCGAGCATCGTCACCCGCACGAAGTCGGCACGCAGGCCCGCTTCGATCGCGCCGCGGTCATGCAAGCCGGCCGTGCGCGCCGGTTCGGCGGAGACTGTTGCCATCGCGCGCGGCAGCGTCCAGTCCGCTTTCGCGACCAGTTCGAACACGGCGGTCAGCAAACTCGACGGCACGTAATCCGACGACAGGATATCGAGCAGATTCGCCTCGGCCAGTTCGAGCGCCGACACGTTGCCCGAATGCGAGCCGCCACGCACGATATTCGGTGCGCCCATGATGGTCGAAATGCCGTGCTCGCGCGCGGCCTCCGCAGCCACGCGAGTGGTCGGGAATTCGGCCAGCACGATCCCTTCGGCGCGCGCCTGTTCGACGTGTTCGACCAGCGTGTCGTCATGGCTCGCCACCGGAATGCCGAGCCGGTTGCAACGTTCGACGATCTCGCGGCGGTGCGCGTCGGCGTAACGGGCCTGTTCGATCGACAACTCGGTCAGCGCGGTCGCGACATGTTCGTCGCTCAGCTTGCCGTTGCGCTCCTGAAAGCGGCGCCATTGCTCGCGGTCGTGCCACTGGCGCTGACCGGGCGTATGGTCCATCACCGAGGCGAGCCGCAGCAATGGATGCGCGCACAACGAGTCGAACAGTTCCACCACGTCGGCGGTGGCGATTTCGCAGCGCAGATGCAGAAAGTGTTCGGCGCGCAGCAGATTGCGTTCGGACAGACGCGTGAGCGATTCGGCGCATTGCGTTTGCACGTCGCGGCCGCGCAAGCCCACGTTCGAGCGCGAACCGATTGCGAGCGCATCGAATACGGTGGTGATGCCGGCGGCGGCCACCTGCGCATCGTGAATCACGAACGCTGCGTCGGTATTCCATTGCACGCCGGGACGCGGCGCGAGATGTTTCTCCAGATTGTCCGTGTGCAATTCGATCAGGCCGGGCAACAGATAGTCGCCGTCCCAATCCTGCGCTTCACGCGCGGTGGTCGTGCCGCGCTCGACGTCGCGAATCATGCCGTCTTCGACGTGTACCACGCCGGTGAATACTTCATCTCGCGTCACGATGCGAGCGTTTCTGATCAACATCGACTTGCTCCGTAGTCAGTCAGACTTGAGTGATGCGACTGGGTGGGTGGTTCAGTGTAATGCCGTTTCTCGCGCGGTACGGCGCAAATCGATCCGCTCAATGGCGCAACGGCGGCCTTAATTCGAGCCGGCGGGTCGCCACCTTGTTGCGCGTGTCTTCGTCGTGAAAAATGCCGACGATCGCCGCGCCGCGTTCGCGCGCTTCGACGATCAGATCGGCGACCACGTCGCGGTTCTCCGCATCGAGCGAAGCGGTCGGTTCGTCGAGCAGCAACAGCGGGTGGCCGGCGATCAGGCCGCGCGCAATGTTCACGCGCTGTTGCTCGCCGCCCGAGAAGGTGGCGGGCGCCAGCGTCCACAGCCGCTCCGGCACGTTCAATCGCGCCAGCAGCGCCGCGGCCCGCGCGCGCGCTTCGTCTTCGGCTACCCCACGCGACAGCAGCGGTTCGGCGACGAGCGTGAGCGTCGGCACACGCGGAATCACACGCAGAAACTGGCTGACGTAGCCGACTACGCCGCGCCGCAGTCGCAGCACGTCGTGCGGCTCGGCGCCGGTGATCGACACGGCGCGGCCGTCGTCCGCGGCGTCGCGAATCTCGATCGAACCGGTGCTCGCCAGGTAATTGCCGTACAGGCAGCGCAGCAGCGTGCTTTTGCCCGCGCCCGATGGGCCGACCAGCACCACGCATTCGCCGCGCTCCACGTCGAGCGACACGCCCGCGAGCGCTTCGATCTGCACGCCGCCCTGGCCATGCAACGTAAAGGTCTTGCCGATGTCGACCGCGCGCAGCATCAACGCGGCGTTGTCGGCGAATGCGTGCCCGGCGGCGCAGGTCGGATTGGCGGTATCAATGGATTGCATCATGAGCCTCAAACCGGCAGAACCGAGGAAACCAGCGTTTGCGTGTACGGGTGTTGCGGATCGTCGAGCACCTGATCGGTCAGACCCGCTTCGACCACTTCGCCGCCTTGCATCACCATCAGGCGATGCGCGAGCAAACGCGCCACGCCGATATCGTGCGTGACGATCAGCACCGACAGATGCAGCGTGGAGGTCAGCGTGCGCAGCAGATCGAGCAGGCGTGCCTGCACCGAGACGTCGAGACCGGCGGTGGGTTCGTCCATGAACACGAGCCGCGGACTGGTCACGAGATTGCGCGCAATCTGCAAACGCTGCTGCATGCCGCCGGAAAACGCGGCCGGAAATTCGTCGATCCGCGACGAGTCGAGTTCGACGCGCTCCATCCACTGCGTGGCCGCGTAGCGGATATCGCCGTAGTGGCGTGCGCCGACAGCCATCAGCGGCTCGCCGATATTCGCGCCGGCCGAGACGCCGCTGCGCAGTCCGTCGCGCGGATTCTGCTGCACGAAGCCCCACTCGGTGCGCATCAGCATCCGTCGGCGCGGTTCGGACAGCGTCAGCAAATCGAGCTTTTCCCCATGCGAGGCGGTGTAGTGCAGCGTGCCGCTGTCGGCTTCGGTTTTCAACGCGAGCGCATTCAGCAGCGTGGTCTTGCCCGAGCCGGATTCGCCGACGATGCACAACACCTCGCCCGGATACAGGTCGAAGCTGACGTTCCTGCAGCCGTTGCGGCCGCCGTATTGTTGGGTGAGCGCGCGGGCGCTCAGCAGCGGCGTCATGCTGCTTCTCCTTGAGCAGTGGGGCGCGACGACGGATCGAATTCGGCGTCGCCGCGGCGTTCGTGGCAGTAATCGCTATCGGAGCAGACGAACATCCGTTGGCCCGCGTCGTCGACGATCATTTCGTCGAGGAAACTTTCCGTCGAACCGCACAGCGCGCACGCGTGCTGCCACTTCTGTATTTCGAACGGGTGATCGTCGAAGTCGAGGCTGCGCACCGGCGTATAAGGCGGAATCGCATGAATGCGCCGCTCGCGGCCGGCGCCGAACAATTGCAGCGCGGGGTTCATATGCATCTTCGGATTGTCGAACTTCGGAATCGGCGACGGTGACGCCAGATAGCGATGATTGACGATCACCGGATAGTCGTACGTGGTGGCGATATTGCCGTGATGCACGATGTCCTCGTACAGCTTCACGCTCATCAGACCGTAGTCCGCGAGCGCATGCAGCTTCTTGCTTTCCGCCACGCGCGGTTCGAGCCGGAACAGCGGCTCGGGCATCGGCACCTGGTAGACCAGAATCTGTTTGTCGGTGAGCGGAGCTTCCGGAATGCGGTGGCGCGTCTGGATGATGGTTGCTTCGACGGTGCGGCGCGTGGTCGCCACGCCGGTGGTGCGCGCGAAAAAGCGGCGGATGTTGACCGCGTTGGTGGTTTCGTCGGAACCCTGGTCGATCACCTTCAGCGTGTCGTTGCGGCCGATAATCGCCGCGGTGACCTGAATGCCGCCCGTGCCCCAGCCGAACGGCAGCGGCATTTCACGCGAGGCGAACGGCACCTGATAGCCCGGCACGGCGACGGCTTTGAGCAACGCGCGGCGCAGCATGCGCTTGGTCTGCTCGTCGAGGTAGGCGAAGTTGTAGCCCTCTGCGGCGGCGTCGTACGACGGCGTGGTAAGCGGTGTAGCGGCTGCGGTCATGCTGCCTGCTCCTGCTGATCGTGATCCGTTTGCTGGGGCGTGGTTTCGCTTTCGCTTGCGTCGCGGTTCTGCGTGGCGTGCTGTGCGACGTGTTGTGCACGCAAGCGCCGCACGAGTTCCAGCTCCGATTGAAAGTCGACGTAGTGCGGCAGCTTCAGATGCTGAACGAAGCCCGACGCCTCGACGCTATCGCTATGCGACAGCATGAATTCGATGTCCTGCGTGGGCGAGGCCAGCGTTTCGCCGAGTTCTTCGGCGCGCAGCGCGCGATCCACCAGCGCCATGGCCATCGCCTTGCGCTCCGAGTGGCCGAACGCGAGACCGTAGCCCTGCGTGAAAGTAGGCGGCACTGCGCCGCTGCCGGCGAACTGATTGATCATCTGGCATTCGGTAATGTCGATTTCACCGATGTCGACGGTCTCGCCCAACTCGTCGAGTTCCATTTCGACCGAGATCGTGCCGAAGCGGATCTCGCCGGCAAACGGATGCGAGTTCGCATAGCCGCGTTGCGTGGCGTAACCCATGGCGAGCAGAAAACCTTCGTCGCCGCGCGCGAGATTCTGCAAGCGCGTGGCGCGGCTCGCGGGAAACGCGAGCGGTTCGCGCGACAGATCGCCGGGCTCCGGCGCGTTCGGCGTGGGACGTTCCCGTTCGATCAGCCCTTCCTTGTCGAGCAGCGTGACGACGCGCGGCATGGCTTCGGCGACAACCGGTGCGGCGCGCTGCGGCGACAAGTTGGGCGGCGTGCCGCTCGCGTCGGCATCGCCTTCGGCCAGCAACGCGAAATCCAGCAGACGCTGCGTGTAATCGTAAGTCGCGCCGAGCAACTGACCACCCGGAACGTCCTTGAAAGTCGCCGAAATACGGCGCTCCACCCGCATGGCTTCGGTATCGATCGGCTGCGTATAGCCGAAACGCGGCAACGTGGTGCGATAGGCGCGCAGCAGGAAGATCGCTTCGACCAGATCGCCGGCCGCCTGCTTGATCGCGAGCGCGGCGAGTTCTTCGTCGTAGACCGAGCCTTCGGTCATCACACGCGCGACCGCCAGGCGCAACTGTTCGCGAATCTGCGCGACGCTGAGTTCGGCCAGTTGCGGATCGCCACGGCGCTCTTTGTCGAGCAGGCGCCACGACGCTTCAATCGCCCGTTCTCCACCTTTGACGGCAACGTACATCAGTTCACCTTCGCTTGAGTTGTGCGGGGCAGGCCGATCAGCGTGTCGCCGCAGACCAGATAACAATCGACACCGCAAGGAAACAGCGGCGCGAGCGCGGCGCGTTCGCGCCAGAAGTTTTCGGGCAGGCCGACCGGTGCGATCGTCTCGGTGTGCTGAATGCCGGGACCGCTCAGCACGATCGGCGCGCCACCGGTTAGCGCGTCGACACGGATCAGCAGCGTGACCGCCTGCTCGGGCGATTCCGCGGCGCCGAGCGCGAAGGTCTCGAGCGGCGGCAACGTGGCGGCGTCGTGGATATAGGCGAACGCGGCTTCAGCGGGATCGTTCGCCAGCGGCGCGCCGGTATGAAAGCGCAACGCTGAACTGAGCGCGGTGTCGGTTTGCGCGAGCCACACCGGCGTGGCGTAGTCGCACAACGCGAGCAAGGCGGCAAACGCGGCGAGGTCGGCGCGCGTGGCAAGCGTGCCACGTACGGCCGGCAACACGTTCTCGACCACGCCGATCGTGCCCGGCCGCGACAACGCGTCGAGCAAAGTACGGAACACCCCTTGAGTGTCATGCACCGGATCGGCGAAACCCGGCGTGAGTGTGGACAATGCAATCGGTGAGTTTTCCATCAGTCGCCCCGGACCATCGTGAAGAATTCGACGCGCGTGGCCGCGACGTCCTCGCGCCGCGCGTCGCGCTGTGCGGCCTGTTGCGCGGCAAACGGCCCGATCAGTTGCTCATGCAAAGCCGCGTGATGCTCGGGCATTTGCAGTAGTGCGTCCGCCAACGCGGCGAGTTCGGCGCGGCGGCGGTCGCGGCCCAGATGACAGGCAACGCCAACCGTGGCCACGGCGCCTTCGGCCACCCGCAAACGCAACGTGGCGCGCGTGACCGTGGCCTCGCCGAGATTGAACGGATCACCGCTGCCGCCCACACGTCCACGCACCATGGCGAGGCCGATTTCAGGCGGTCGCAGCCAGTCGTAAGCGGGAGGGGGGAAGTCGTGCAGCGCATGCTGCAGCGCGGCTTCGAGATCGGCGCGCGGCGTGCGGGCGAGGACGGCCATCCAGGCGCGCCGGACCGATGAAGGCGCAGCGGAAGAGGGTGAGGCGGAAGGGGCGCTCATCGAAGTTCCTGTTGATCCAGCGAGTCAACATTTGACCATTTATTCATCTAAACGTCTAGACGTTTAGGGGTATGCTCGTCGAGCCGTGTAGAGCTTTGCCGACGTTTCACATTTCCATCACGGCTTGCGCACTACAATGCACGTCATAGCGATAATTTGAACTCAAGGGAATGACAGCACCATGACATCGAACGACAACGCGACGCCGGGCACGATGCTCGAACGCGGCGCTGGCGTTGCGGTATGGCGGCAGATCGAACAGATCCTCGCCAAGGAAATCGCCGCGAGCGGTTTCGGCGAAGAAGGGCGTTTGCCGAGCGAAGGCGAACTCGCCAAACGCTTCGACGTGAACCGGCATACCGTGCGCCGGGCCATGCTCGGGCTCGCCGCGTTGGGCCTCGTCAGCGTCGAGCAGGGCCGCGGCACGTTCGTGCAACCGGGCGCGATCGACTATACGATCGGCCGCCGCACGCGCTTTACCGAAAACCTGCGTCAACAGCATCATGCGGCGGCCGGCACGATGTTGTCGGCGGTGCGCGTGAAGGCCGAGCCGAGCGTCGCGAAGGCGCTGAGTCTGCGAGCCGGCGCAGCGGTCTACCGGATCGAATCGCTGCACGAGTCCGACGGTGTGCCGCTCACGTTCGCGCGCAACTGGTATCCCGCCGCGCGTTTTCCCGAGTTGCCGGAGGTGCTGGAGCGCACCGGCGGCATTACCAAAGCAATGGCGGAACTCGGGGTGAACGACTATCTGCGCAAGTGGAGCCGCATCGGCAGCGTGCTGCCTGAGCCGGAAGTCGCGCGGCGGTTGAATATCAATCGTCAGCAGCCGGTGTTGTGGGTCGAAAACGTCGACGTGGATCTGCAAGGCACGCCGATCAAATACGGCTTCACGCATTTCGCGGCGGATCGCGTGCAACTGCTGGTGGAGCACGACGTATGAGCGGCGCGGCGTGGCGCGCCGACGCACGTTTCGCGGTCTATTACGCGCCGTCGCGCGAGTCGGCATGGTGGCAAGCCGGCTCGACCTGGCTGGGTCGCGATGCCGAAAGTGGCGACACCTGCGTGCCGCCGCAACCGCCAGGTCTGACACGTCCGCTGTTGGCGTTGACCGAAGCGCCGCACCGCTATGGTTGGCATGGCACGCTGGTCGCACCGTTTCGCCTCGCGAATGGCGTGACGCCAGACGACGTGCTCGCCGCCACGCGTGCATGGGCCGATACGCAGCGCCCGTTCACCTTGCCGGTGGAAGCCGCAACGCTGGGCGATTTCGTCGCGCTGCGTCCAGCGGATCAGCACGCGGAGGCCGACATTCGCACGCTCGCCACCGGGGCCTTGCAAACGCTCGACGCGCTGCGCGCCAAACCCTCGGCCGCCGATCTCGCACGCCGGCTCGCCGCGCCGCTGAGCGAGCGGCAACGCGCGCTGCTGATCGAATGGGGCTACCCGTACGTGTTCGATGAATTCCGTTTCCATATGACGCTGTCCAGTTCGCTCGCCGACGCACAAGAACGCGCCGTGCTGGTCGCATGGTGGCAGGCCCATGCGCCTGAACTCGGTCCGCTGCCGGTCGATCATGCCGCGCTGTTCGTCGAGCCGGCGCCGGGCGAGCCGTTCGTGCTGTGGCAGCGGGTGCCGTTCCAGAGCCGCGAGGTGAAATAACTATGGCGGGTCGTTTGATCTATGTAATGGGACCGTCGGGCGCGGGCAAGGACTCGTTGCTGGCCTTTGCGCGCACGCGTCTGATAGGCGAGCCGATCCTCTTTGCGCATCGTTACATCACGCGGCCGAGCGGCAACGGCGAAGCACACGTCGCGCTGAGCGTCGAAGAATTCGCAGTGCGTTCGGTGCTCGGCCTGTTCGCGCTCGAATGGTCGAGTCACTCGCTGCGCTACGGCATCGGCATTGAACTGGATGGCTGGCTCGCGCGCGGTTGCACGGTGGTCGTCAACGGTTCGCGTCAGCATTTGCCGCATACGTTGGCGCGTTATCCGCACACCGAGGTCGTCCACGTGGATGCCGCGCCGCATATTCTCGAAGCGCGGCTCGGCGCGCGCGCGCGTGAATCGGCGGAACAGGTCGCGGCGAGACTCGCGCGGCGCGCGCCGTTTTCGTTGCCCGACGGCGTGCGCTGCACGACGATCGACAACTCCGGCACGCTCGAAGACGCCGGGCAGGTGTTGGTCAAGTTCCTGAAGGCCGAAGCCCACGCGCAGTAAAAAGGCTTACCCGGCCGCCGCCAGGCGCTCGCGCGTCGCTTCCTGCAAACACGAGATGAACTGCAGCACCGCCGGCGTGGGCAACAGATCGCGCCGCGAGATGATGCTGAGGTCGTAAGTGGGCAGCGTCTCTTCGATCTGCGCGATGCGGATGCCGAGCGGCGCGACCATTTGCGCGAGCGGCCTCGTGAAGCAGCCGATCACGTCGGTTTGCGATACCAGCCCGAGCGTCACCGCGAATGAAGACGGCGCGCGCAACAGCCGCTTCGGCACCGGCAAACCGTGCGTGTCGAACATCGCCATCATCACGCTGTGCGGAAAGTGATCGGCGCCCACGGTCGCGATCCATTCGGCGTCGATCAACTCCTGCAGGCGCGTGACGTTCGCGAGCGGATGCCCCGCGCGCATCACGACGACGAACTCGGTCGAATAGAGCCGCGCTTGCACCAGATCGCTATCCAGCGTCCGCACGTGATGGATCGCGGCGATATCGAGCGCGCCGTTGCGCAAACGCACGACCGCGTCCGGAATCGTCACCTCTTCCAGATGCAGACTCACCAGCGGCATCGCCTGGCGAAACTTCGACACCGCCTGCGGCAGCGCCGTTAGCGCGATCGACGGCATCGTCCCCACGCTGACCTTGCCGGCCAGTTCTCCTTTCACCTGTTCGACCGCTTCGACGGTGCGCCGCATGTCGCCCAGCAACTGCTCGGCGCGCGGCAACAGCGCGAGCCCGCACGCCGTCAATTCGATGCCGCGCACGCTGCGCACCATCAGCTCCGCGTTCAGCGCGCTTTCGAGTTCGCGGATGGTATGCGTGACGGCCGGTTGCGTCACGCCGAGTTCGCGCGCGGCGGCGCGCAGACTGCGGTGGTGGGCCGCCGCGACGAAGGCTTGCAACTGCTGCAGCTTCATTAGGGTAATCCCGGTGATAAAGCGCGTTAATCAGGGTGAAAAAAACAGCATCTTATTCGAACAAAACGGCGTGGCTATAGTGCTCGACTGTTAGCCGCCTTTCGTGCGGCTTGAATTCATGGAGCGATAGAGATGAGCGAAGCCGCGCGTTTTACCGAAGTGTCCGATCTGGCGCCCGCCGCCGAGAGCCTGCGCGAGATCCGTCATCACATTCACCATCACCCGGAACTCGCTTACGAAGAGCTGCAAACCGGTGCGCTGGTCGCCGACAAGCTGGAACAGTGGGGCTGGCAGGTTACGCGCGGGGTCGGGCAAACCGGCGTGGTGGGCACGCTGACAGTGGGCGAGGGCACGCGCCGCATCGGCATTCGCGCCGACATGGACGCGTTGCCGATCATCGAGGAAACCGGCCTGCCGTATGCGAGCGGCACGCACGGCAAGATGCACGCGTGCGGTCACGACGGCCACACGACCATGCTGCTCGGCGCCGCGCAACGCCTGGCGGAGACCCGCAATTTCTCGGGCACCGTGCATCTGTACTTTCAGCCGGCGGAGGAAAGCGGCATCGACAGCGGCGCGCTGAAAATGATCAACGACGGCCTGTTCGAGCGCTTTCCGTGCGACGCCGTGTTCGGTGTGCACAACCATCCGGGCGAAGAGCCGGGCGTGCTGCTGTTCCGCAAGGGGCCGTTCATGTCGGCGGGCGACAAGGCGATCATCACGATCGAAGGCGTCGGCGGTCACGCGGCGCGCCCGCATCTGACGGTGGATCCGGTCGTGATAGCGGCGAGCATCGTGATGGCGTTGCAGACGATCGTCGCGCGTAACGTCGATCCGTCTCAGCCGGCGGTGGTGACGGTCGGCGCGATGCATGCGGGCACCGCGAACAACGTGATTTCGAGCAGCGCGAAGCTGGAGTTGAGCGTGCGTTCATTCAGCCCCGAAATCCGCGCGCTGCTGAAAAAGCGCATCACCGAACTCGCCGAAAGCCAGGCCGCCAGCTACGGCGGCAAGGCCGTGGTGCAGTACATCGAAGGCTATCCGGTCGTGGTCAACTCGGACGCGGAAACGGACTTTGCCGTGCAGGTGGCGCGCGAACTGGTCGGCGATGACAAGGTGGTCGCGCAGACCGATATGCTGATGGGCAGCGAAGACTTCGCGTTCATGCTGCAGAAACGGCCGGGGACGTTCCTGCGGATCGGCAACGGCGCGGGCGAAGACGGCTGCATGGTGCACAACCCGCATTACGACTTCAACGACCGCAATCTGCCGGTCGGCGCGGCGTTCTGGACGCGGCTGGTGGAGCGCTACCTGGGTCAGTAAGTTGGGAGACGGGCGCGCGCCAAACGCGCGCCTTCACCCCAATCACCCGCGCCGCGCCACCATCTCCGATACGGTCTGCGCAGCCTGCTGCAACGGCTCCAGAAACGCCTTCACCATCTGCTTCGCCGAATTGCGCTGGGCGTTGCCGCTGATATTCATCGCCGCGATCACGCGGCCCTGGCGGTTGCGAATCGGCGCGGACAGCGAAATCAGCCCGCCTTCCAGTTCCTGATCGACGATCGCCCACCCTTGGCGACGCACCTGCGCGATCAGTTTCTTCAGCTCTTCCTTGTCGGTGACCGTGCGCGGCGTGTGCGCGTAGAGCGGCGCGGAGCTCAGTGTGGCTTCGAGCGCGTCGTCGTCGAGTGCGGCCAGCAGCACGCGGCCCATCGACGTGCAGTACGCCGGCAAGCGGCTGCCGATCGACAGGTTGATCGTCATGATCTTGTGCGTCGGCACGCGCAGCACGTAGACGATCTCGGTGCGATCGAGCACGGCCGCCGAGCAGCTTTCGTGGACTTGCGCGGACAGGCCTTCCATGACTGGTTCGGCGAGATTCCAGAACGGCATCGAGGTCAGGTACGCGAAGCCGAGGTCGAGGATCTTCGGCGTGAGGCGGAACAGGCGGCCTTCGGCTTCCACGTAGCCGAGCGTCTGCAGGGTCAGCAGAATCCGGCGCGCGCCGGCGCGCGTCAGGCCGGTGGCGGTGGCGACGTCGGTGAGCGTCTGTTCCGGACGCGTGGCGTTGAACGCGCGAATCACCGCGAGGCCCCGGGCGAACGACTGCACATACGAGTCGCCCGGTTTGTCCGGGGCCGGATCGGCGCTGGCAGGAACGGCGGAAGACGGCGGCAGGGCTTGGCTCATGGACCTTGAAGGATGCGTTCGGGTTAGTGCGGGCAGCGCGGCGCGCAAAGCCGTGACGATAGCTTAAGCCTTCTGTTTCGCCAACTTCGCGCTGGTTTCGCGCAAAAATCCCAGGGTTAGCGTGGATGCTCCCGGCAGACGGACTTTGTATGATGACCCGACGACTTGATCCATCGGGGTACCGATGTTCGACAGGATCTTCCCCGGCATCGACCCGCCGCGAGCGAAGTAAGCCCGGAGCCCCCACCATGACTGCCACTTCACGCCGCGCGCTGCTCGGTTGCATCGCCGACGACTTCACCGGCGCCACTGATCTCGCCAACATGCTGGTGCGCGGCGGCATGCGCACCGTGCAGAGCATTGGCGTGCCGACGTCGGCGGAATCGGCCGACACTTTCGCGGCCGATGCGCTGGTGGTCGCGCTGAAATCGCGCACGATTCCCGCCGCCGACGCGGTCGCGCAATCGCTCGCCGCGCTCGACTGGTTGCGCGCGCAAGGATGCCGCCAGTTTCTTTTCAAATACTGCTCGACCTTCGATTCGACCGATGCCGGCAATATCGGCCCGGTCACGGACGCGTTGCTGGACGCGTTGTCCGGCGAGAACCGCGCGGGCGCATTGACGATCGCCTGTCCGGCGTTTCCCGAGAACGGCCGGACGATCTTTCGCGGCCATCTGTTTGTGGGAGACACGCTGCTCAACGCGTCGGGCATGGAAAACCATCCGCTCACGCCGATGCGCGACGCCAACCTGGTCCATGTGCTGCAACGGCAGACCCGCTCGCAAGTCGGCCTGGTGCGTTACAACACCGTGGCCGAAGGCGTGTCGGCCGTGCGCGAAGCCTTCGACGCGTTGCGCGCGCAGGGCGTGCGAATGGCAATCGTCGACGCGCTGTCCGACGCCGACCTCTACACGCTCGGCGCGGCGTGCGCCGAGTTCCCGCTGATCACCGGCGGTTCGGGCATCGCGCTGGGCTTGCCGGGCAATTTCCGCGAGGCGGGGCTGCTCGACGATCATGCCGACGCGGCCCAGTTGCCGCGTGTGGAAGGCTTGTCGGCGGTGCTGGCCGGCAGCGCGTCGAAGGCGACCAACGCCCAGGTGGCGGCATGGCGCGAGACACGGCCCGCGTATCGCGTCGATCCGCTCGCGGTGGCGCGCGGCGAGGCGGTGGTCGAGCAGGCGCTGGCCTTTGCGCAGCCCTACCTTGAACACGCCGAGCCGGTGCTGATCTACGCCACCGCCACGCCCGACGAAGTCAAAGCGGTGCAGCGCGAACTCGGCGTCAATCAGGCGGGACATCTGGTCGAGGCGACGCTGGCTTCGATCGCGCGCGGCTTGCGCGAGCGCGGCGTGCGCAAGTTCGTGGTGGCGGGCGGCGAGACATCGGGCGCGGTGGTGCAGGCGCTCGACGTGCACACGCTGCGCATCGGCGCGCAAATCGATCCGGGCGTGCCGGCCACCGTTGCAACGGCAACCGATTCCGAACCGCTCGCTCTCGCACTGAAATCCGGCAACTTCGGCACAACCGATTTCTTCGCCAAAGCGCTGCGTCATCTCGACGGAGCCGCGTCGTGACCGGCACGCCCGCGCTGCTCATCACGAACGAAGCCCGTGTGCGGGAGGAAATCTGTGCGACCGGCGCGAGTCTGTATCAGCGCGGCTACACGGTCGGCACGGCCGGCAATATCAGCGCGCGGCTCGACGACGGCTGGCTGATTACGCCGACCGACGCCTGTCTCGGCCGGCTCGATCCGGCCGACATCGCCAAGGTCGATCTGGACGGTCACGCGGTGTCGGGCGGCCGGCCGTCGAAGACACTGGCGCTGCATCGCGGCATCTATGCCCGCAATGGCGAGGCGCGCGGCATCGTCCATACGCATTCGACGCATCTGGTCGCGTTGACGCTGGCAGGCGTCTGGAGCGAGGCCGACGTGCTGCCGCCGATCACGCCGTACTACGTGATGAAAGTGGGCCACGTCCCGCTGATACGCTACCGTCGGCCGGGCGATCCGCAGGTGGCGGAGCAGATCGCCGCGCTGGCCGATCGGGTTCGCGCGGTGCTGCTCGAACGGCTTGGACCGGTGGTGTGGGAGCGCTCGGTCGCGCAGGCCGCATACGCGCTTGAAGAACTCGAAGAGACCGCGCGCCTGTGGTTGATGACGAATCCGCGGCCGGCGCCGCTGGGCGAAGCCGCGCTCGACGAACTGCGCGCTGTGTTCGGGGCGCGCTGGTAGTGGGCGGCGGCTCCGGCGTTAGCCGAGTCGAGTCGAGTGGGACCGAACCGCTTCGAACCGAAGCGAGTTGGATCGATCCGAGCCGGACCGAGCTGGACCGAGCCGAGCCGAGCCGAGCCGAGCCGGGCCGAGCCGGACCGAGCCGAGCCGGGTTGAGCCGAGTTGAGCCGAGCCGAGCCGAGCCGGACCGCTCAAGCCATGAACCGAATCGCGCACGGTGCAGGTTTTCCCGCTCATGCCGAGCGCAAAGAATCCCCCCGTTTTCCTGGAGTTGCTGTCATGCCCCGTTTCGCCGCGAACCTGACGATGATGTACAACGAACACGCGTTCCTCGACCGCTTCGCCGCCGCGGCGAAAGACGGCTTCGACGCGGTCGAGTTTCTGTTTCCCTACGAGTTTCGCGCCGACGAGATCAAGGCGCGGCTCGACGCCCACGGTCTGACCCAGGCGCTCTTCAATGCGCCGCCCGGCGACTGGGCGGCGGGCGAGCGCGGCCTCGCGTCGCTGCCGGGCCGCGAGGACGAATTTCACCGCGGCATCGACACGGCGCTCGACTACGCGCGGGTTATCGGCAATAACAAACTGCATGTGATGGCCGGCCTGATCGGCGCCGATCAGCCGCGCCCGCAGCATCGCGACGTGTATCTGCGCAATCTCGCGCATGCCGCGCAGGCGGCGCAAGCCGAAGGGATTCTGATCGTGATCGAGCCCATCAACCTGCGCGATATGCCGGGCTTCTTTCTGAACCGCCAGGACGACGCGCAGGCGATTTGCGCGGAAGTGGGCGCGCCGAATCTGAAGGTGCAGTTCGACTGTTACCACTGCCAGATCGTCGAAGGCGACCTCGCGGTGAAACTCAAACGCGACATGGCCGGCATCGGCCACATTCAGATCGCGGGCGTGCCGGAGCGCCACGAGCCCGATAGCGGCGAACTGAACTACCCGTATCTGCTGGAATTGATCGACGCGCTCGGTTACGACGGCTACATCGGCTGCGAATACCGGCCGCGCGCGGGGACGTCAGCGGGGCTCGGCTGGCTCAAGCCTTATCTGGACGCCGCCGCCCGCTAACCGCGCCTGAACGACGACGCAACCCCGACGACGCAACCCCGACGAAAAAAGGACAACCGATCATGAAGGTTCTGATAACCGGCGGCGCGGGTTTTCTCGGTCAGCGGCTCGCCCGTGAACTGCTCGCGCGCGGTGCGTTGAAGGACGCGCAAGGCGTGCCGCAAGCGCTCACCGAACTGGTGCTGCTCGACGTGGCGCGCGGCGACGATTTCGGCGATCCGCGCGTGCGCACGGAAGTGGGCGATATCGCGGAGCGCAGCGTGCTCGAGCGTGCGATCGACGAGAAAACCACGACGATTTTCCATCTCGCCGCGATCGTCAGCGGCCAGGCCGAAGCGGATTTCGATCTCGGCATGCGCATCAATCTGGACGCGCCGCGCCTGCTGCTGGAGATCTGCCGCCAACGCGGGCACCGGCCGCGCGTGGTGTTCACGAGTTCGGTCGCGGTGTATGGCGGCGATCTGCCCGAAGTCGTGCAGAACGACACCGCGTTGAATCCGCAGTCGTCGTACGGCGCGCAGAAGGCGATCGCGGAGTTGCTGCTCAACGACTATTCGCGGCGCGGTTTCGTCGACGGCCGGGTGTTGCGGCTGCCGACCATCAGCGTGCGGCCGGGCAAGCCGAATGCGGCGGCGTCGTCGTTCGCGAGCGGCATCATTCGCGAGCCGTTGAACGGTGCAACGGCCGTGTGCCCCGTTGCCGGCGCGACGCGCTTGTGGCTGCTGTCGCCGCGCAAGGCGATCGAGAGCCTGATCGCCGGGCTCGAACTCGACGCCGCCGCGCTCGGCAACCAGCGCGTGCTGAATCTGCCGGGGATTTCGGTGAGCGTCGACGAGATGGTCGCCGCGCTGCGCGAGGTCGCGGGCGACGCCGTCGTCCAGCGGATCGTGTGGGAGCCGGATGCGCGGGTGGAAAAAATCGTCGGCAGTTGGCCGGGGCGGTGGGATACGTCGCGCGCCGAACGACTGGGCCTGAGCGGCGAGCGCAGTTTCGCCGAGGTGATCCGCAGCTACATCGCCGACGAGCGCATCGCGATCCACTGAAGCGTGCCACGAGCCTCATGCGGGCGGCGCCGAAGCGGGCGCGCCGGCGCGAGCGCATCAATTGTCCGATCCTTCGAACGACGGGCGTCGCCCGTCGCGCATTCTTCGCCGCGGGATGACCCGCGCTTGACACGGTTTCGGCCACGCGCCTATTATCGAGTCTGATTGTTCTATATATGACCATGTGTTCGTATAAAGAACAAATTGCACATCGACCGGAGACATTCCTATGACCGAAGCATTCCTGTGCGACGCGATTCGCACCCCCATCGGCCGCTATGCGGGTTCGCTGTCGTCGGTTCGCGCCGACGATCTGGGCGCGGTGCCGCTCAAAGCGCTGATGGAGCGCAGCCAGGAGGTCGACTGGAGCGCGGTCGACGACGTGATCTACGGCTGCGCGAACCAGGCGGGCGAAGACAACCGCAACGTCGCGCGCATGTCGCTGCTGCTGGCCGGTTTGCCGAAAGACGTGCCGGGTTCGACGGTGAACCGCCTGTGCGGTTCGGGCATGGACGCGGTGGGGATCGCCGCGCGCGCGATCAAATCGGGCGAGGCGGCGTTGATGCTGGCGGGCGGTGTGGAAAGCATGAGCCGCGCGCCGTTCGTGATGGGCAAGGCGACCAGCGCGTTCTCGCGCCAGGCCGACATCTTCGACACTACGATCGGCTGGCGCTTCGTCAACCCGCTGATGAAGCAGCTCTATGGCGTCGATTCGATGCCGGAAACCGGCGAAAACGTCGCGACGGATTACGGCATCAGCCGCGCCGATCAGGACGCGTTCGCGCTGCGCAGCCAGCAGAAGGCCGCTCGCGCGCAACGCGACGGCACGCTCGCGCAGGAAATCGTCGGCGTGACGATCGCGCAGAAGAAAGGCGATCCGGTCACGGTGTTGCAGGACGAGCATCCGCGCGAGACCAGCCTGGAAACGCTCGCGAAACTCAAAGGCGTGGTGCGGCCGGACGGCACGGTGACGGCGGGCAACGCGTCGGGCGTGAATGACGGCGCGGCGGCGCTGCTGCTCGCGAATGAGGAAACCGCCCGGCGCTTCGGCCTCACCCCGCGCGCCCGTGTGCTCGGCATCGCGACGGCCGGCGTCGCGCCGCGCGTGATGGGCATCGGCCCGGCGCCCGCCACGCAAAAGTTGCTGGCGCGGCTGAACATGCGCATCGATCAATTCGACGTGATCGAACTGAACGAGGCGTTCGCGTCGCAGGGGCTCGCCGTGTTGCGCGCACTCGGTGTTGCCGACGACGACGCACGCGTGAATCCGAACGGCGGCGCGATTGCGCTTGGCCATCCGCTGGGGATGAGCGGCGCGCGTCTGGTGACCACCGCGATGTATCAACTGCATCGCACGCAAGGCCGCTTCGCGCTGTGCACGATGTGTATCGGCGTCGGCCAGGGCATTGCGATCGCGATTGAACGCGTGTGACGCGATGATGTTTCGGGTGACGCGCGCCACTAATCGAATGGACGCCTGATTCGGGCTTAAGGCGCGCTTCGATTTTCAATCCGACCGCGTCATCCCATTCGCTTTTCATTCAATGTCTGTGCAGTATGTATTTAATGCTGGCTGGATATTTCGGCTTGCATTGAATACGAATGAACGAAATCGGATAAAACGCTGCGGCGGCCTGGCAGGGCGCTGCGGCGTGCCTTTCCAGCCATTTTGCGCAGTCTCGCGCGCCGATTTGAAAGTCGATATTCAAACAATTTCAGCTTCCTGTCAGGCATGTACTATCATTCGCGCTGTACCTTTTTTTAATTGTCTTTCTGAGAACCGGTATTCATGGCGTTATAAATCGGCATGTCAGTGTGTCGAATCGCCGTTACGCCAGATCGAACAATTTCTTGAGGAGAGCGGAGATGAAGGCAGCCTTGGCCCTAGCCCTATCGGCAGCAGCATTCACGGTCGCGACGCTTGCGGCGAGTCAGCCGGCGTCGGCGCAGGACGCGATGGGTAGCGCCGCGCGCGGGATCGTCAGCGCGGTGCAGCCGGTGCATGTGAAGGCGGAGATCGTCGGTATCGATCCGGGCAGCCGCACGCTCACGCTCAAGGGGCCGGGCGGCAACGCGGTCGTCGTGCTGGTGAGCCAGCAGGTGGCCGGCTTCGATCAACTCAAGGTCGGCGACCGGGTTGACGTGCTCTACAAAAACGCGTTGCTCGTGAAGGCCGACAAGGTCACCGGCAAAGACAGCGGGATTCGCAAGCGCGTTGATACGCAGGTCTACGCGCCTGCCTCGGGCGGCTTCGAAGCGGCGCGTCAGATCGAAGTGCTCGCCACCGTGCAGAAGATCGACCACAAGAACCGCCTCGTCACGTTGCGCGGCGCGTATCAGACGCAAACGCTCGAGGTCGGTCCGGATGTCGATCTGAAAGGCGTCAAGGTGGGCGACACGATCCACGCGGTGTTCGTGTCGGCGGCGGCCGTGCAGGTGACGCCGCAAGAAGCGACGCAGTAAGCGGTGCAATAAGCGGCGCAGTGAGCGCGCGTCTCAGTTCGCCCGGCTGGTCGCGACGCTCATGCGGATCTGCGCGGTGAGCGCGGTTCGCAATGCATAGCGTTTGCGCTTCAACGCATTGCCGGTATCGGCGCCTTGATGCTCGGCCAGATAGCGCAACGGCGGCGCCAGCACGAACCAGCCGTTCCAGCGCGCGAGCGCGCCGCACTCGAGCGACAGGCCGTCATAGTCGGCGGCCACACGACGTTTGCGCAGGCAATAGCGCCAGTTCGCGTAGATATGCGCCTGCTTCGAGACGATGAACGTGCCGCCCGCGTTGAGCGACGCCGCGACGCATTGCGCCAGATAGATCACCAGCACCTTGGGCCGCAGTCCATGCCAACGTTTGGTCAGCGCGCGAAACAGCTCGCGGCCGTTGACCGTGCGGTCGGGGCCTTGCACCGAGCCGATGCAGAGGCGCGGCCGCCGTACCTTGCCGCCGAGATACGCGAGGCTGAAGGTACAGGACACGACGCGCTGGTCGCGTCCGTCGCGAATGCACAAGGTCCAGTCGCCTTCCTTCTGAAACTGTTCGATCGACTCCAGCGACACATACCAGCGCTCCGCGCCGATCGTGAACGACGCGATCTCCGCCGAGCCGGTCGCGGCGATCCGCGCGGCGAGTAGCGGTACACGCTGCTGGGTCAGCCCCTGATGATCGAGGCTCGCCGCCAGTCGCTCGCGCGGACTGAAGCGGCTGTGCAGAAACGGCCGGTGCATCCGTTCTAGCGCGGTAGGATGACGTTGCACCAGGTCGCGCAACGGCGAAATCGCGCACCGGTTCAGCCAGACCTGGGTGGAACGCCAGGACACCAGCGAGCGCAACCACAGGCGCGCGCGCCGCCAACGGTGAAACAGAGTGGTGCCGGGGTAAAGGGCGTGGGCGGCTTGCTGAATCGCCGCGAAGGAAGCCTGGACTCGCGCGAACCACGGCGAGCGGGCGGTCTGGTTGGAAACGGTCGTCATGGCAACTCCTAGGCCTATTTCAACCGGGGCGATGCTAGCGGCGCGTTTCAGGTGGCCTTGTTGAATTGGTTCCGCGTTTGTCGAGTTTTGTCGTCCGTGTCGCATGATGTAGGGCGCATCGGCTATGCTGTGCGTCGGACGCGGCCTCCGCCGCCGCCATTCATACCGTCAGCCTTGAACGATTCGCCCCATGCCCTTCCGGATACTGCTTGTCGAAGACGATGACCGCCTGTCCGAACTGGTCGCCGCCTATCTGCGCAAACACGAGTACGAAGTCGAAACCGTGCTGCACGGCAACGATGCCGTACCGGCCATTCTCAAGCGCCGCCCGGACCTGGTGATTCTCGACGTCAATCTGCCGGGCAAGGACGGTTTTCAGATTTGCCGCGAGGCGCGCGAGCAGTTCGACGGCGTGATCATCATGGTGACCGCGCGCGACGAGCAGTTCGACGAAGTGCTAGGCCTCGAATTCGGCGCCGACGATTACGTGCACAAACCGGTCGAACCGCGCGTATTGCTCGCGCGCATCAAGGCGCAACTGCGCCGTGTCAACGCGCGCACACCGGAGTCGGCCCAGCCCGAGGGCTACGTGTTCGGCAAGTTCGAGATCAACCGCGCGAGCCGCACGGTCAAGCTGCCGGACGGCAGTCTGCCCGATCTGACGTCGGCGGAATTCGATCTGTTGTGGGCGCTGGTCAGTTGCGCGGGGGAGGTGGTCAGCCGCGACGAACTGATGCGGCAGTTGCGCGGCATCGAATTCGACGGTCTGGACCGCACGATCGACGGCGGCATCTCCAAGCTGCGCCGCAAGCTGCATGACGATGCCAGCACGCCGCAGCGCATCAAAACCGTGCGCGGCAAAGGCTATCAATTCAGCAAGCTGGCGTGGGACTGACAAAGCGGCGCGGCCGGCTCCAACCCGTAATTCACGGAAATTTGACGCGACAAAAATCCACAGTCGCCTCAGCAAATCGACAGTCACGCAGGCCTCGCGCGACTAGGATCGCAGACTTGTCCTACGACCGGCTTCGCGATGTCTGCATCCGTCTCTCCTCTTTCCCGCCATGCCGTGCTGATGATTCACGGCCTGGGCGGCACACGTCATGATTTCGGCACGCTCGATCGCAAGTTCGAGCAGATCGGCTGCGACGTGCATCTGCCGTCGCTCCCCGGGCACGGCTCGAATCCCGACGCGTTGAGCGGCGTGACGCTGAACGACTACATGAAGCTGCTGAGCCGCACGTACCGCGAACTGCTGACGCGCTATGAGCGTGTCGACGTCGCCGGTATTTCGATGGGCGCGTTGCTCGCGTTGATGCTGAGCGCACGCGAACGGATGACCAACGGGCGTTTGATCCTGCTGTCGCCGCCGGTGTTCCTCGACGGCTGGGGCGGTTCGCGCCTGCAGCCGCTGCGCTATCTGCTGTATTGCGTGCCTGGGTTGCGGCATCTGATTCGCGTGCCGGAAGGCGAGCCGTTCGGCATCAAGAACGCACGGATTCGCAACCTGATCCGCCGGCATTTGCAGAAGGGCAGCGGGGTTCATTACCCGTACGTGCCGCTGTCGGCAATCGAACAGGTCGACTGGATGCGTTTCGCGGCGAAGCGCGCGATGCGGCGCGTCACCTGCGAGACGCTGGTGATGCATTCGGAAGAAGACGAAGTGACGAGCATCCGCTCGGCGGAGTTCGTCTGCGACAATCTCGCCAGCCGTTCGGTGACGCTGGTGCGCTTGACCGACAGCTATCACATGATCACACTGGACAACGAACGCGATACGGTAGCGCAGCAAACCATGGCGTTCGTTCAAAGGGCGCCCATGTTGGCGCCGTAGCACAGAGAGAAAGATGCCACACCGAGCGGAGCCAAAAAAACTCAATCCGTACCGCTACTGCAAGTGGCGTTTGCTTCGTTTCCGCCGCTCGTGGACCGACATCCGGGCCGATCGAATTCCGAGCTGGTCGCGTCTCTATGTACGGGTCTACACGCGTTTGCTGACACTTACGGTGCTCGTGCTGGCGTTCTCGATCACGACACTCGGGCTGGCGCTCAATAGCACGCCGTCGCTCTGGCAAACCTTGATGAATAGCCGGGTGTTGCTGCCTATCCTCATCGTCACGCTGGTGCTGCCGGCCATTACCACCTATCGCTGGATGCGTCCCGTCTGGCTGGATCTGGTGATGGTCCGCGAACGCGCCATCGACTTCACCGGCGGCCGCTTCAACACGCGTGCGCGTGAATCGTATAGCGTCATCATCGGTCCGCTGGCGCGCACGCTGAACGCGCTGGCCGAACGCATGGAACGTCTGATCGCCGCGCAGCGCGAACTCACCAACGGCATCTCCCACGAACTGCGCACGCCGCTGGCGCGCGTGCGTTTTGCGCTGGAGAGCCTGCGCGAACCGGCCTCCGCAGCCGAATATCACGGTGCGTTGATGAGCATCGACCAGGACGTCACGGAGCTCGACGAACTGATCGACATGAGCCTGACTTACGCGCGCCTCGAATACAGCTCGCTGCAATCAAACCTCGAAGCGACCTCGCTGGCCGCCTGGTTCGACAGTCAGATCACCGACGCGACCCTGCTTTACGCGGACAAGCAGATCGTCCCGCACAAGGATATCGACGTCGCGTTGCGGGTGGTGATGGACAAGCGGCTGATGTCGTACGCCATGCGCAATCTGCTGCGCAACGCGAGCAAATACGCGCAGTCGCGCATCATGGTCGGCCTGAGCGCGCGGCACGGCAACGTGGAGATCTACGTGGAAGACGACGGCGCCGGCATACCGCCCGAGGAGCGTGCGCGTATTTTCAATGCGTTCGTGCGGCTCGACCGCCAGACCGGCGGCTACGGCCTCGGGCTCGCCATCACGCAACAGGTGCTGCGCGCGCATCATGGCCGCATTGCCGTGACGGACCCGGCGACCCTGGGCGGCGCGCGCTTCGAACTGAGCTGGCCGGTCGGCACGGTGTGAGTCTCGCGGCGCGGGTCTGAAAAGTGACCTGGCCTGTACGACGCGAACGCCGCGCAGGCCAGGCCACCCTCAACACGTCAATACCTCAATACGTCATCAATACGTGTGGCCCAGCTGGAAATAGAAGTTGCTGCGGCCACCCGGCGCGAACGCGACGCCCAGATAGATCGGTCCGAACGAACTGGTCAGCGCGGTGAAAAACGTCACGCTGCGTTTCAGCGATCCGCTGCCGAAATCGGAGTCGCGATTCCACACGTTGCCGGCTTCGACGCTGAATCCCGCAAACAGGCCGCGAATCGGCGACGCATTGAAGGTGGCGAGCTGGTTCATGTACGTGACCTGGGCGTACGCCATCGAGTTGCCGGATAGCTGATCGGCGGCATAGGCCGACAGATGCTGGAAGCCGCCCAACGTGAAGCCGAACGGATTGGTCAGATTGGTGCCGCCGAAATCGTTGCCCGCCTCGATACTCGCGTTGATGCTGTGGCGTCCATAGCTCGCCGCGACGATGGTCTTGCCGTACACCTCGGTGAAACTGTTGTCGCCCGCGAACAGCGAGCGCTCGGCGCGCAATTCGCCGAAATAGCCCTTGCGCGCGAACAGCGGATCGTCGAGCTGATCGATCACGAGGCGCGCGCGTACGCTGAGCTGCCGGCCGTAGATGTCGGGGAACAACAGCGGTGAATTGGACACGCTGTCGTCGAGCGGCAGATTGTATTCAGGCGTGGCATACCCGTGCGCGTACGCGATGCCGACCCGGAAGTCGCCCAGACGCGCGAGCGGCAGACCGAAATCGAGACCCGCGCGCTCGGTTTGCAAGCGGTATTGCGTGACCTTGACATTGCCCGGGTCGTCGTAGAGGTTCGCGTAGCGGCGTTGGAACTCCAGATACGGCGCGACGTAGTAGCCGAACGAACTCGATAGCGGCTGCCGCAGCTCCGCGTGAAAGTTGAGCAGATCGCTGCCGAGGGTGGTGTCCACGCGTCCTTCGAGTCCGGACTCCGTCAGCCATGGACGGCGATAACCCAGATGCAGCCGGAAGCCGCCTTCGTCCGTCGAACTGCTCGACAGGCCCAGCCCGAACAGCAGGAAATTCGGCCCCCACATTTTCTCGTGCGCGTTGACCACGAGGGTGTGCTGGTCGCCGTCGTCGATGAGTTGCTGGCTCACGCTGTCGAAGTCGCCGGCGGTGGTGAGCGCGAGCAGATTCTTGTTGAGCGCGACGGGATCGTAGACGTCGCCGGGTTTGACGTGCAGCGCGTTGCGAATGCGTGACTGCGGCACCGTGCCGCGCGAGTCGATCTCGATCTGCGTGATCCGCACCGGGTGCACGACGGGCGTGCCATGGCGGGCGCGCCACGCGGCGTAGTCGGCCGGCGACAGCGCGAGGTGCTGGAGCTGCGGCAGCACCGCGCGCGTGGCGGCGGCGCCTGCCGCGATCGCCTGGCTCGCGTTGGCGAAATCGGTGAAGCTCAGCGAACCCAGCGCCGGCTGGATCAACACGTCTTCAGGTTGCAACTGCTCGCGCTGCCGTGCGACGTTCTGGTGAATCAGAATGCCGATCATCTGCTGCATCACGTCGGCGGGCGACGCCAGTGCGTCGAGCGGCCGCAGCGGCGAGCCGATGTCGACCGCGATCACCACATTGGCGCCCATGTCGCGCGCCGTTTCGATCGGCAGATTACTGACGATGCCGCCGTCCACCAGCGTGCGTCCGTCGATATCGGCGGGGGCGAACAGACCGGGCAGCGCCATGCTGGCGCGAATCGCCTGCGGCAGCGAACCGTGGTCGAGCACGACTTTTTCGCCGGTGCGCAGGTCGGTGGCGATCGCGCGATAGGGGATCGGCAGGCGGTCGAACGAGACATTGCCCGGCACCGCCGAGGTCCAGTCCTGCAACAGCGCCTGCAACCGGTTGCCCTGCACGAGCCCGACCGGCAGCCGGAATCCGTTCGCGCCGTAGCCGAGCGCGAGGCTGTTCACATACAGCCGCTCGTCTTCGCGACGCGATTGCGGGAGATCGGCGCGGTCGGTGACGTCGAACGCGATGTCCGCGAGGTTGATGCCCGCGAGGCGGTTTTGCATGTCCTGCGCGGTCATCCCGCTCGCGTACAGGCCGCCGACCACTGAGCCCATACTGGTCGCGGCGATGCAGTCGACCGGAATGCGATTTTCTTCCAGCACCTTCAGCACGCCGAGGTGCGCGTAGCCGCGTGCGCCGCCGCCGGACAGCACGAGTCCGACGGACTGACGGCCCGGCGGCCCGGCTTCGGCCTGGCAGGCGGAGTCGGCGGCCTGCGCGCGCTGGCTGAAAGCGGCGATCCCGCACGCCAGCAACACGGCGGCAGTGCAGCGTAAATGAAGAGCGATAGGCCAGTGACGCGTGTCAGGCGCTGCTTGTGGTCGTCGTCGGTGGCTGGCCAACACTCGGTTCATCTAGTTCGGGATGGAGAGAAAACCGAGAGATTACATGGTTTTGCATCGGTAAAAACAGCGTATTTCGTGTAAGCGGGCGTTTACGGGAAAACGTAAGGTTGGCGCGGCCGATGCCGGCAATGGCGACTCGCTATTTGCGCGAATAGCGCTCACACCGCGAGGTTGAGCGTGGGGTTGGCGTGGGGTTTTGCGCGGCGGTGCAGGGCGCGGCGACGTCGGGCGGCGCGACTATCGCCGGGTACGCTCCAACAATCGCCCATCGCACCGTGGCGATCTATGTCGGGATATGTCACGACCTCGGCGAAACGACCGCCAACCCTTGTCGCACGGGCTTCTTCCTCGGTGAAACAGGGCGACATATGTTCCTTGCTGATTAACCCCGGCCATCCTTCTATAGTCCGTTCGTCGCCACGCCGAAGTGACCGCAGTGGCCCGAATCCCAGAAGGACATACCGTGAAAACCCGTTCATTTACCACCCCCGCCACTGCCGCCTGCGTTGTCTCAGCCACATCGCTTTCCTCCCCTCGCCATGCGCTGCGCAAGCTGGTGCTCAGCGCCACCGTCGCCGTGCTCGCGTTCGGCAGCGCGTCGGCGTTCGCGTGGTCGCAGCACGGCACCGCTTACACCTCGCGCGGCACCTATAACGGCGCGCGTTACGGTTCGTGCGGCGGCGGCAGTTGCTCGCATGCGGGCGGCGTCGTCGGTCCGTATGGCGGTCTGGCCACCAACACCGGCACGGTGACGCGTAATGCGCCGGGGCAATTCTCGAACTCGGGCACCGCGACCGGGCGCTACGGCAACTCGGTCCAGCATGCCGGCGACACCAGTTGCGCCGGCGGCACCTGTGCGCATACCGGTTCCCTGACCGGGCCGGACGGTAAGACCGCCACCACGTCCGGCGCGGTGACGAAGACCGCGCCGGGTCAGTATTCGTCGTCCGGCTCGGTCACGGGGGCGAACGGCAACACGGTCGACCATTCGGCGTCGACGAATTGCGCCGGCGCGACGTGTTCGCGTTCAGGCACGGTGACGGGTGCGGACGGTGGCACGGTCAACCACGCCGGCACGGCCACGCGGGTTGCGCCGGGCGTCGTGACGACGTCGACGAGCGTCACCGGCACGCATGGCAATACGGTGACGTCGAGCGGAGCGGTGGTCGCGACGGGCGGTGTGGTCACGACGGGTGGCGCCACGGTCGTTGTTGCGCCCAAGCCGGTGGTAGTGGTTGCGCCGCCGGTGGTTTATGCGCCGCCGCCTCCCGTGGTTTACGTGCCGCCCAAGGCGGTGGTCGTGGCGCCCCCGGTGGTCTATGCGCCGCCGCCGGTCGTCTACGTGCCGCCGCCCCGGCCGCCGGTCGTTTATGTCGCGCCGCGTGCCGTGTATGTCGCGCCGGCGCCGCGCCCGGTCGTGTGGGTGCCGGGGCACTGGATCGGCAATGTCTGGGTGCCGGCGCACTGGTCGTGATGAGGCCGGTCATGCGAGTCAGAATCCACGCCCGTCGCAAAGCCGGTGCATTGGCAACGATCCTCATCGCGGCGAGCCTCGCGCTCGCAACGAGCCGCTACGTGGCAGCCCGCGCCGATACCCCCCGCGAGCAGCGGGAGACAGAAACATCGCAGGATTGTTCGGCGCGCTACGCCGCGTTGCTCGATCTTGCCGAACTCGCCAGACGTGACGGCAAATCGTCCGAGGTCGTGGTACGCGGCTTGAGCGACCGCGCGGGCGCGATGAGCGCATGTCTGCCGAGCGTCCGCACCAACCCGCCAGGCCGCCGCGCCGACGCCACAAAGAAAAGCGCTCCCGATTCCTGACGGAACCCGGAGCGCTTGCAGTACCGCTACCGCTACTTCTACCGCCAGAGATAAGCCCCTGGCTTAACGTCCCTGCTGCTGCAGATACTGCTTCACGTCGCTCAGCGTCACGCTGCCTTTATGGCTGCTGTCGATCTGATCGAAGTGCTTGGCGACAAAACCCAGCCCTTGGGTTTGCGCCTGCGTCTTCGTGACTGCCGCGCCATTGCTCAGCGCCGAGTTGGCCCCGAGGCGCGCTTCGAGTCGCTGCTGGGCTTCTTGCTGCAGCGCGGTCCCGGTCGACGGCGCGACCGGCGCCGCGCGATTCTGCGGAAAGAACGGACCGTCGACGCCACGCGCGCCGCTCGGCGGCGTCGCGGGCGCCACCGCTTGCGGCGGTAACGCATGCGCACTGCCGATCAAGCCGGCGATCGCGAGCAACGGAGAGAGACGTCGCAACTGAGTGAAAAGAGACATGATGACTCACCTGAATTGAGTAATAGGGTATCGCGAACCGCGCATATCGTCAGGCCGCTCAAGGCGACGGCAGTTGCGTGGAAGCGGTGGCGGTGGCGGTCGGCTCGCTGGCGGCACTTTCGTCGCGCCACGGGGCCGGCAGCGTCCACAGCGCGAGCGCGTCGGGCATCGGCGTGCCGCGGTAGAAGCGCACCAGATCGCGCTTCATCGCCGGACGGGCGGTGTCGTCCAGATAAATCATGTGGCCGCCCGGGAAGAAGTTGACCTGCAAGTCCGGATTGATGCCCGGCACAGTCTGCAGTCGCGCCAACTGTTTCTCGGTATTGAAGAACGGTGTGGCCAGATCGTGGAAGCCGTTTTCCGACAACACCTTCAGCTTCGGATTGAGCGTCAGCGCGCCGAGCAGATCGGGGATCGTGTCGGGCATCGCCTGGCCGTCGTGCGAGAAATTCCACACCTGGATGATGGCGTCGTTCAGCGGCATATAGGTCGCGTTCGGCGCTGTGTAGCCGAGGTAGTCCGGCATCTGGGTCGCCAGCGCGTTGGTGAACGGCTGCGAGATCAGAATGTCGGACGGGTCGCCGTCGCTCGCCAGACGCGGATCCGAGTTCGGCAACGACACGCGTCCGTCATAGCGGCCAATCGTCGTGCCGGGCAGCAGGCTCGTCGAGAAGCTGTTGACGCTGAAGTAGCCTTGCAGCGCCTGCGTCGTCAAACCGGACGGAATGGTCCAGCCCTGCACCGTCTTGTCGTTCGGCACCACGGGCTTGCCGAGCGCGTTCGGTATGCCCAGCTGACTGAGCACCCACGTCTGCGAGTAGCGCCTGAGCTTGCTGTACTCGGCGGTGACGAACAGGCTGGTTTGCAGCGCGTAAAGACCCGGATTGAGCGGCGCCGGCGACGCCTGGTTGTAGTACGCCGCAACCGCCGCGTAGCCCGGGAAATAGCCCGCCAGCGTATCCGTATCCAACGCGAGCGCGCTGGTCGAATTGGTGATGGCGACGGCTTCGATCGCATCCGCGAAATAGTTGAGAATCGCGGACTGCAGCACGATACCGGTCAGATGCACGCCCGACGATTCCAGCGCGAGCGCCAGCATGTCGGTCCGCGGCGTCCCATACGATTCGCCGTACAGATAGAGCGGCGAGGTGCTGCGATTGTTGACCGTCAGATAGCGCTGAATGAAGTCGCGCATGATGTCGACGTCGGCGTCGGTCGTCCAGTACTTCTGGTTCGTATTCGGCAACACCGCTTCGGAGAGGCCGGTGCCCGGCGGGTCGATGAAGACCATGTCCGTCGTGTCGATCAGGCTGTCCTTGTTATCGACGAGCGGGTAGTTCGGCCAGTTGCCGAACACCGGGTCGGGCGTCGACACGCGCGTCGGCGCGAACGAGCCGAGCCGCAACCAGATCGACGACGAACCCGGGCCGCCGTTGTAGACGAACGTGACCGGGCGCGGCGCGCCGTTCGTGCTCGGCGCGGTGTAGGCCACGTAGGACATCGAGGCTTCGGGGTTGCCGTTCGCGTCGGCGGCCGTCAGGTGGCCGGTGGTCGTCGTGTAGTTGACCGGCGCCTTGCCCTGGGTCCACTGGTAATGCATCACCGCGGCCTTTTCGGACACCTGCGAGGGCGTGAGACCGTCCGTGGCGTTCAACGAATAGGCGACCGGATCGATATAGGTCTGATTGGCCGACGACGCTTGCGACTGCGCGGCAGCCTTGGCATTGAGCTGCTGGCTTGCGGGGGTTTGCTGCATGCTGACCGCCGCGCCGTTCGACGAACTGCCGTCGCCGCCGCCGCAGCCGCCGAGAAGCGTGATCGCAACCGCTAAAGTCCCTATGGCCGGCAGCTTGCGCTGGCGTAGAGGGGAGTTGCCTCTAAGACGCTCGTGTCGTTTCATCTCATTCCTTGGTGGATGGGTTCAGCTACCGTTTCACAAAGGTCTCTTCGCGGATGAATAGGCATTGGATTGGAATTATTTTTAATGCATCGCCGACGTGTAATAGTGAACAACGACAGACTCGAACAGCAACACGCGTCAATACCCACGGGCATTAAAAAATGCCCATGCTTATTGAATAAGAATAAATAACGCTATGAATGAAATATGCCGGTTCTTTTCGGGAATTTTTTCCGTGAGTTCCGTTGGGTAAGAATTCGTAATATCTGTGGCAGAAGAAAAATAGGCGACGCGCTAGGGCCTTGTCAAGCATTTAGCGAAATTACGTAAATCGAATATCGGCGGCTTGAATTTAAAGGCGGGTAGGGTTTAGGCGGGGTGATTGACTGCGCGGGTTTATTTATTACGACTGTAAATATAATCGTTTGCTAAATGTAATTGTTAATTGACGCGTTGCGTCAAATCACATTCCATAAAATCGTGCCGGGAATGGAATTGAATACGTAAGCGGGAATCGGCACGAAACCCGGTAACGCATAAAGCCGTTGTGCGGCATTGCGTTCCACGCTCTATTGCGGTTCCTCGAGCACCAGCGGAAAGCGGATATTGAACGTGGTGCCCACCCCCTCGCGCGATACGAAATCGATCTGCCCATCCAGCACACGGCACAGTTCCTTGACGATCGCGAGGCCGAGACCCGTGCCGGGAATATCGTCGCCCGCGGCGCGTTCGAATTCGTCGAACACGCGGTCCGCATCCGCGGGCGCAATGCCTTCGCCGGTATCCGAGACACGGATCGACCAGTGGTCCGCATCGGCCATCGCGAAACTGAATTCGATTTCGCCGGACTTCGTGTACTTGGTCGCGTTGGACAACAGATTGACCGCGATCTGTTTCAGCTTCAGCCGATTGGATGTGATCGCGGGCAACGCCGGATCGAAGGCCGTGCGCAGCTTCAGTCCTTTGGCTTCGATCGACGGACGCGAGGCGGCTTCGAGTTCGTCGAAGAGCGCGCGCAGTTCGACCGTTTCGAGCGTGAGCGGCGCGCCGTCGCCGAGCACGACCGAATACTCGACCATCTGATCGACCAGTTGCTTCATGTCGGCGGCTTGCCGGTTCGCCAGCGTCAACGCGGTCTCGGCCTTGGCGGGCGCGCGCGAGATCAATTGCAGCGCGATGGAAAACGCGTTCAGAAAGTTGCGCAGATCGTGCACCACGCTGCGGGTGATCTGCATCCGCGACTCGTACAGATCGCCCACGAGCCGCTGTTTCAGCGTGAGTTCGTGGTTGGCGCGTTCGAGCCTGCCGGTGTACTCGTCGATCTTGCGGTCGCGTTCGCTGACCACCTGCTTGATCGACGTGAGCGTAACCACGCTGAGCGCCTCGGCGATCAGACGTCGCGCGCGGCGTTCGTGGCGGCGCGTGAAGGCGCTGTCGCGTTCGGCGAATTCGTCCAGCGCGTCGGCAAGCACCTGATGAAACAGATCGAGTTCGCGCACCAGTTCTTCGATCCGGTAACCCTGGCGCCAGCGCACCATGCCGTGTTTTCTCGCGTCGCTTTCAATGCTCGACTCGACGAGTTCGAGGTCTTCGATGTCGAGCGCGATGCAGAGTCCGTCGAGAATGTCCGGCAGATGGTCGGCGAGTTGCTGGTAAGTAAGCTTGTCTGCCTCGACGAGTTCGACGTCGCCGAATACGGCTTTCATCCATTGCTCGGTGAAGCGGGTTCGTTCGGTGCGAACGAAGTCGGCGAAATTGCGCAGCGGGCTAACGAGGGTTTCGGCCATGGCACGTTTCAGGATGAAGTTTCTACAACCTACAAAGGCTCGAACCACTCCAGACGCGTCGAACCGGAAAACGGCGCCCGCGCTCCGCGAGAAAACACGCTGTTGGCTGGAGTGAATGAGAAGCTTGGCCGGCGGGCACCGTGCTTTGCGAAAACGCCGAAAGCCCGCCGCCGCGGCCAGTAATCCGCTTCATTATCACCGGAATTGCTGATCGTGGAACAGCCCTTGCGTGACGGTGGATAGATGACAAAGACGTTCAAACCGGCGACCCCTGATGCATTCAATCCTGTTGGTGGACGACGAGCCGGAAATTCTGGCGGCGTGGCGCCTGATTCTTGAAAACGAAGGTTACGAAGTCGGTTGCGCGAGCAACGGAGTCGAGGCGGTCGCGCGCGTGGCATTGGCGATGCCCGGCACGCCCGATCTGATCATTACCGACTGGATGATGCCGCTGATGGACGGCGCGGAACTCTGCCGCCGCCTGCGCGCGATGCCGGAACTCGCCAACGTGCCGATTCTGGTCCACACGGCCGTGCCGCCGTCTTCCGACGGGCGCGACAAACACTGGGACGCGTGCCTGAGAAAGCCGGTCGGCGCGGATCTGTTTTTGACCACCGTGGCGCAGCTTTGCAAGCAGCGGCATTGAAGGAACGGGCCTTGCTGCGGGAGCGGCGGCTTGCCGTTTGTCGCATCGCCCAAGTCTGTTCACGACCATTCACTCCCCGTGACCCGCCTTCACAAAATCGACAAACACGCGTAGCGGCGCGGGCACATGCCGGTGCCCCGGATAGTAGAGAAACGGCCCCGAAAAGCTTGGCCACCACGACTCCAGAATCGGCTCCAACGCACCGCTGTCAAGCTGAGGACGCAGCCAGTCTTCGAACAGATGAATTACGCCCACGCCGGCGACCGCTGCGCTGATCGCCAGATCGAGCGCCGCGCCCGGACGCACGAGCAGCGGCCCGGTCGGATTCAACTGCAGCGCTTCGCCGTCGCGCTCGAAATGCCACATCGGAATCGCGCCGCCGGCGAATTGGCCGCGCAGGCAAGCATGCGCGAGCAATTCGCGCGGGTGCTCGGGACGGCCGTGTTCGTCGAGATAAGCGGGCGCGGCGGCGGTCGCGAAGCGTTGCACGCGCGGCCCGATCGGCACGGCGATCATGTCCTGTTCGAGCCGCTCGTCGTAGCGAATGCCCGCGTCGCAACCAATCGACAGCAGGTCGACGAACCCGTCCTCCACCACGACCTCGACGCGAATGTCGGGGTACGCCTTGAGGAAGGGCACGATCACCGTGGGCAGCGTGATGCGCGCGGCGCTGGACGGCACGTTCAGCTTGAGCGTGCCGGTCGGCTTGTCGCGAAAGCCGTTCAGCACGTCGAGCGCGGCTTCCATTTCGGTGAACAGCGGCGTCAGCTTTTCGATCAGACGTAGACCGGCTTCGGTCGGCGCCACGCTGCGCGTGGTGCGGTTGAGCAGACGCAAGCCGAGCTTCGCTTCGAGACGGCGCACGGCAATGCTGAGACTCGACGCGGACACGCCGCCGATGCGCGCCGCGTCGCGAAAGCCGCCGGCCCGCGCGACGGAAACGAAAGCGGAAAGATCATTTAATTCCATGGTCGCTGTGCACATTTTTGAACAACCCGTGCACGTTATGCCTATTTATTTGACAACACAACCCGGTGATACTGCGGCTCATCCCCACCCATTCAAGGAGCGCACCATGTCCGACCTCAAGACTACCGACACTTTCCCGCTAGCCGGACGTTCCGTGCGGCGCATGGGCTACGGCGCGATGCAACTGGCCGGTCCCGGCGTATTCGGGCCGCCGAAGGATCGTGAGGCTGCCGTCGCGGTGCTGCGCGAGGCGCTGGCCGCAGGCGTCAATCACATCGATACGAGCGACTTTTACGGGCCGCACGTCACCAACCAGATCATTCGCGAAGCGCTGCATCCTTATCCGGACGATCTGGTGATCGTCACCAAGCTCGGCGCGGTGCGCGACGACAAGGGCGGCTGGTTGCCGGCGATGGAGCCGCAAGCGATCGAGCGCGGTCTGCACGACAACCTGCGCAATCTCGGGCTCGACGCAATGGAGATCGTCAACCTGCGCATCATGGGTAGCATTCATGCGCCTTCCGAAGGCTCGATCGAGAAAGAGGTCACGGCGCTGGCCGAGCTGCAGCAGCGCGGCCTGGTTCGCCATATCGGTTTGAGCAACGTGACGTCGGCGCAGATTGCCGAGGCGCAGCGCATTACCGAAGTGGTCTGCGTGCAGAACCACTACAACCTGGTGCATCGCCACGACGACGCCCTGATCGACGAGCTGGCGGCGCAGGGTATCGCTTATGTGCCGTTTTTCCCGCTGGGCGGCTTTACGCCGATTCAGTCGTCGGCGCTGTCGGACCTCGCGAATGCTTTGGGCGCGACGCCGATGCAGGTCGCGCTGGCCTGGCTGTTGCAGCGCGCGCCGAACATTCTGCTGATTCCCGGCACGTCGAGCCTTCAGCATTTGCGCGAGAACCTGCAGGCCGCGCATTTGACGCTGAGCGATGAGGTTCGCGCCGAGCTCGATGCGATCGGCCGCGTGAACGGCGCAGCGTAAGCGTAGGCATCAAGGCGCGGCGGAGATAAGGCTCCGCTGCGCCTCACGTGGTTCTCACCGCACCCGCACCCACTTCGAATCGCATCGAGCTCCTGGCACGCGCACCACGCCCGCTAGCCGCATCGCGCCAATCGCCCGCTCACACCCGCCATTGCGGAGGTCGACCCGACCCCATGCGCATTCCTGCGATTCTGGAATGGTAGATTGGTCCGCGCTTAATCGGGGGCAAACTCTATGGCGGTGGGCTCAAACCAGTCGGGCGGTGGGTTTCCCGCGTTGACCAGTATCCGGTTCATTGCCGCTTTCGCGGTCGTCATCTCTCACTTCTCGGAACGCAACCTGTTGCCATTGCCGGCTGCATTGTTCAATTTCATCGACGGCGGCCGCTCGGCCGTGTCGCTGTTCTTCGTGCTGTCCGGTTTCATTCTGACCTTCACGTATCGCGACAAACTGGCCCACGGCGGCGTGCGCTCGTTTTACGAGGCACGTGTCGCGCGCATTTATCCGATGATCCTGCTCGGCCTGCTGATGTGCGTGCCGGTCGTGATCTACCTCGTGCTTAATGACAACCCGCAACTGATGCTGGAGTGGTACGCGCTGAAGGGCGCGATCTACCCGGCGCTTCTCGTCAGCCTGATCGCCCAGTTGCTGCTGCTCAATGGCTGGCTGCCGTTTTCGGCCATCAATCAGCCATGGAACGGACCCTCGGATAGCGTTTCCTGCGAGGCGTTCTTCTATCTTCTGTTTCCGTTTCTACTTTGCCGCACGGCCACGATGAGCGTCGCGCGAATCGGCTTGATGGCCCTCGCGACGTGGCTCGTGACCGGTGTATGGATTGCGTTGCTGAAAGGCTTCGTGCCGCTGTCGCGCAGCGCCGCCATGATTTACGCGATGCCGGTCACGCGGCTCGCCGAGTTCGTGATGGGTATTGCGGTGGCGATCTGCTATCTGCGTCTTGGAGCGAGCGGCAGGTCGCAGCATGGTAGAGGCATCGTGCTGATCGGCGTGGCGTTGAGTGCGATCTTCATACTCAGTGTGTGGCGGCCGATCTGGCCGGCCTTCTATGTGGAGTCGCCGTTTTACGCCGCGTTGATACTGGGACTCGCGTTGCTGGAGCGCCCCGTGTTGGGCTTGTTGAGCTGGCGACCGCTGGTGCGATTGGGGGAGGCGAGTTATTCGTTGTACCTCACGCATCTGCCGCTGGCGCTCTGGTCGGTGATGCTGGGTTTCGGGCCGTCGAACGGCTGGATCATGATTCCCGTGAGCGTGCTGATCAGTCTGCTGTGCTTCCGCTTCTATGAGGAGCCGATGCGTCGGAAGATCAAGGCGCGCTTTGCGGGTCAGAAGATCGCTCGACTGCCTGCGGCGGAGCCGGGGCAGACCGCGGTTTAGGCGCGGCGTGGCTACGCCCCACGCAAAACAGCCTAAGGCCGGTAACGCAACGTATCGACCAATACCGCGAGCGCGCGCGACGACTGTCGGCGGCTCGGGTAGTACAGGTGATAACCGGGGAACGTCGGGCACCAGTCCTTCAGCACCGCTTTCAGCCGCCCCTCGGCGACCTGCGGACGCACCAGTTCCTCGGGCACATACGCAAGACCGCAGCCCGTCAGCGCCGCGTTGAGCATCTGCTGTGTGCCGTTGCACGTCAATTGCCCCTCGACGCGCACCTTCAGTTTGTGCCCGGCCTTTTCGAATTCCCACGCGTACAAACCCCCGTAGGTCGGCAGCCGCAGGTTGATGCAGTTGTGCTCGGTCAGATCCTGCGGCGTCTTCGGCCGCGCGTGCTTCGCGAAGTAGGTGGGCGCGCCGACCACCGCCATGCGCATGTCCGGCGCAATGCGGACCGCGATCATGTCTTTAGCCACCTGGTCGCCGAGACGGATACCCACGTCGTAACGTTGCGCGACGATATCGGTCAGCCCGAAATCCACCACCAGTTCGATCTTGATGTCCGGATAGTCGGGCAGCAGTTGCGCGAGCCTGGGTTGAAGAATCGTGTTCGCCGCATGTTCGTCGGTCGTGATGCGGATCGTGCCGGCCGGTTTGTCGCGCAATTCGCCTAGCGCCGCGAGTTCCTCGTCGATTTCGTCGAAGCGCGGGCCCACCGTGCTCAGCAACCGCTCGCCGGCCGGCGTGGGCGACACGCTGCGCGTTGTACGGGTGAGCAGGCGCAGACCGAGTCGCGTTTCGAGGCCGCGAATCGTGTGGCTCAGCGCCGATTGCGATACGCCGAGCTTGGCCGCCGCTTTGGTGAAGCTGCGCTCGCGGGCGACTGCGATAAAAGCCAGCAGGTCGTTCAGATTGTCGCGTGCCATTCATGAATCTCACTCATGGGTGTTTGCCGATTCTACCGTCTAGTCGCGGGCCGCCGCAGCGCTTAAATTGAAGGCCTGATGCAATCGGACCGACGTGAGGCGTTGCTGGCCCCACGCATCGATGCCGATGCTGCTTTCGAACCGTACCAAATCGAACTGGAGAATCTTGCATGGCGAACGAACCCAACACCGCGCGCAAAGCGTTCGGCGATATCGCCCCCGCGCTGGCGGACTACACCGACAAAGTGCTGTTCGGCGAGGTCTGGCAACGGCCGGGGCTGTCGCCGCGCGATCGCAGTCTCGTCACCGTGGCCGGCCTCGTGGCGATGTATCGCAGCAACGAACTGCCGTTTCATCTCGGCAAGGCACTCGACAACGGCGTGTCGCGCGACGAGCTGATCGAGTTGATCACGCACCTCGCGTTCTATTCGGGGTGGCCGACCGCCAGCACGGCGCTCGGCATCGCGCGACAGGTTTTCGCGGGCCGCGACGCCTGATCGCATGGTCGTCTGATCGCCGCTCGGGTGGATCACTTCACAGCATATCGAGCCATACAGGCGCCAGCCATGGCGTGACAGGAGAGCAAGGAATGGATTACCGGTATCTGGGCCGCAGCGCCCTCAAGGTCTCGCCGTTGTGTCTCGGCGCGATGATGTTCGGCGGCGAGACCGACGAAGCGACGTCGACGCGCATCATCGACAAGGCCTACGATCAGGGCGTCAATTTCATCGACACCGCGGATGTGTATCACGCGGGCCGTTCGGAGGAAATCGTCGGACGGGCTATCGCGCCGCGTCGCGATAACTGGGTGGTGGCCACCAAGTTCGGCTATCCGGGCGGGCAAGGGCCGAACCAACAGGGGCAGTCGCGCAAGTGGATCATGCAGTCCGTCGACGCAAGCCTGAAACGGCTCGGCACCGACTACCTCGACATTCTGTACTTTCACCGCGCGCTGACCGATGCGCCGATGGAAGAGGCCGTGCGCGCGATCGGCGATCTGATCCGTCAAGGCAAGATCCGCTACTTCGGCGTGTCGAATTTCCGTGGCTGGCGTATTGCCGAAATCGTGCGACTCGCCGATCAGCTCGGCATCGACCGACCGGTCGCGAGCGAGCCGTTGTACAACCTCGTGGACCGTACCGCGGAAGTCGAGCAATTGCCCGCCGCGCATCACTACGGTCTGGGCGTCGTGCCGTACAGCCCGCTCGCGCGCGGCGTGCTCAGCGGCAAATACGCGGTGGATACGCCGCCGCCGGCCGACTCGCGCGCGGGTCGCGGCGACAAGCGGATTCAGCAGACCGAGTGGCGTCCCGAGTCGTTGCACATCGCGCGGACGATTGCCGATCACGCGGCGCAACGCGGCACGACCTCGATCGCGTTCGCGCTTGCGTGGGTGCTGAAGAACCAGATGGTCAGCAGCACGATCGCCGGTCCGCGTACCGAAGCGCACTGGGACGGCTACATGGAGGCCCTGAAGCTGCAACTCGGCCCCGACGACGAAGCGCTCGTGAATAGCCTCGTGCCGCCTGGCCATGCGTCGACGCCGGGTTATACGGACCCCGGCTATCCGATCGAAGGACGGCGCGTCGCGTGATCGTATGAGGCGCCTGCAAGAAAGCGGGCGTCTCACACCGACGCCGCGATCGTGTCCCGTAGCCACCGATGCGCGGGATCGCGATGCACGCGCTCGTGCCACAGCATCGCCATCTCGTAGCCCGGCACCTCGACGGGCGGCTCGACCATTCGCAGCGCGCTGTTTTCGCGCACCAGCCGCGCCGGCACCATGCCGACCAGATCGGTGCTCGCGAGCGCCGATACCATGAACAGAAAATGCGGCACGGACAGCACCACGCGGCGCGTGAGGCCGATCTTCGCGAGCGATTCATCGGTGACGCCGAAGAATCCGCCGCCGTCCGGCGACACGATCACCTGCTCCAGTTTGCAGAACTGCGCGAGCGTCGGCCGGCGCTTCAGACGCGGGTGACCGGCGCGGCCCACCAGCACGTAGCGCTCGGCGAACAGCACGCGACGGCGTAAACCGTCGGGCGCGCCTTCGCTGGTATGGAAGCCCAGATCGATTTCTCCCTGTTCCGCTTGCCGCATCAGTCGCGGTGGCACCGCTTCGACGATCGCCAGACGCGTGCCTGGCGCGGCCGCTCTTAACGTGGCCAACGTGGGGAGGATGATGGTCGACTCGGCGTAGTCGGTGGCGGCGATTCGCCAACTGTGAGTTGCTTCGGCCGGATCGAACGGACTGGCCGGCGCGACCGCGCGTTCGAGTGCTTCGAGCGCCTCGCGCAACGGTTCGCGCAACGCTTCGGCACGGGCAGTGGGGCGCATGCCGCGCGGTCCCGGCAGCAACAGCGGGTCGCCGAACAGATCGCGCAATTTCGCGAGATGCACGCTGACCGACGGCTGCGAGAAGTTCAAACGTTCGGCCGCGCGCGTCACGTTGTGCTCGGACAGCAGCACGTCGAGCGTGACCAGCAGGTTCAGATCCAGCCTTCTGAGATTAACCATGGCAATACCTAATATATTGGGAATTCATTTCCAATATACCGGAGCGGGATCTATCGTGGTTTCTTTTAGCCACGAAGGCACGATCATGAACGTTCTAATTGTCTACGCCCACCCGGAACCCAAATCGTTGAATGGGTCGCTGAAGGACTTTTCGGTCAAACGTCTCGAAGAGGCGGGGCACACCGTACAGGTCTCCGATCTCTATGCAATGAACTGGAAAGCACTGCTCGACGCGCACGACAGCGTCGAGCGCCAGGCCGGCGAGCGCTTCGATCCGTCGCGCGAGTCGAAGCATGCGTATGCCAATGGATTGCAGAGCAAAGATATCGAACGCGAGCAGGAGAAGCTGAAGTGGGCGGATGCCGTCATCCTGCAGTTTCCGCTCTGGTGGTTCTCCATGCCGGCCATCCTCAAAGGCTGGGTGGAGCGCGTTTATGCGTACGGTTTCGCGTATGGCGTCGGTGAGCATTCCGACGCGCGCTGGGGCGAACGCTACGGCGAGGGCATGTTCGCCGGCAAACGCGCGATGCTGGTCGTCAGCACCGGTGGATGGGAGTCGCACTACAGTTCGCGCGGCATCAACGGTCCGATGAACGACGTGCTGTTCCCGATTCAGCACGGCATTCTGTATTACCCCGGTTTCGACGTGTTGCCGCCGTTCGTGATTCATCGGACGAGCCGTGTCGACGCAGCGAAATACGCCGAGGTGAGCGACGCGCTTGGGCAGCGTCTGGACGCGCTGTGGACGACCACGCCGATTCCGTTCCGGCCGCAAAACGACGGCGCATATACGATTCCGGATCTCACGTTGCGAGCGGACATTGCGCCGGATCGGGTTGGGTTCGCGGCGCATGTCGAATAGGGCGGCGTAGTGCGATGCAGCATGGGCCTGCTGTCAAAGTCCCAAGCTGACGGGGCCGTAGGGTTGGTTGAAATATGGTTGTAAGTCCTCCTTGCTAGAGTCGGCGACAGAATTTTGCCGCCGGATGCCGGACCGTGCTCTTCGGACACCTCAGGCAACTTCGTTGCATGGGACCAGAGTCAGCGCTAAAGCGCTAACGCTGGTCGACACGAGAGCGACAAACCATGATTCAAGCGCGTACGTTCTGGCTCATTCTGATGCTGCTCGTCACGACCCCCGCATGGGCGTTTCAGTCGAGGGTCGTGACCATTCCGAGCGCCGCTATGCACAAGTCGCTCGAAGCGACGGTGGTGCTGCCGGATCAATACCGGCGCGGCAAAGCGGCCGACCGTTTCCCCGTCGTCTATCTGCTGCACGGCTCGGGCGGCGACTACACCGACTGGACCAGCAATTCCCATATCGGCAAACTCGCCGACCGCTACCATGTGATTCTCGTGATGCCCGACGGCGGCCACGAGAGCTGGTACATCGACAGTCCGGTCGATCCGCGCAGCCGTTACGAAACCTATGTAGGTACTGAAGTAGTCGGCTATATCGACGCGCATTTCCGCACCATCGCAACACGCCAGGCGCGTGCGATTACGGGCCTGAGCATGGGCGGTTTCGGCGCCTTGCATATCGCGCTGGACCGGCCGGACGAATTCGGCGCGGCGGGCAGTATCAGCGGCGCGGTGGATCCGCGCGGCTGCGAGGATGAGCCCGGCATCGACGACGTGTTCGGCGATCCCACCCGGCACGCGGACTTCTGGAACAACGAGGCGATCGTCGCGAATGCGCGGACCTTCGGCAACGCGCATATCGCGCTGACGATCGATTGCGGCGTGAACGACTCGCTCGTGCAATCGAACCGGATGCTGCACGCGCGGCTCGTCGAACTCGGCGTGCCGCACGATTACGCCGAGCGGCCTGGCGGCCATACGTGGACCTATTGGGCTAACGCGGTGCAGTATCAGGTGCTGTTCTTCGCCGGAACGTTCAAACGGAACGGAAGCGCTGCGGGCAGCACCGCGGCCTGATGTCGAACGGTTGCGGCGCCGGCATCGCGCAGGCGCCGCTGAAGCGACTCAAGCGACTCAAACCACTCAATCGATGCCGTGAAACACCGCGTCGTCGGGACCGAGATAAACCGGCGGGCGCCACGCGGCGTCGCGCATGGAATGCTGGACCAGCTTTTCGACGCCCAGCAGCACCGCGAAAATCGCCATCCGTACCGGAATGCCGTTGTCGGTCTGGCGGAAAATCGCCAGCCGCGAATCGTGATTCAAATCCACGCTCAGATCGTTCGCGCCCGGCCGGCTGTCGCGCGGCAGCGGATGCATGATCAGCGTATCGGGGCCGCACACGCTGTCCATCAGCGCCTGGTTGATCTGGAAGTCGGGCGTGTAGCCTTCGAACGATTCGTCGGTGAAGCGCTCTTTCTGAATCCGCGTGGCGTACACCACGTCGGCGCCGCGCAGCCCGGTGCGCAGGTCGCTGGTCTGTTCGATCACGTGGCCGTTGCGCGAAATCTGCTCGGTGATGTAGCTCGGCATTTCCAGCATGGGCGGCGAGATCAGCGTGAACTTGATACCGCGGTACAGCGCCAGCAGTTTGACCAGCGAGTGCACCGTACGCCCGTATTTGAGGTCGCCGACCAGCGCGATATGGGCGCCGTCGACGATCTTGCCCAGCCGCGAAAACTCGCGCTGGATCGTGTAGAGGTCGAGCAGCGCCTGGCTCGGGTGTTCGCCGGGACCGTCGCCGCCGTTGATCACAGGCACGTTGGTGGCTCGCGCGAATTCGGCCACCGAACCTTGCTCCGGATGACGGATCACCAGCGCGTCCACGTAGCCGCTCATCACGCGGCTGGTGTCGTAGATCGACTCGCCCTTCGCCATCGACGAAAACGTGAAGCCGGTGGTGTCGCACACCGAGCCGCCAAGCCGGCAGAAGGCCGCGCCGAAGCTCACGCGGGTCCGCGTGCTGGCCTCGAAGAACAGATTGCCGAGCACCGCGCCTTCCAGTACGCGCGAGATTTTGCGGCGCCGCGCGATGGGTTGCATGATGTCGGCCACCCGAAACAGCGCCTCCACCGAGTCGCGCGAGAACTGATCCACCGACAGCAGCTGCGCCTTGCCCTCGAACAGCATCTGGCTGGCGAGCGACTGTGAATCTACGCTTTGCGTATATTTATCACCCGGCTCGCCGTGCACCACGATTTCCGACACGAAACGCTCGACGATCTCCGGCATGGCGCGCGATTCCTGCGAGTCGTCCGGCAGCAGCCACGTGTCCAGCGCCCGTTTCGACACGCCGATACGGCTGGCGAAGGTATCGCGGGTCATGTTCAGACGACGCATCGCATCGCGGAGAAAGGCTTGCTGCGGGACGCTCATGAGGGCACCTGTCGGGGAAGGGGAGGGTGTGGTTAATGTACGCTGTGCGTATATTAGTTTCCCTGCCGCAGAAGTCAAGCAATTTTGCGATGGGTTTTGCCAAGCCGCGCCGGACGCGGTTACACTGCGCTTCATGCATGCCGCCCTAACGCTCCGACCCTGTTCGTCGACCGCCGCTCCGTTCGCTTTTGCGAGCGCCGCCGGTGCACGTGCGCGTCGCTTGAGCCGTCGGGCGGTTCGCGCGTCGGGCCGTATTCCGGCCGTTAGCGCCAAAGCCAAAAAACAGCCGCTCATCTGACCGGAGCACGCTGTTCCGTCGTCAGATGTGCGACGGAACAGCGGTCAAGCCTCCCCGGCATCTCCCTGTTTTTCCTCCTTCGCACCGCTGCACGGAATCGATACGGTCGTCATCGAGGTAAAAACATGTCTATTTTTTCGGGTATCTGGGTTCCGCTGATCACACCGTTCGCCGACGGCGCGGTCGATCACGCCGCTTTGCGCGCGCTGGTGCGCCGTTATGCCGACGCCGGCGTCGCCGGATTGTGCGCGCTCGGCACGACCGGCGAACCGGCCACGCTCGACGCCGCGGAGCAGGACGCCGTGCTGGCGACGATTCTCGACGAGGCGCGAGCGCACGCGCACGCCTCTGCGCAGCCTCAACCGCTCCCCGTGCTGGTCGGCGTATCAGGCAATTACACCGCCAGCATGCTCGAGCGCATCGAGCAACTGAACCCGCTGCCAATCGCCGGGGTGCTGATGGCCGCGCCGTATTACATCCGGCCGTCGCAGGCGGGCATCGTCGGGCATTTCACCGCGTTGGCCGATGCAAGCGAAAAGCCGGTCGTGCTGTACGACATTCCGTATCGCACCGGTGTGCGGCTCGAACTGGACACGCTGCTGACGCTCGCGGCGCATCCGCGGATTCAGGCCGTGAAGGATTGCGCGGGTTCGCTCGACATCACGCTCACGCTGATTCGCGACGGCCGTCTGCAGGTGCTTACCGGCGAAGACATGCAGATCTTCAACACCTTGTGTCTGGGTGGCAGCGGGGCGATCGCGGCGTCCGCGCATGTGCGCCCGGAGCGCTTCGTCGCGCTGTACGACGCGTTGGCGGCGGGCCACCTCGCGGAAGGCCGGCGGATGTTTCACGCGCTCGCGCCGTTGATCCAGGCGCTGTTCGTCGAACCGAATCCGGCGCCGGTGAAGGCGCTGCTAGCCGCGCAGGGATGGATCCGCGACGAACTGCGCATGCCGATGACGCGCGCCGGCGCAGCGCTGACCGAGCGGCTCAGGGCGCTTGATGCGGAACTGGACGCGGAACTGGATGCGGAACGGGCGGTTTAAATCGTCCCCGGCAGCGACTGCCGTTGCGTCGACCCGTCATGACCCAGCGCCTCGCCGCGGGCGCCGTGCGACTCACGTTCGGCGCGCGCCAGCCGGGCGTGGGCGAGACGGTCGATGGCGCCGCGGTCGAGCGTGGCGAGCATGTCCCGCTCGACCACCAGCAGTTTGAACGCCAGCACGATCAGGCCAGCCGCGAGCAGCAGGTCACCCGCAAACACGACCGCGTACAACGCCGACGTGCTTTGCGGATTGCCGAGCAGCAGCGACAGGTTGGCGCGATCGAGCAGCACGAGCGTGAGCGGCACGATCGCGTTGAGCATCGCGATCACGCTGCCGATCACCACGATCAGCCGCGCCGGCCCGAGATCCGGGCGACGGCGGCGGCACACTTCATACAGCGTCGCGGCGCGGCAGGGCAGGAAAAACAGCGTGAGCAGCAAGGCGCGCAGCACCAGCGGTGCCTTGAACTGCAACGCGCTGCCGTATAGCACGCAGAACACGGCCGAAATGACGAGGCCGGTGCGCCAGAACGCGGCGCTGCCGAACAGGTCGCGCGTGCCGGCCCAGATCAGCAGTCGGCTTTGCAGCGCGAGCGTCGCGGTGGCGACCAGCAGCAGATCGCTACGCCACGTGAGATGCAACGCGAAGCACGCCGACGACACGGCGAGCAGATAGAAACCGATGGCCCAGAAGCGGAACGCGCCGACCCGCGAGAACATGCGTGACAAAGCGGTTGTGATGAGAGCGCAGCACAGGAACGTGATCAACCACAGCGAGGTGAACGTCGCTACATCGAATTTCATGAAATCTCCAGCACCTGAGTTGCTTGTTGTTCTTGATTCGTGGAACGACGGTTCAGCACCAGCCGCGACGCAACGCAACGTATTTCAGAAGAGTGACAGGCTCATGCAGCCACCATCCGGTTCTTGAGCAGATCGCCGAAGTCGTCGGCGCTGAGCGGTTTGCCGAGCAGGAAGCCTTGCATCTCGTCGCACATCATCGCCTTGAGCATGTCCAGTTGCGATTCGGTTTCGACGCCTTCGGCCACCACGTCCATTTCCAGCGAATGCGCGAGCGCGATGATCGCCGACACGATCGCACTGCCTTCCGGGCCGTGTTCGTCGAGCCCGTTGGTGAAGAAACGGTCGATTTTCAACTGCTTGACGCGAAAGCGCTGCAGATAGGCGAGGCTGGAATAGCCGGTGCCGAAATCGTCGATCGCGATCTCGAAGCCGCTCGCCTGGAATTCACGGATCATTTCGATGGTTTTGGGCGCGTCCTGCATGGCTACCGTTTCGGTGATCTCGAACATGATCTGATCGCAGGCCACGCCTTCGGCGTCGACGATCTCGAGGATGCTGGCCACCAGATTCGGCTGCATCAACTGGCGCGGCGACAGGTTGATCGCCACTTTCATCGACGGCAGACCTTGCGCGACCCACACGCCAATCTGCCGGCAAGCCTCACGCACGACCCAGTAGCCGATCTGCACGATCTGGCCCGAGCGCTCGGCGATCGGAATGAATTCGAGCGGCGCCAGCGAGCCGAGTTGCGGATGATTCAGGCGGATCAGCGCTTCGGCGCCGACCAGCGCGTCGCTGCCGCCGTGAAACTTCGGCTGGAAGTGCAGCGAGAAATGGCCGGCGGCGAGCGCGTCGTGCAACGCATTCTGGATTTGCAGCGTGCGCGTGACGGCTTCGTTCATGCTCTGTTCGAAGAAGCGATAGGTGCTGCGGCCCGCGCGCTTGGCTTCGTACATGGCGGCGTCCGCGTGCTTGAGCAGTTCGTCGACCGTATCGCCGTCGTACGGATAAAGCGCAATGCCGATGCTCGGCATCACCTGCAGCGGCTGCGAGTCGGCCCAGGCGCCGTTGCGCATCCGTTCGAGCACGCCCTCAGCGAGCGTGCCGGCGTCTTCTCGCGAACTCAGGTTCTCGGACAGCACCACGAATTCATCGCCGCCCAGCCGGGCCACGGTGTCGCTCGAACGCACGCATTGCAGCAGGCGTTGCGCGAAGGCGGTCAGCACCTGGTCGCCAGCCGAGTGGCCGAGTGAATCGTTGATCGTCTTGAAACCGTCGAGGTCCATGAACAGGATCGCGAACACCATGCGCTGCCGGCGCGAGTTCAGAATCGCGCGCTCGATGCAGTCGGTCAGCGTGCTGCGGTTCGGCAGGCCGGTCAGTGTGTCGATCGTGGCGAGCCGCACGATCTGGCCGTTCAGATTCGACACCGCGCCGACCAGGAAGGTGGTGCGCGCGTCGAAACGCGACAGGATCAGCGTGACGATCAGAATCGCGAAGGTAAGCAGAATCACCGAACTGGCAAGCCACGGCGCGTTCAAGCCGTTGGTCGCGCCGCACACGGCGCCCAGCGGGATCTCGGCGGCGGCCATGCCGGCGTAGTGCATGCCGCTGATCGCGACGCCCATCACGAGCGCCGCGCCCAGCCGCTTGAACACCACATGGCCGGCGTTTTCGTTGCTGAGTGCGCGCGCCATCCACAGCGCGGCGGTCGAGGCGCCGACCGCGATCGCGAGCGAGCCCGCGAACCAGGCCGGCTGGTAGTCGATGCCCGGCGCCATCTGCATGGCGGCCATGCCGGTGTAATGCATGCCCGCGATGCCGCAGCCCATCAGCACGCCGCCGGCCAGCAGGCGCGCTGCGGTGAGCCGTTCGAGAGTGGTGACGTAGAGCGCCAGATACGACGCGCCGATCGCCAGACCGAGCGAACACGCGGTGGTGGCCAGATCGTAGCCGAGCGGAATGGGCAGCGAGAACGCGAGCATGGCGACGAAGTGCATCGACCAGATGCCGACGCCGAGCGCCGCGGCGCCGCCCAGGCGCCACGCGTGCCGCAGACGTGCCGACGCCAGCAGGAAAATGCGGCCGGTCAGATCGAGCGCCGTGTACGACGCTAAAGTCGCGACGACGAACGAAATGCCGACCAGCCAAAAATTGTATGAGCTCTGCATGTTAAGTCCAACCGCTGAGAAGGAAGCGGCTGAACTTGTTATCGACAGTTCGGGGCATTTATTTAATTGATTTTCAATATGTTAGGCATTGGTTTCGACTACTGCGGCGTTGCCGCACGTTGCGATGAGCCGGCCGACCGCCTGAGCCCGATCGTAGCGATGGCGCGATGTTGCCGGAAGTTGTCGATATGGCCACTGTCGTGGAAGGGTGTCGGGCTCGATAATCGGTTCCACCAACCCACTCGAGGAGCCTGAAGATGTCGTCCGTATCCGCCGTTCCCGCCGCCGAGAGCGCCGCCGCACTTGCTCATTACAACGCGTCGCTGGCTTTTGAAACCGACTGTAGCGATGTTCATGCCACCTTCGCACGCGACCCGCATACGGTCGACTTCGTACTGCTCGACGTTCGCGGCCCGGCCTTATTCGCACGCGGCCATGTGCCGGGTGCCGTGAATTTGCCGCATGGCAAGATCGTCGCGTCGAAGCTCGCCGGTTACCCGGTCGACACGCTATTCGTCACCTACTGCGCGGGCCCGCATTGCAACGGTGCAACCCGTGGCGCTATTCGGCTGGCGGAATTGGGACGGCCCGTGAAGGTCATGATCGGCGGTGTGACCGGCTGGCTCGACGAGGGCTTTGAGCTAACGGTCGTCGAACCCGACTGAGGGCATCGCAGGTTCCGGCGCGTGACCGCGGCCGCGCCGAAGTGCCGAAGTGCCGACGCGGCGCGTTAGCGGTCGGCGGTTTCCGTGCGCGAAGCCACGACGAAATTCGGTGACCGCTAGCTGTCAATTCCCCGTGCCCTGTGGCCCAAGTGTGTCTGTTTGCTGCCGGCAAAGCTTGCCAGAATGAGTCTTCATTCAAACAGGAAGCGCCGTGCCGACGCGGCCAGAACTTTTAATATGAAGCTGCCGATCCACCAGATAGATGCTTTCACCAGCGAAGTGTTCAAGGGCAACTACGCCGCGGTCGTTCCGCTCGATAGCTGGTTGCCGGTGCCCCTGATGCAGGCCATTGCGTCGGAAAACAACCTTTCCGAAACGGCCTTCCTCACCCCCAACACGAGTGGCGGATTCGATATCCGATGGTTCTCGCCGATCACGGAGATTGCTTTTTGCGGCCATGCGACGCTCGCCAGCGCGTTCGTGCTGTTCAAGCGCTTCCCCGAGCGCGAGCAGATCGAATTGCACGCCGCGGCCCTTGGCGCGTTCACCGTGCGCCGTGGTCCGCGAGACCTGATCGAAATGGATTTTCCGCAGCGCGGGGTTGAACCAGTCACGGCGATCCCAGACGAACTCGTGCGGGGTCTTTCCATTCGGCCCGCGGAAGTTTTCGTCACCCAGCAGGCTTTCATCGCGCTCTACGACACGGAGCATGACGTCCGCGCCGTGGTGCCCGATCTCGAACTGATCGCGCGACTTGCGCCGCGCGACGTCGTGGTCACCGCGCGCGGCGATCAGCACGATTTCGTCTCGCGCTATTTCTGGCCGGCAAACGGCGGGAAAGAAGATCCGGTCACCGGTTCGATTCACGCCGCGCTCGCGCCGCTGTGGTCGGATCGCCTTGGCAAGGCGAAGCTGGTCGCGCTGCAGGCGTCTCGACGCACCGGTGTCCTGCATTGCGAGGTCGATGGCGAGCGGGTTCGCGTGTCCGGTCATGCGGTGCAGTATCTCGAAGGCACTATCGAGGTCCCCGGCGTGTGATCGCCCCGGTAGGGAGGCGGACTGCGCGTCGCCGACGAGTCTATTGCCAATGAACTGGTCTGCGTCGCCAGGGCCGGATTGGATGATCTGGCCAAAGCGTCTTTGACGCTTGAAGCGAAAACGCTATCGGGAGTTCTTCATGCAAAACGTTCATGCGGGTAACGCGGCCATTCCGTCCATCGGCTTCTGCACTTACGGAATGACGGCGGCCGATATCCACCGGATGATTCCTGCTGCGCTCGGTGCCGGTTTCCGTCATATCGACACGACGCAGATCTACCGTAACGAGGGCGAAAGCCACGCGGCCCATTGGCAACCACCGTCGACTCTCACAGCACCATGCACTGGACCGTGCACGCGTCGGTGGTCGGGACCGGTGTCACCACCGACCGAACCACCGCGCGGCTCGCCGCGGGGGGGGGCGACACATTCCCAGGCAATCGAAACCTTGACGGTGCGATTTCATCGACGTCGACACCGGTCTTGCAGACGCCGAACGCAAGGCGCAAGCAAAGCTCGGGAACTTCAACGCGTTTTACAGGCGTAGTCTCGCCTGGAGGAACCTATCGTGAAGGTGAAGCCGCGGCGAAGTACATGACACAGGCTAGTGCGCATGCGGCGAATGAGGAGTCGAGCCCGTTCCGTCTAGCGAGTGAGGGGATGCCGGACACGGGAAGCGCCCCTCCGAGGAACCTCTCGGGTATTCTCCGAAGCGTGCCCGCGACCCTACACGATCGTACGACGGCCTCGCCAATCTCTGCCGCCGTTCTCCCCGCGTCGACAGGCACATCGCTCTCGGCGCGCGCAACAAGATCATCCACTCGTGCCAAGGCGACAAGCGCGTCACCCGCCGCCATTGCCGGCAATGAAACGTCGACCCCTGTCAAAAAAGCCACGCCGACCGGCGGATCCACGGCACCGGACACGCCACCCATGACGATTAGCCCGATGCGCCTTAGGCCTCGGCCTTCAGCCCCACCCGCTGGCGGTTCGTCATCGAGTGCGCGGAGCGCAAAGGTGCCGGCGTCAAACGTTGAGAAAAAAGCGTCGACCGGATCCACCACCCAGAGGAAGTGAACGCGGCGGGACAAGTAGCCGCTTCGTCCGGATGCTCCGCTGTCTGTCTCCGGTAACATCGCGCCATGCACAATCATCTCGTCGTCGCGCTGGCTTACGACCGGCTCTGCACCTTCGAATTCGGCTGCGTGACCGAGCTGTTCGCGCTCGAACGTCCCGAACTCGAGGTGGACTGGTATCGCTTCGCCGTCTGCGCCATTGAACCCGGTCCGATTCGCGCGGCCGGCGGCATCACCGTCGCCGCGCCGTACACGCCGAGGCTGCTGGCGCGTGCCGACACCATCGTCATTCCCGGCTGGCGCGATGCGGACGAAGTGCCGCCCGAAGCGCTGCTCAAGAAGATCCGCGCGGCCTACCAACGCGGCGCGCGGCTCTGCTCGATCTGTTCCGGCGTGTTCGTGCTGGCGGCGGCCGGCGTACTCGACGGCAAATCCGTGACGACCCACTGGCGCTACGCCGCGAAATTGCAGCAGCGCTATCCGCAACTGACAGTGCAGCCGGACGCGCTGTATGTGGACGAAGGGCAGATCATCACGTCGGCGGGCTCGGCGGCGGGGCTCGACATGCTGCTGCATCTGGTGCGGCGCGATCACGGCAGCGCGATCGCCAATCGGGTCGCGCAGCGGCTCGTGGTGCCGCCGCATCGCGAGGGCGGTCAGGCGCAGTTCGTCCCGCGCCCCATGCCTCAGGACGAAAGCGGGCGGCTCGCCAAACTGATGGACTGGGTTCGCGCTCACCCTGCGTTGCCGCACACCTTGCGCTCGCTGGCCGAACGCGCGGCAATGAGCCCGCGCACCTTGCAGCGCCAGTTTCACGACGCCACCGGCATGGCGCCTTACGCGTGGCTGGTGCGCGAGCGCGTGGCGATTGCCCGCGAGCTGCTCGAAGCGCCTGGGCCGTTGCCGATGCCGCGCATCGCGGCACTGGCGGGTTTCGGTTCCGAGGAATCGTTGCGCCGGCATTTCCGGCGGATCGCGTTGACGAGCCCGGGCGCGTATCGCAAGAAGTTCGGCGCGTCCGGCTTAAGCACGGATTAGCACAAACCCGCGCCGCGCGAGACTATCCGCAACGGGTTCGCACAATCGCCGTTTTTCTGTCAGCATCACGGCCAGCGTCTGTGTTGGCCGCAGCATCAACGTACTGCATGTGCCACGCATAGATCTCAGCGAAACAGATTCTCGAAACGCGTTGTTCGAACAGCGTCATGGCCACCGTCCCGCCACTTCCAATGAACGTCAAAACTGTCTTCGCCACTGCTGTCGTCGTCACCTGGGGTGCGTGCGCCGCGCTCGCGTCCGGCTTCGTCGCGGCTCAGACGCCGCGCGGCGACTCGCGCGCTGAACTGTATCGCCGCAACCTGCTGTCGGGTAAAGACGTGCCGTGCCGGACCAACGCGTCCTGCGCGGCGCTGGGTGTCGTCGCGCTCGATGCGGGCCGCATCAAAGAGGCTCAAACCCTGGTCGCGATGGAAGGCGCGCTCGCCGAGGCCACCGCGATGCAGGCCGACGAAGAGAACTCGCCGAAAGCCAGCAGTTCGGCGCGCGCCCGCATTGCCATGGCGTATGTGCATCAGGGCGACGTGCAACTGAAGCTGGGCGAACTGCCCGACGCGCGCGCCTCGTACCGCACCGCGGTGAGCCGCGGCGACGACTATCCGGGCGATGCGCTGCTGGGCCGCGCCGTGGCGGCCGCGCGCGAACGCCTCGAAGCGATCGCCGGCAAGGCGGTCGTGCACGGCGTGCCGCCGGAAGGCGCGCGCTTTATCCACTACGTGACCTTCGACGCGTGGAACAGCATTGCGCTGAAGCCGGTGAAAGGGCGGCACGGCGTCTATCGGATCGATGGCGATTTCATGCATCCTAGCGTCAGCGAAGACGGTCAACCGAGCGCGAGCACCGGCAATCTGTCGGCCTACGTGCGCTTCTACGACGGCGTGGCGCGCGTGCCGGTGAGCGAGGCCGGCGGCGACGCGCCGCTGGAGGCCACCGCGAAGATCGCCAACCTCGCACCGTACGACAAGCACGACGACAAGCACGACGACAAATGCCTGCTCGAGTTCAGGCTCTCCGCGCCGGAAACGCTCGACGTGCTCACGCATGGTTCGGTGCTGGAGTGCGGCTTCGGCGTCAACGTGAGCGCCGACGGCCGCTACTATCTGACGACCGGTTCCTGAGCGGCGGCGGGCCACGGCGGCCCGCACGGCGACATTCGTCGTGCGCGTCTTCCACGCGGGCGTGGCGGCGCTTATCATGCAGCGGTGGCACAGGTTTCATGGCTGTCAGAAAGCGTTCCCCGATCAACCGCTCAGAGAAAAACGCTCGCCCATGCAAAGCATCCTCGACTATCCCGCGCTCGTGTTCATCGTGTCCTTTGTCCTCATGTGGCTGGCGGCGCGCATCGGCGCGGCGCTGCTGCGGCGCTTCAGGAGAATCGAGGACGACGCCCGCGAAGACTTCAGCGTGATTCAGGCCGCGACGCTCACGCTGCTGGCGTTGATCATCGGCTTTACGTTTTCGATGGCGGTGGGGCGCTATGACCAGCGCAAGAACTACGAGGAAGAAGAGGCGAACGCGATCGGCACCGAATACGTTCGCGCCGATCTGCTGCCCGCGGCCGACGGGGCCATCATGCGCGGCTTGCTGAAAGCTTATCTCGACGAGCGCGTGCTGTACTACACCACGCGCGACAGCCAGGAACTCGCCAAGGTCAACCGCGAAACCGAGCGCTTGCAGAACGCCATGTGGGCGGTCGTGAAGAACGCCGCCGTCGCGCAACCCACGCCGGTCGCCGCGTTGACCGTCGCCGGTATGAACGACGTGCTGAACACTCAGGGCTACACGCAGGCTGCGTGGTGGAACCGCATACCGTATGCCGCGTGGGCGCTGATGACCCTGATGGCGGTGTGCGCGAACGTGCTGGTCGGCTACGGCGCGCGTGCGTTGAAGTCGGGCGCCGGCTTGCTGCTGATCGTGCCGCTGGTGGTGTCGTTGTCGTTCACGCTGATCGCGGATATCGACAGTCCGCGCGGCGGCGTGATTCGCGTGAAGCCTCTCAATCTTCATGCGCTGGCGGATTCGTTCCGCGCGCCTTGAACGCGCCCCGACGCGGCGGTGTCGAGCCGCTTCGGGGCGCACCGTACTGTATTCGAGAGGAATGTGATGTCCGATATCGTCAAGACCATTGCCCGGTTCAACGCCGGCCGCGATCCCGAACGGCTCGCCATGAAATACCAGGCCATGCGCAGTTCGCCGTTCGTCTTTCTGCGCGGCACCTGCCACCTGTTCTACGCGGGTTTGCCGCGTGACAAGATGCTCGACGAAGCGCCGCCGGTCTGGATTTGCGGCGATATGCATCTGGAAAATTTCGGCAGCTACAAGGGCGATAACCGCCTGATCTACTTCGACAACAACGACTTCGACGAAGCCTGCCTCGCGCCGAATCTCTACGAGCTGGCGCGGCTTCTAACAAGCGTGCTGGTCGGCGCCAGCGACCTCAAGCTGAGCCGCGCGCAAGCGCTCGCGCTCTGTCACACCGCGCTCGATTCATACGGCGCGGCGCTCGCGTTCGGCAAGGCGCGCTGGATCGAAGCGGAGACCTCGGTCGGGATGGTGCGCGATCTGTTCGACGCGCTGGCGAGCCGCCCGCGCGCCGCGTTTCTGGACCGGCGCAGTGTGCTGAAGGGCAAGACCCGCGTGCTGAAAGTGGACGGCAAGAAGGCGTTGCCGGTTAGCGATCCACAGCGCGCGGCGGTCACGGAATTCATGAACAAGTTCGCGGCGAGCCAGCCCAATCCGGACTTCTATCGCATTCTCGACGTTGCGCGGCGCATTGCCGGCACCGGCAGTCTCGGCGTGGATCGTTACGTGATGCTGGTCGAAGGCAAAGGCTCGCCGGACGGCAACTTCCTGATCGATCTGAAAGAAGCGCTGCCGTCTTCGGTCATGCCGCATGTGCGTACGCCGCAGCCGACCTGGCAGAACGAAGCGCAACGCGTGGTCGACGTGCAGCGGCGCAATCAGGCCGTGTCGCAGGCATTCCTGCACGCGGTCGATTTCAATCAGCGTTCCTACGTGTTGCGCAGTTTGCAACCGTCGGAAGATCGCGTGGCCCTCAGTGATTGGGACGGCAAGCTGCCGCGGCTCGAAGAAGTGGTCAACAGCATGGCCCAACTGAGCGCGTGGGCCCATCTTCGCAGCGGCGGCCGGCAACGCTCGTCGATTGCGGACGAACTGATCGCGTTCGGTAATCGCAAGGATTGGCAGTTGCCGTTGATCGAAGTGGCAACGCAGTGCGAAGCCCAGGTCGCCGCCGACTGGAAAGCGTATTGCGAAGCCTACGATCGCGGCGAGTTCAAGCTGCCTGCGGCCCATTGAGTTTCGCGCGCGCCGCCGTGCATGACACGCGGCGCGCCTGGCTCGCTTGATTCGCTTGATTCGCCTCACTCTCGCATCGCTTCGCTTCGCTTCACGCACGCTTTCCCAATGCACGGCGCATGACAGCGTCGTGCATGCCAGCCTCGCTCCAGACAAACCCTGATTGCTGGGCGGATTGCCCCGCTGATATCGTTCGCTGCACTGATGTGGAAGCGCTTCCACTCGTGCGCCGGACTCGCTGGCGCCGTGCCTTCCGCCGTACCCGGTTCAATGACCTCAGCGCAGGAGAATCCGTGGCAAACGACGCATCCGCTGTATCCGACACACGCTCCCCCCAATCGCTTGCCGATCCGTTCACGCCGGCCGCCGACTCGTCGCTGTGGCGCAAAAACTTTCTGCTTGGCGCAGCCACGGCTTCGTATCAGATCGAAGGCGCCGTGGCTGAAGACGGTCGCCTGCCGTCGATCTGGGACACGTTCTCGGCCACGCCCGGCAAGGTGCTCGCCGGCGACACCGGCGCGGTGGCCTGCGATCACTATCATCGCTGGCAAGAGGACGTGGACATGCTGGCGGGGCTCGGCCTCGAGGGCTATCGGCTGTCGATCGCGTGGCCGCGCGTGATGGGCGCGGCCGGTGCGCCGAATCGCAAAGGCCTCGACTTTTACAAGCGCTTGCTGGCGCGCCTGAAAGAGAAGGGCATCACGACCTTCGTCACGCTGTATCACTGGGATCTGCCGCAGCATCTGGAAGATCGCGGCGGCTGGCTGAATCGCGACACCGCGTACCGTTTCGCCGACTACGCCGATCTGATGAGCCGCGAACTGGCCGGCAGCGTCGACGCCTGGGCGACGCTCAACGAGCCCTGGTGTTCCGCGTATCTCGGCTACGGCAACGGTCATCACGCGCCGGGTCTTGCCGATGGGCGTTTTGCGACGCAAGCCATGCATCATCTGCTGCTGGCGCATGGTCTCGCGGTGCCGGTATTGCGCGCCAACGATCCGGCCTCGCAGAAGGGCATCGTCGCGAACATGGGTCGCGGCACGGCGAATAGCGACAGCGCCGCCGACCAGCGCGCCGCGCATCTGTTCGAAGTTCAGCACAACGCGTGGATTCTCGATCCGCTGCTCAAGGGCGCGTATCCGCGCGATCTGTTCGAGTTGTGGCCGGGCACCGAACCGCTGGTGCTGGACGGCGACCTGCAGACCATTGCCGCGCCGCTCGATTTTCTCGGCGTCAACTATTACTTCCGCACGAACCTGGCGAGCGACGGCGCGCACGGTTTCACGGAAGTGCCGCCGGAAGGCGTGGAGCGCACGCAGATGGGCTGGGAGGTGCATCCGGATGGCTTGCGCGATCTGCTGACCGGCTTCAGGAAAACGTATGCGAACCTGCCGCCGATCTACATCACGGAAAACGGCATGGCGTCGGACGACAAGGTGACCGACGGCCACGTGGACGACACGCAGCGCATTGCGTTTCTCAAGCGCCATCTCGCCGCGGTCGATCAGGCGATCAAGGCGGGTGTCGACGTGCGCGGGTATTTTCTCTGGTCGCTGATGGATAACTTCGAGTGGGCGTTCGGTTACGAGCGGCGCTTTGGGGTCGTGCATGTGGACTACGCTACGCAGAAACGCACCATCAAACGCAGTGCCGAGCTGGTGGCGAAATTCCTGCGGGAGCGGAAGTTACTCACCTAAGTGACGTACATAAAGCACGAACATAAAGCACGCGTATAAAAGCAGTAAAGCTGGTTTGCATGTCGACTCGAAACACGGGCGCCAGGCCTGGCGCAACTATGTGGCATGGGATCGGTGTCAACGCTTTGCCCAGGCGGCGAAAGCGCTGACGCCGACCGACAGGAGACGGAATGAACAGCAAAAAAATAGCCTTGCGAGGCATTGTTGCAGCATTGGCGTTGTATGGCGTCGTCGCGCAGGCGGATCCCTTGAAGGCCAACGTGATTCACTGGTGGACCTCGGGCGGCGAGTCGGCCGCGATTCGCCAGTTCGCCGATGCGTATAACAAGGCCGGCGGCCAATGGGTCGACAACGCGGTAGCGGGCGCGGATCAGGCGCGCTCCACGGCGATCAACCGGATCATCGGCGGCGATCCACCCACGGCCGCGCAGTTCAATACCTCCAAGCAGTTTCACGACCTGATCGATCAGGGCCTGCTGAACAATGTCGACGACGTCGCCGCAAAAGAAAACTGGAACGGCGTGTTCCCGCCGTCGATCATCGACAGCATCAAGGTGAAAGGGCACTACTACGCCGCGCCCGTCGACATTCACATGCCGGCCTGGTTCTTCTATTCGAAGCCGGCGTTCCAGAAGGCCGGCATTGCCGCCGAGCCGAAAAGCTACGACGAATTCCTCGCCGATCTCGGCAAGCTGAAAACCGCGGGTGTGATTCCGCTCGCGCTAGGTGGCCAGCCGTGGCAGGAAAAAATCACCTTCGACGCCGTATTCGCCGACGTAGGCGGCCCCGATCTTTATCTGAAGGTGTATCGCGATCGCGACCAGAACGCGGTGAAGTCCGACGCCTTCAAGAAAGTGCTGGCCTCGTTCAAACGCCTGCACGATTTCGTCGACGCCGGTTCACCGGGCCGCAACTGGAACGACGCGACCGCGCTGGTGATTTCCGGCAAGGCGGGCGTGCAGATCATGGGCGACTGGGCCAAGGGCGAATTCTCCGCGGCCAAACAGGTCGCGGGCAAGGACTTCGGCTGCTTCCCGGGTTTCGGTCCGCATTCGCCGTATCTGGTCGCGGGCGACGTGTTCGTGTTCCCGAAGACGGATAATCCGACCACGATCAAGGCGCAGAACCTGCTCGCCACGGTCATGACCTCGCCGGCCGCGCAAGTCGCGTTCAGCGCGAAGAAAGGCTCGATTCCGATTCGTCCCGACGTGGACGTGAGCAGTCTCGACATCTGCGCGAAGGAGGGCATGGCGATCATGAAGGACAAGTCGCGTCAGTTGCCGAATCCGGAAATGCTGCTGTCGCCCGACACGCAGGGCGCGTTGATCGACGTCATCACCAATTTCTGGAACAAGAACCAGTCGGTGGATGATGCGCAGAAAGCCTTTGCCAGCGCGTTGAAGAGCTAGGGGGAGCAGCATGCACGCGCTCAAGGTGCCCGCCGCCGGGTCGAAGTCCGCTGCGCCGTTGCGCAATGCGCCACACGGCGGACCACACAACGGACCACGCAGCAAGCCGCTGAAAAAGCGCTTTCCGTTCGCGGCCTGGCTGGCGTTGCTGCCGATGGTCCTGACCGTCGTGTTCGCGTATCTCGGCACGATGGTCTGGACCGCGCGCGTGTCGCTCAGCAATTCGCGCACGTTTCCTTCCGGCGACTTCGTGGGCCTCTCGCAATACACGCGGCTGTTCAATAACGACCGCTGGCTGCTGTCGCTGCAGAACATCGTGATCTACGGCGCGTGCTTTATCGTCGCGTGCATGGTGATCGGTTTGCTGCTGGCGATCTTCATCGATCAGCGCGTGGTCGCGGAAGGCGCGTTGCGGACGATCTTTCTCTATCCGTATGCGATGTCGTTCGTCGCGACCGGCCTCGTCTGGCAGTGGATTCTGAATCCGGAGCTCGGCGCGCAGGCCCTGTTGCACAAGCTCGGCTTCGCGCATGCGCGCTTCGACTGGATCGTCGATCAGGACTGGGTGATCTACACGATCGTGATCGCGACCGTGTGGCAGGCCTCGGGGCTGGTGATGGCGTTACTGCTCGCCGGCTTGCGCGGGATCGACGAAGAACTGTGGAAAGCCGCGCGGATCGACGGTATTCCGCGTTGGCGCGTGTATGCGAGCATCGTGGTGCCGATGCTCGGGCCGTCGATGTCCACCGCCTTCGTGCTGCTGTTCGTGATGGTCGTGAAACTCTACGACGCCGTGGTCGCAATGACGCAAGGCGGTCCCGGCACCGCCAGCGAAGTGCCGGCCAAGTTCATCATGGACTATCTGTTCGGGCGCGCCAATATCGGCCTTGCGTCGGCGGCTTCCATCGTCTTGCTGACCACCGTGCTGGCGATTCTCGCGCCGTTCTTCTATGCCCGCAGCCGCGCCGCGTTGCGCAAGGAGGCGTGATGAACACGCTCAGTTCTCCGCTGAAAAACGGCACGCCGGGGCGCGTACGCCCGCGCCGCCGACGTGCCGCATTCACACCGGCGCGCCTTGGCGTCTACGCGTTTCTGCTGACGGCCGCGCTGTTTTTCCTGCTGCCTTTGTATGTGATGGTCGTCACTTCCGTCAAGCCGATGAGCGAGATCCGTCTCGGCAATCTGCTGGCGTTGCCCGCGCATTTCACGTTGAGCGCATGGAGCGCCGCGTGGCAATCCGCGTGCACCGGGCTCGATTGCAACGGCATTCAGGTCGGCTTCTGGAACTCGGTGCGCATTGTCGTGCCGAGCACGATCTTGTCGATCGCGATCGGCGCGGTGAACGGCTACGCATTGTCGTTCTGGCGGCCGCGCGGCGCCGGGTTGCTGTTCGGCGTGCTGCTGATGGGCGCGTTCATTCCGGTGCAGGTGATGGTCTATCCGCTCGTGCGGGTGCTGGCGAGCGTGCATCTGTTCAGCTCGTTGCCGGGCATCGTGGTGATTCACACGATCTTCGGTATGCCGGTCATGACGCTGCTGTTCCGCAACTACTACGCGTCGATTCCGCAGGAACTGTTCAAGGCCGCGCGCATCGACGGCGGTGGCTTCTGGCGTATCTTCATGCAACTGATGCTGCCCATGTCCACGCCGATCATCGTGGTGGCGGTCATCATGCAGGTAACGGGCATCTGGAACGACTTCATTCTCGGGCTGGTGTTCGCCGGCACCAAAAATCTGCCGATGACGGTACAACTGAACAACATCATCAACACGACGACCGGCGAGCGGCTCTATAACGTCAATATGGCGGCGACCATTCTGACTTCCATGGTGCCGCTGGCGGTGTACTTCGTTTCGGGCCGCTGGTTTGTGCGCGGCATTGCGTCCGGCGCGGTGAAGGGGTAGACGGGTATGGCAAATCTTGCGAATACGGTTGACATGACGGACGCCATCGACGCAACAGGCACGGCGGACATGGCCGACGCGGCGGGTCTCACGAATCCGGCCAACGTGGCGGTGCGCAATCTCACCATCCGCCTCGGCGCGAACACCGTGATCGAAAATCTCGATCTCGACGTGCGTGCCGGCGAGTTCGTGGTGTTGCTCGGCCCTTCGGGTTGCGGCAAATCCACGTTGCTGCACAGCATTGCCGGACTGATCGACGTGAGCGACGGCAGCATCGAAATTGCTGGTGAAGACATGACGTGGGCCGATCCGAAAGATCGCCGCATCGCACTGGTGTTTCAGTCGTACGCGCTGTATCCGACCATGAGCGTGGAGCGGAATCTGTCGTTCGCGTTGCGTATCAACGGTACGCCGAAGGCGGAGATAGCACGGCGCGTGGCGCGTGCCGCCGAAATGCTGCAACTCGGCCCGCTGCTCAAGCGCAAACCGGCGCAGCTCTCGGGCGGCCAACGGCAGCGCGTGGCGATCGGCCGCGCGATCGTGCGCGAAGCGGACGTGTTTCTGTTCGACGAACCGCTGTCGAATCTCGACGCCAAATTGCGCACCGAACTGCGCCGCGAGCTCAAGCAGTTGCATCAGCGCCTGGGCGCGACGATGATCTACGTGACGCACGATCAGGTCGAGGCAATGACGCTCGCTACCCGCATGGCGGTGATGCGCGGCGGCGTGATCCAGCAGTTCGGCACGCCCGCCGAAGTCTATGCTCGGCCCGACAATCTGTTCGTCGCGACCTTCCTGGGTTCGCCCGCGATGAACCTGCTCAAGGGCACGATGGAGACGCGCGACGGCGCGGTGTACTTCTGCACGCCGCAATGGCGGCTCGAGGTGTCGGCGTATCCGTTCAAACACGCACCCGCGCAAGCGTTGCCCTGCGTGCTCGGCGTGCGGGCCGAAGACGTCAAGGTCGGCGCGGGCCTGAGCGAGCGCGCAAAAGTTTCGCTGGTGGAGCCGATGGGCAACCACCGCGTCATTTGGCTCGACTATCATGGCGTACAGGTCGCCTCGATCGATCAGACGAAGACACCGGTGGCGCTCGCGGACACGGTCGCGTTTTCGTTCGATAGCGAACAGGTCTCGCTGTTCGACGAAGCGGGGGGCGAGCGGTTATAGCGCGGTTTGCGACGCTAACGGCGCTCTCGAATACAACAGGGCTTGACGGAGATCCGCGTGGCTACCCTCAAAGATGTCGCGGCACTCGCCGGCGTGGGCATGTCGACCGCGTCGCGCGCCATTTCCGGCAAAGGGCCGATTTCGGCCGATGCGGCCGCCCGCGTGAACGCGGCTATCGAAACACTGAACTTCCGCCCGTCGTCGATCGGGCGCGCCATGGCAACGCAGTCGCTCGGCATGGTCGGCATTTTCGTGCCGACTTTCTTCGGCTCGTATTACGGCACGATTCTCAAACAGACCGATACCGAACTACGCGCGGTGCGCCGTCACGTGGTGGTGGCGACCGGCTGCGGGGAAGTGTCGCCGCGCGAGCAGGCCATGGAAGCGGTGCGCTTTCTGATCGGCCGCGATTGCGATGGCGTGGTGGTGATCAGCCACGATCTGCACGACGAAGACCTGATCATGCTGCACAAGATGCATCCGAAGATGGTGTTTCTGAACCGCGCGTTCGATCAGTTGCCGGAGGCGTCATTTTGCGCGGATCACCGGCGCGGCGGCGAGCTGGCCGCACGCACACTGCTCGATCACGGACACCGCCATATCGCGGTAATTTCAGGGCCGTTCAGCGCGTCGGACAACCAGACCCGGCTCGCGGGTTTCTTCGCCGAACTGGCGCGTGAAGGCATCAAGCGCGAGGACGTCACGCTGATCGAATCGGATTTCTCGCCGGAGGGGGGGTACGCCGCCACGCGCAAGCTGCTCGACACGACGCGGCATTTTACAGGGCTGTTCTGCGCGAACGACACGATGGCGGTGAGCGCGCTCGCGTACCTGCACGAGGCCGGGGTGGCGGTGCCGGACGAAGTGTCGGTGATTGGGTACGACGACGATTACTCGGCCGCTTATGCGTCGCCCGGGCTGACGTCGGTGCATATTCCGACTGCGGAACTGACGCAGAACGCGGTACGGTGGCTGCTCAATGAGTGCTACCGGACCACGTGGGAAGTTTTCCGCGAGTTTCCGGTGAGCGTGACGATGCGCAAGTCGGTGGGGCCAGCGCCGGGCGCGGTTTAGGTGCCGCTGCGCAACGACTGTTCGTGGCGCTGACGCGCTTCTTCGTCGAGCCGCGTGTCTTCGAGTTCCTGCAGCACCGCTTCCAGATCGATCGGCGTAGTGTCCAGTTCGACGCGGCCGGTCAACTCACTCTCGACATGTAACGCACCCGCTTCGTAAAGCGCCCAGATTTCCTTGCCGTAACTGGCCTCGAGCAATGCCGGCGCAAACTGCCCGAAATACGTGGCGAGGTTATTCACGTCGCGTTCCAGCATGGCGGGCGCTTCGAGATTGCCGGCGGCATTCACCGCTTGCGGCAGGTCGATGATGACCGGGCCGTCGGTGGCCAGCAGAATGTTGTACTCGGACAGGTCGCCGTGAATCATGCCGGCGCACAACATGCGCACCACTTCCCGAACCAGCACGGCGTGCAGTTCGAGTGCGCGTGCTTCGCTCATGTCCACGTCGTTCAGACGCGGCGCAACGTTGCCGTCGGCGTCGGTCACCAGCTCCATCAGCAATACGCCGTCGGTGCAGATAAACGGTTGCGGCACGCGCACGCCCGCGTTGGCGAGCTGGAACAACGCGTCGACTTCAGCGTTCTGCCATGCCTGTTCCTGCACTTCGCGGCCGTAGCGGCTGCCTTTTTCCATGGCGCGCTGTTCGCGGCTGTTCTTGACCTTGCGGCCTTCGCGATACGACGCGGCCTGGCGGAAACTGCGCTGTTTGGCGTCTTTATAAACCTTCGCGCAACGGATGGAGTCGCCGCTGCGCACCACGTAAACGGTGGCTTCCTTGCCGCTCATCAACTGCGAGATGACTTCGTCGATCAGGCCTTCTTCGACCAGCGGGAGCAGACGTTTGGGTGTTTTCATGCGGCCGCCCTGGAGCGGAAGGCGGCGCGGCGGCCATGTGCGGCCGGTTGGGGGAGGGTATCGAGCGAAATTCGGATCATGCCGGATTATAAAGGGTTAGGCGGCCCTGACCGGAACGCGCGCGCCAATGCGCCGGGTTTCGCCGGCAAATGGCTGCGCCGACGTCGCGTAAATAAAGACAGTGGGTTGAAAAATAACGTCCGATACCTTAGGCAAATATCGTACTTGTGTCTGAAGTATCGGACGTTACGGTTCGTCCGATGTGCCGGAAAGCGGCCCGTCACCCTCTTCGTCATCAAGCGGCGCCTTGAGCAAAGGCCCGAGCGCCCGCTCGATGCAGTGCAGGAAATACTCCGCCGGCCGCGTCAGCTGCGACTCCTGCGGCGCCAGCAGGTACAACCGCAAAGGCGGCGGCGCGACCGGCAAGGCGAGCCGCACGAAGCTCTGGCCCAGCGAGGTTTCTTCGAGCGAATGGGTGGTCCACGCAAAGATGGCGTCGGTGCTGACCATCAGGCTGTAGTACAGCGCGTACGACGTGCAGCGGGTAATCCGCCGCGGCGGCGTGAGTCCGGCGCGCTCGAACATCGCGCGGACAAAGCTGGGGTAGTTGTCCGTCACGTCGGTGTGAATCCATTCCGCTTCCTGTACCGCCGCGAGCGAGGTCGCGCTGGCATAGGGACTTTGCGCGCGCGCCACGAAGGCGGTGTCGAACGCGACCATCTGCCGGACGTTGCCCGAGTCGCTCACCGGCCGCGCGAACGCGGCGAATGCCAGATCCACCGTGCGGTTGCGTAGTTGCTCCTGCAACTGGTTGAAACCGAGTTCACGAAACTCCAGCGTGACCTGCGGCCAGCGCTGACGAAATTCGACGAACGCCTCGGTTAGCCCGGTCGTACCGACAATCGGCGTCACGCCGATCACCAGGCTGCCGTCCCGCAAACCTTTCAGATGCGCCATGTCTTCCTCGGCGCGCTCCATTTCCCGCACCACCGTGCGCGCCCGGCTCACCAGCGCCGCGCCTTCGGCGGTGGGCACGACGCCCCACTGATTGCGCTCCAGCAGGCGAACGCCGAACTCCGTCTCCAGTTCCCGCACGGCTTTCGTGATGGCCGGCTGCGTCACGTAGAGCGCCTTCGCCGCGCCGTTGATGCTGCCGGTCGACGCAATCGCGACCAGCGCCCGTAAATGATGAAGTTTCATGATGCGGAAGATAACACTGCAGGTTATGCGTATCAAAATTTGTGCTTTTTTGTTTCGGGCGAGGATCTTTACGCTTGGCTTCGAACGGTTGCGATACGGCAGCCTTCTTGAACGGAGTCATGAATGACGCAGTCTTTTCCCCCACTTCTCGCCGAGCTGCGCGAGACCGAGCACGAATTCATTTCGATTCGCCACGACATTCACGCGCACCCGGAGCTCGGCTTCGCTGAAACGCGCACGGCCGGGCTGGTCGCCGGCAAGCTCGCCGAATGGGGGTATGCGGTGACGACGGGTGTCGGCGGCACGGGGGTAGTCGGCCAGTTGAAACGCGGCACGTCGGACCGCACGCTCGGGCTGCGCGCCGATATGGACGCGCTGCCGATCCAGGAGGCGACCGGTCTGCCGTACGCGAGCACGGTCGCGCGGACCATGCATGCGTGCGGTCACGACGGCCACACGGCGATGCTGCTGGCGGCGGCGCATCGTCTCGCGACGAAGGGCGAGTTCGACGGCACGCTGAACCTGATCTTCCAGCCGGCGGAAGAAGGACTGGGCGGCGCGTCGAAGATGATCGCGGACGGTCTCTTCACGCGCTTTCCGTGCGACCAGGTGTTCGCGCTGCACAACGCGCCGGGCCTGCCGGTCGGTCATTTCGCGCTGCGCCACGGCTGCATGATGGCGTCGTCCGATTCGGTGACGATCACCGTGACCGGCAAAGGCACGCACGGCGCGATGCCGCAGCTCGGCTGCGATCCGATCGTGGCGGCGTCCAACATCGTGCTGGCCTTGCAGTCGATCGTCGCACGCAACATCGAGCCGACCCGCGCAGCGGTGGTGACGGTCGGTGCGTTCAACGCGGGCACCGCGCCGAATGTGATTCCCGAAACGGCGACGCTGCAACTCTCGGTCCGCGCGCTCGACGCCGAAACACGCGACAAGGTCGAAGCGCGGATTCGCAGCATTGCGCACCTGCAGGCGCAAACCTACGGCGCCAGCGCCGAGGTCGACTACCGGCAGATCTCGCGACCGCTGATCAATCACCGCGGCGCGGCCGACCTCGCGATCGCCACCATCGAAGCGCTCGCGGGTCCACACGGCTACACGCTGATGCCCGATGCCGTGATGGGCAGCGAGGACTTCTCGTGGATGACCGAAGTGGTGCCGGGCTGCTACGTGGTGCTCGGCAACGGCGTCGACTCTCACGGCGGTTGCGCGGTCCACAACCCGGCATACGACTTCAACGACGCGGCGCTTAGTTGGGGCGCCGCGTATTTCGTCGGGCTCACCGAGCGCTATCTGAGCGCACCGCGATGAGCGCATCGATTCGCCGAGGCTGCGGCTGATCCGCCCGGCGACACCCCCCGGCACGTCACTTTCCACACAACAAATCGCAAGCGAGAAAGAGGGAGACCCATGAAGAAATGCATCGCAATGAGCGCGGCACTGCTGACGCTCGGGACCGGCACGGCGCACGCCGAACCGTATCAGGTGACCTTGCTGTCCGCGCTGCCGGAGTTCAACGGCAGCCTGCGCGAAGGCGTGGCGCTCTACGGCTCGGTCGATATGGGCATCAACTACCAGAGCGTGGGCGGCAGGTCGCTGGTGCAGACGCAGAGCGGCGGCGAATGGACGTCGAAGTTCGGGCTGTTCGGACGCGAGGATCTGGGCGGCGGCCTGCGCGCCGAGTTCAACCTGGAAAATGGATTTCTCGCCAACAACGGCACGCAGCAGGACAGCACCTCGTTCTTCAATCGCGAGTCGTGGGTCGGCCTGAATTCGTCGACGTATGGCCGCGTGCGCTTCGGCAAGCAGATCGGCACGGGCCTGCCGCTCTTCGTCGACGTGTTCGGCACGGTGGGCACCAACTCCGCCTATACGTGGCTCGGCACGGCGGTCGTGCAGACGCCGAAGGGCTATGGCTACAACAGCGACCTCGGCGCGGGCGCCACGCAACTCGCCGCGCGCGTGAACAACGCGATCACCTATCTGTCGCCGAGCTTCGCGGGCTTCAGCACCGAGTTGATGTACGCGCCCAGCAACGTGGCCGGCCAGGCGCCGACCGCGGCGGCGCAGGGCGCGTTATTGCAGTGGTACAACGGCACGACCTATCTGACGGCCAACTTCAACCAGGTGTGGGGCGCAAACGGCACGAGCACGGTGCGCAACGATCTGTACGGCCTCGGTGTGGTCTACGACACCGGCAAGATCGTGTTGTCGGGCGCCTTCAATCAGTACGCGCCGAAGCTCGTCAACGACGGCGTCGCGCGTGTCTATACGCTCGGCACGATCTGGCCGATCGGGCGCAACGCGTTTCGCGCGTCGGTGGTGTATCGCGATACGTCCGGCGTGCACGACTCGGCGAACAAACTCGCGAAAGACTCCGCGCTCGGCGTGATGCTTGGCTACGACTACACGTTGTCGAAACGAACCGGCCTGTATGCGCGCGCCGGGTTCATCCGCAATTACGGCATCTCCACGGTATTGCTGAACAACAACCCGCTGCCGACGCAAACCGGCAGCACCGCGCCGGAACTCGGCACGACACCGGTGACGGTATCGCTCGGCATGTATCACAACTTCTAGGCGCGATGCTCCCCATGAATGCCATCCAACCCCATGCAAGCGTGGTCGCCGGCCAGGCGGCCGAACCACGCGCGTCGCGCCGGACCATCGTCGCGGCGACGCTCGGCAACGGCCTGGAGTTCTTCGACTTCACGGTCTACAGTTTTTTCGCGGCGCTGATCGGCAAGCTGTTCTTTCCGGCCGGCAGCGAGGCCGGCGCGCTGATGATGTCGCTCGCGACGTTCGGCGTCGGCTTCGTCGTGCGGCCGCTCGGTAGCATCGTGATCGGCGCGTACGCCGACCGCGCGGGACGCAAGCAGGCGCTGGTGCTGACCGTGTCGTTGATGGCGCTCGGCACCGGCATGATTGGCCTCGCGCCGACCTACGCGTCGATCGGTCTCGCGGCGCCCGCGCTGATCGTGTTCGGCCGCTTGCTGCAAGGCTTTTCGGCGGGCGGCGAAGTGGGCGCGGCCACCACGCTGCTGATGGAATCGGGCAGCGCGGGGCGGCGCGGTTCGCTGGTGAGCTGGCAAATGGCTTCGCAGGGCGGCGCGGCGCTGGCCGGCGCGCTGGTCGCGGCGACGCTGTCGCGCTGCCTGTCGCACGAGGCGCTGCTGGCGTGGGGCTGGCGGGTGCCGTTTCTGATCGGCCTGCTGATCGGTCCGCTCGGTTTCTATCTGCGCCGGCATCTGGACGAGACCTTGCCGGCCGTGCGCACCGGGCAGGGGCAAACGAAAACGCCAACGCATGGCATGGCGACCTCCCAGACGGCCTCGCCGAAGCCGCGTATCGAATGGCGGCAAATCGTGGCGGGCACGATGCTGGTGATCGGCGGCACCTCGACGATGTACGTGATCGTCTTTTTTCTACCCGCCTTCCTCACGATGACGACCGGCATGCCGTCGGCCGTCTCGCTGCTGGCCGGCTGCACGGCGGGTCTGGTGCTGCTGGTCGGCTCGCCGTTCGCCGGCCGTCTCGCGGACCGGATGCCGCATCGCAAGACCTTGCTGTACGCGGTGTCGGTGGTATCGCTCGTGCTGCTGCTGCCGGCCTTCTACGCGATCAAAACCTGGCCGTCGATCGGCACGGTGGTGCTCGTCGTGTTCGTGCTGACCGGGTTGATGACGACGTCCAGTCCAGCGGGTTTCGTTCTGATTCTCGAAGCGTTCAAACCGGAAGTGCGCGCGACCTCGCTCGGCGTGATTTATGCGCTGGGCGTGACGATCTTCGGCGGCTTCGCGCAGTTGATCGTCAGCGCGCTGTGGCGCCTGTCGGGCAGTTTCTACGCGCCGGCCTGGTACATGCTGGTCTGCGGCCTCGTGAGTTTCGCGGGCGTGCTGCTGTTCAGGGAAGCCGGTCAGGGTGCGTAGGCCTGGTTCGCCCGGCGTCGCGTGCGGGCTGCGTGGCGCCGGCGTTTTCGATTGAGCTGCCAGAGGCGGTCGGCGATCGCAGCACCGTAACGGCCTCGTAATCATCTGCAACAGTGTTTTGCGGTTTCCCCTCCTGCGATTTGTTTTTGCTTCGCTTAAACTCGCTAGTAACAATTTGTTACGGGGTCCGAGATGTTGACCGCATTCGTTTTTGCCTGCCCGCTTTGCATCGTCGCGCTGTTCAGTTTCGCGCGTCACGTGGATCCAGTCACGGGCCGCTTCAAGCGCTAAATCCAGAAACCGGATTGCCGTGCCGCGTCATGCCGGTCGCCGCCGGCTGACACGACTATCTTCAGCCGTTTCATCGCCAGGTCTTGCCTTTGTGTGCCGAATCGCGGCACGATGCGCGATTACCATCAAGAATGGGGCAGCATCGCGTATGCGAGATTTTCTGGCGAGTATGACGGCGCGCATGAGCGTGCTGAAGGGCGTCCTTCCCTTGACGCGCGCTGGCGCCGCGCGCGATGCGCTGGCCGGCGTGCAACTCGCGTCGATGGATATTCCGCAGGTACTGGGGTACGCGCGTATCGCCGGCATGCCGGCCGTGGCAGGGCTTTACACCGTTTTCCTGCCGTTGCTCGCCTTTGCGTTTTTCGGTGCCTCCCGGCACCTCGTGGTCGCCGCCGATTCCGCGACCGCCACCATCTTCGCGAGCCGGCTCTCCACCATGGCGCCGGCGTCGAGCGTCGAATATGCGTCGCTCGCCGCGACGGTCGCGTTGCTGACCGCCGCGTTGCTGCTCGTCGCGCGCATTTTCAAACTGGGCTTTCTGGCCGACTTTCTGTCGCGCACCGTGCTGGTCGGCTTTCTCGCGGGCGTCGGCGTGCAGGTCGGCATTGCCATGCTCGGCGACATGTTCGGCGTGCCCGGCCATGCGGCGAGCAGCGTCGCGCAAGTGGCGCTGGTGGTGCGCGAAGCGGCGCAGATCCATCTGCCGACGCTCTGCATTTCGCTGCTGGTGGTCGTCTCCATTCTCGCGTGCAAACGCTTTTTGCCGCGTGCGCCGGTGCCGCTGTTCGCCGTCGTGGCGGGCATCGCCGCCAGCGATATCTACGGCTTCGCGGCGCACGGCATCTCCGTGCTCGGGCCGGTGGCGGGCGGACTGCCGCCGCTGCGCATGCCTTCCGTAACGTGGCAGCAGATGCTCGATCTGTTGCCGGTCGCGGCCTCCTGTTTCGTGATGATCGTCGCGCAGAGCGCCGCCGCGAGCCGCGTGTTCGCCGAGCGTTATCACGAACCCGTCGACACCAACGCCGACCTGCTGGGCATCGCCGCGGCCAACGCGGCGGCGGCGTTCACGGGCGCCTTCGTGGTCAACGGCAGCCCGACGCAAACGGCCATGGGCGATCGCGCGGGCACGCGCAGCCAGTTCGCGCAGGTTGTGTTCGCGGCAGTGGTGGTGGTCGTGCTGCTGTTTTTCAGCCGCTTTTTGCAGTATCTGCCGCATTGCATTCTCGCCAGCATCGTCTTCACGATCGCCGTCGGTCTGATCAACGTGCAGGCGCTGTTTTCGATTCGCCGCGAAAGTCCGGGCGAATTCACGCTGGCCGTGTTTACCGCGCTGGCGGTCGTGCTGATCGGCGTCGAGCACGGCATTCTGGTCGCCGTGGCCCTCTCGCTACTGCGCCACGTGCGCCACAGTTACCGTCCTCACACGATGATTCTCGCGCCCGGCGACGGCGGCGTCTGGGTGCCGGTGCCGGCCGTGCCCGGCATGCAGACCGCGCCGGGGTTGATCGTCTATCGCTTCGGCGCCGACCTGTTCTACGCGAACGATCACTTCTTCGTCGACGATACACGCCGCCTGATCGATCACGCGCCGAGCAAGGTGCGCTGGTTCGTCGTCGACGCGAGCGCGATTACCGACCTCGACTATTCGGCGGCGCGTTCGGTGGGGGAGTTGTGCGAGGCGTTGAAGGCCAGCGGCATCGAGGTGATCTTCGCCCGCGTAAACCGATATCTGCGCGCGGATATGGACCGGCATGGGATCACGCCGGTGATCGACACGAGCTGCATTTTCAGCACCCTGCACGAGGCGCTGCGCTCGGCCGGTGTGGATAAGCCGGACCTGCACGTCAAGGAAGCCACCTAGGCGCTGGTTCTCGCCGGTTCCGTTTAGCGCGGCGGTTCGTCGTCGAAGAAGAAGTGGCCGATAAAGCAGCATGCGCCGGCAACGACCACGCCGAGCACGGCCACCGTATAAGCGAGCGCGGCGCCGTGCCACAGTCCGTCGAACCAGTCGTGAAGCTGCGCCATCAACACTTCCGCCGTGCCGCCGATACGCTGCAATTCGATCTGATAGCGCGGGTCGGCGATGCCGTACTGGGAGACGGCGCTGTCGGGCGGCGCGGCCGTCGCGTAGAGAATCACCGCGGCGATCAGACTGGCAATCAGCACCGCGGCGCCCGCCAGATAAAACCGCTTCTGCGATGACGGACGTTGCGCGCCCGGGTTGGAATGGTCGCTACCGCTCATTGTGTTCGTGGATCCGCTCTGCTTGTCGTGGCGACAGTATCGCAGAGCGGCGCTGCGCGTCATGCACTGCGCACGCGGCTAGCTTTTCGATGTCAGCATCTTCAGGCCGGCGATCCCGAACATGATCGCTAGCGAGCCGTCGAGCCAGCGCCGGATTGCCAGATAGATACGGCGTGCCGACGCGGTCGAGAACAACACCGCGTAGCTGCTGAACACCGAAACGCCGATGCACATGCACCCCAGCACCACCGGCAAGGTATGCGAGGTGCCGCCTGCTGGCGACACGGCCAGCGACACGATCGACAGCCAGACCAGAATCGCCTTCGGATTGGTGAGATGCAGCAACAGGCCACGCAGATAGAGACGCTGCGGCGGCTCGTTCCGGCGGGTCGCGTTGGCCGGCAACGCGCTAGCGCTGAAGGCGGAACGCGCGGACTTGAAACCGAGCCACAGCAGATAGAGTCCGCCGGCAATCTTGATCGCGACCAGACACTCCGAGTAGGAGGCCAGCACCGCCGACAACCCCAGCGACGCCAGCAGCGCCCAGAAGAACGAACCCGACACCACGCCGAGCGCGAAAGTGAGCGCGGCGCGGCGGCCTGCGCTCATGGCCAGCGACATGATCGCCAGGTTGCTCGGCCCCGGGCTCGCGGTGCCGACGAAGTACGCGCCGTAGGCGATCAGGACATCGGCGGTGACGAAGCTGCTGGTGATCATGGGTTTTAAACCTCAGGGGCAGACAAACCGTGCCGCTCGACACGAACACGGGGACAAAAGGCGACTCGATGCGCGAGCAACGATTCTGAGCGCTCACGCGCCACGCTCACAGATACAGTTGGTACGGACCGCAACAGCACAATCGCGCGTGGGCATTGGTCTTGACGTTGGTTTTGGCGTGATCGCTCACGCGCCGGCCGCCGTGCCGATGCAGTCGGCGAGCGCTTCCGCCACCGCTTGCCGGCTGTGCCGCGGACGCTGCACGAGGCCGATTTCACGATGAAACGTCGCGTCGCCGAGTTCGAGCGCGACGACATTGGCGGGCCACTTGCCGAGCCCGACCGTCTTCGGAATCAACGCCACGCCGATGCCGCGCGCGACGAGTTGCACGATTCCCTGCAATTCGTCGAGCTCGATCACGTCCTGCACATTCAGCCGCGAGCGCCGCAGAAACCGGTCCACCAGCCTGCCGCCGAACGACGCGCGGTCGTAGCGGATAAACGGCGCGCTCCTGAGCAGTTCGCGCCAGGCGGGTTGGTTGCGCGCGAGCGCTTTCGGCGCGAGCAGCACGAACGGCTCGCTGGCGAGCGAGCGCCATTCGAGTTCGGACGGCAGCGCGAACGGCGGCCGGATGATCACCGCCAGATCGAGTTCGCCGGAATCCACCTGGCCCAGCAAGCCCAGCGACACGCCTGGCACGACGCGTATCCGCCAACCGGGGCGGTCGTCGCGAAAGCGCGCCAGCGCGTCGGCCAGAAACGACACCTGCGCGGACGCGATCGCGCCCATCCGCAGCATGCCGCTCTCCGCCGCGACCGCGCCGCGTTCCGAGAGCCGCGCGTACAGCGTCATCATTTCCTCGGCGAGCGTCAGCGTTTCGCGGCCCGCGTCGTTCAACGTGGCGGAGCGCCCGGTGCGGTCGAACAGCGCGAAGCCGAGTTCTTCCTCGAGCCGCTGCATTTGCGCGCTCACGGCGGATTGCGTCAGGCCAATACGCGCGCCCGCGCCGGAGAACGTGCCGTACTGACTGACGGCGATAAAGGTTTTGAGTTCGCTCAGCATGATCGATTGATCGATTTTAGTGTTGGTCAGGTCAAATATATATCGTTTTGAAGCAATTTTGGTCATGGTTAAAATCGCCTTCAACGGTGTGGCGCTGCGCGCGTCTCAGCCCGCCGCAAGCGCAAGTTCAACCCGTCACATTTCAATCCCTCATACCAACCGCGAGCCTTCCCCATCATGAGCGTTGCCGAAACCAGTTTGCCGCCGTTCCATCTGGCGTTTCCTGTCCATAGCCTCGCCGCCGCGCGCGAGTTTTACGGCGACCTGCTGGGTTGTCCGGAAGGCCGCAGTTCCGAGGCATGGGTCGATTTCAATTTCTACGGTCATCAGATCGTCGCGCACCTCGCGCCGGACGAACTTGGCCACCGCCACACCAGCAAGGTGGACGGCGACGCCGTGCCGGTCCGTCACTTCGGCGCCGTGCTGTCCATGGCGCAATGGCAGGCCGCCGCGGACAAACTGCAACAGGCCGGCATCGACTTCATCATCGAACCGCATGTGCGTTTCAAGGGCGAAGTCGGCGAGCAGGCAACCATGTTCTTTCTCGATCCGTCGGGCAATGCGCTGGAATTCAAGGCGTTTGCCGATATGTCGTCGTTGTTCGCGAAGTAGTTTTTTTACGGATGTAATGCGGGTTGGCTGCCTACTCAACCCGTTTTGAAAGATACGTTACGTATTTGCTTGTCGTGATTTGTTCTGAGCGCCTGTCTCGTGGTTTCCGCGCGAGACAGGCGATTTCAAATGTCGCCAAGCGCGCCCATCTTCATTCAACAAACGTTTGCTCTACGCCAACTACGGCGGTGTTTCAAACGCATTTCGCCTTACATTAACCTTCCTGACGGTTCCGCCATTTTCACGCCATGCAGGTGTTGGTGCTAGCGATCTAGCATATGTGCTGGATTCAACCATCCCTTACCAGCATTCTCTCGGGCGCGTTTCATGTGGATTGTTAACGTTGCGCTTAAACGGCCATACACGTTCATCGTGATGGCCATTCTGATCTTGCTGGCGACGCCGTTCGTGCTGTTGACCACGCCGGTCGACGTATTGCCGGAAATCAATATTCCGGTGGTCAGCATCATCTGGAATTACACCGGTTTGTCGGCCGAAGACATGGCCAACCGTATCACCTCGGTCAACGAGCGCAGTCTGACCACCACCGTCAACGACATCGAGCACATCGAGTCGCAGTCGCTGGCGGGCATCGCGATTCTGAAGATCTTCCTGCAACCCACCGCGAACATCCAGACCGCGATCGCACAGACCGTTGCGGTGGAGCAGGCGCAGCTCAAGCAGATGCCGCCGGGCGCGACGCCGCCGCTCGTGATCAGCTATTCGGCCTCGAGCATTCCGGTGATCCAGCTCGGTCTGTCGAGCCCGAAGCTCTCGGAGCAGGCGCTCAACGACACCGCGCTGAACTTCCTGCGCCCGCAACTCGTGACGATTCCCGGCGCGGCCGTGCCATATCCGTACGGCGGCAAGTCGCGGCTGATCTCGGTCGACCTCGACACGCGGGCGTTGCTGGCGAAAGGCCTGACGCCCTCGGACGTGGTCAGCGCATTTAACGCGCAGAACCTGATTCTGCCGACCGGTACGGCCAAGATCGGGCCGAAGGAATACACGATCAACATGAACGGCTCGCCCGCCACGGTGGAAGGGCTCAACGACATTCCGGTGCGCACGCTCAACGGCGCGACCACCTATCTGCGCGAGGTCGCGCACGTGCGCGACGGGTTCTCGCCGCAGACCAATATCGTGCGTCAGGATGGCCACCGCGGCGTGTTGATCTCGGTGCTCAAGAACGGCAGCGCGTCGACGCTGTCGATCGTCAATACGCTGCGCGACCTGCTGCCGAGCGCGCGCGCTTCTTTGCCGCCGGACCTGAACGTGACGGCGCTGTTCGATCAGTCGGTGTTCGTGAAAGCCGCGGTGCAAGGCGTGGTGCGTGAGGCGCTGGTGGCCGCCGCGCTGACCGCCGCGATGATTCTGCTGTTTCTCGGCAACTGGCGCAGCACCTGCATCATCGCGATCTCGATTCCGTTGTCGATTTTGTCTTCGCTGATTGCATTGCACGCGCTTGGGCAGACCATCAACATCATGACGCTCGGCGGGCTCGCGCTCGCCGTCGGGATCCTGGTCGACGATGCGACGGTGACGATCGAGAATATCGAACGGCATCTGCATATGGGCACGAATCTGCACGACGCGATTCTCGACGGCGCGGGCGAGATCGCCATTCCGGCGCTGGTGTCCACGCTGTGTATCTGTATCGTGTTCGTGCCGATGTTCTTCCTGACCGGCGTGGCGCGTTATCTGTTCGTGCCGCTCGCCGAAGCGGTCGTGTTCGCGATGCTCGCCTCGTACATTTTGTCGCGCACGCTGGTGCCGACCCTCGCGATGCTGCTGATGGGCCACGCGCACAAGCCGAAAGCCGGTGCGAAACCGAATCCGTTCATGCGCATCTATCACCGCTTCGATCAGGGCTTCGAGCGCATGCGCGCCGGCTACATCATGATTCTGAGCAGCGTGCTGGTGCGGCGCGGACGCTTCGGCAGCCTGTTCCTCGGCTTCTGCATTGTCTCGATGGGGCTGGTTTTCGTGCTCGGCGAAGACTTCTTTCCGAGTGTCGACGCGGGCGATATCCGCCTGCATATGCGTGCGCCGACCGGCACCCGGATCGAGGAAACCGCGCGTCTCGCGGACGAGGTCGAGAAGACGATTCGCGAGGTCGTCCCCGCGAAAGAACTGGGCACGATTCTCGACAACCTCGGCTTGCCGTATAGCGGTATCAATCTCTCTTATAGCAATGCCGGCACGATCGGCACGCTCGACGGCGAGATCCAGGTCGCGCTGAACGAAGACCATAAGCCGACGCAAACCTACATGGACAAGTTGCGCACGCTTCTGCCGCAGCGTTTTCCTGGCGTGGAGTTTTTCTTCCAGCCGGCCGACATCGTCACGCAGATTCTGAACTTCGGTTTGCCGGCCGCAGTGGACGTGCAGATCTCCGGCGCGGATCAGCAGGGCAACTTCGACATTGCGCGCAAACTGATGAAGCAGGTGCGCATGATTCCCGGCACGGTGGATACGCACATCCAGCAGAAACTGGATGAGCCGGCCATCAATCTTCAGATGGATCGCACCCGTTTGCAGCAGCTCAATCTGAGCGCGAGCAACGTGGCGCAAAACGTGCTGATTTCGTTGTCGGGCAGCTCGCAAACGTCGCCGGGTTTCTGGTTCAACAACCGCAACGGGGTCGAATACAGCGTCGCGGTGCAGACGCCGCAGTACCAGGTGTCGTCGATCGACGAATTGCTGCGCACGCCCGTGTCGGGCTCGGCCAACGGGCCGACGCAACTACTGGGCAACCTGGTGCGTGTGTCGCCGCAGAGTCAGTTCGCGGAAGTCACGCACTACAACATCAAACCGGTGATCGATCTGTACGTGAGCGTGGAAAGCCGCGACCTGGGCAGCGTGGCGAGCCAGGTCGACAAGCTGGTGAACGACGCGCGCGCGTCGCTGCCGCGCGGCAGTCAGATCATTGTGCGCGGCCAGGTGCAGACCATGCGCAGTTCGTTCTTCGGGCTAGGTATTGGCGTGGCGATGGCGATCGTGCTGGTGTACCTGTTGATCGTGGTGAACTTCCAGTCGTGGGTCGATCCGCTGATCATCGTCAGCGCGTTGCCGGCGGCGCTCGCGGGCATTGTGTGGATGCTGTTTCTGACCGGCACGCATCTGAGCGTGCCGGCGCTGACCGGCGCGATCATGACGATGGGCGTGGCGACCGCCAACAGTATTCTGATGGTGTCGTTCGCGCGCCAGCGGCTCTCGGCCGGCGCACCGCCGCTCACCGCCGCGCTCGAAGCCGGTGCGAGCCGGATCCGCCCGGTGCTGATGACCGCTTTCGCCATGATCATCGGCATGATTCCGATGGCGCTCGGCCTCGGCGAAGGCGCCGAGCAGAACGCGCCGCTCGGCCGCGCGGTGATCGGCGGTCTGCTGTTTGCCACGGTATCCACGCTGTTTTTCGTGCCGCTGGTGTTCGCGGGTATTCATACCCGGCTCGCGCGGCGCCACGGTGAAGACGACGATGCGGACCACTCGGGCGGCCACGACGGCGGTAACGGTAATGGCAACGACGGCCCCGCGCCGGACCACGGCGGCGCTGCCAAGCCCGCGTAAAGTTAAATGATGGCTGACTGAAATGACCGAAAAAACCCATGCATCGCTAGCGATCCCCGCGCGAGAGACCGAAGGCGGGCACGCATTGCCGCCGCGCCATCGCGAATGGAAGCGCGCCAAAATCGCTATCTGGATCGTGCTGGCGCTGCTCGCCGTGGGCGCGTTGCGCACCGTGATCGCGGACGTGCTGCAGAGCCGTTCGGTGGCGGAGACGACCAAACAGAACGCCACGCAATACGTGAATGTGGTGAGTCCGACGCAGACCTCGGGTGGCGGCGACACGCTGTTGCCGGGCACCTTGCGCGGCAACGTGGAGTCGCCGATCTATGCGCGCTCAACGGGTTATCTGCTGCACTGGTACGCCGATATCGGCGCGCGGGTGAAGCAGGGGCAACTGCTGGCCGATCTGGACACGCCGGAAATCGATCAGGAATTGGCGCAGGCGTTGGCGCAGCGTCAGCAAACCAGCTCGAGTCTCGGCCTCGCGAAGAGTTCGCTGGACCGCTGGCAGCAATTGCGTCAGCGCGACGCGGTGTCGCAACAGGAACTCGACGAACGGCAGAGCACGTACACGCAGGACATCGCCAACCTCGCCGCGGCCGACGCCAATGTCAAACGTCTGCAGCAACTGGAATCGTTCAAGCGCATCGTCGCGCCGTTCGCCGGCGTGGTCACGCAACGCAACGTCGACGTCGGCGACCTGATCGACGCGGGCAGCGGCACGAGCCGCGCGCTGTTCGCGCTGGCGCAGTCGGACCCGCTGCGCGTTTATGTGCAATTGCCGCAGGCTTACGCGCAAAACGTCTCGGTCGATCAGAAGGTGGTGGTGACGCAGGCGGAACTGGCCGGTCAGCAATTCCACGGCACGATCACGCACATGTCCGGCGCGATCGACGTGCCCACGCGTTCGTTGCAGATCGAAGTGACGCTGCCGAACCCCGACGACAAGCTGCGCCCCGGCGCGTACGTCCAGGTCGCGGTGCCGGCGGTGGCCCATGCGCAACTGATGGTGCCGGGCAACGCGCTGCTGTTCCGCGCGGAAGGTCCGCGGCTCGCCGTGGTCGACGGGCAGGGCAAGGTGCAGTTGCGCAAGATCGTGATCGCGCAGGATCTCGGACAGTCGCTCGAAATCGAAAGCGGGATCGAGGCGAGCGACAAGGTGATCATCAACCCGAGCGATTCGATCGCGGACGGCGATCACGTGCAGATCACCCAGCCGCAGAAAAACGGCAAGGGGGCGTCGTGAGGGTCGCAGGCCCATGCCGGGCGATCACGACACTCGCGGGCGCGGCCTTGCTGGCGGCGTGCACGGTCGGGCCGGACTATCAGCGCCCGCAAGCCGAGGTGCCGCCCACGTGGCAGACCGATTCGTACTGGCGGGTGGCGGAGCCGTCGCATGCGCCGATCGCGCTGGACTGGTGGAGCGGTTTCGGCGATCCGGCGCTGGCCGCGCTGGAAACCCAGGCGCTCGCGCAGAACCAGACGCTGGTGGCCGCAAGCGCCCACTATGCGCAGGCCACGGCGACACTCGCGAATACGCGCGCGCAGCAGATTCCCGAGGTTGACCTTGGGGCCTCCGGCTCGCGCTTCCGTATTTCGAAGGATCGTCCGCTGACCAATTATGCGACGCCGACCGAGTCGACGGTGCAGAACAATGTGCAGCTCGGCCCCACGATCAACTACGACACCGATCTATTCGGCCGGATACGTCGTCAGGTGGAAGGCGCGTCGGCGTCGGCGGAACAATCGGCCGACGACCTCGCCAACGCGCGGCTGGTGCTGACCACCGACCTCGCCACCGACTATTTCTCGCTGCGCGAGCTCGACGCCGAGATCGACGTGCTGAACCAGTCGGTGAAACTGCAGCAGAAGGCGCTCGATTACGTGAGCGCCGAGCATGAGCTCGGTTCGGTGTCGGGGCTCGACGTGTTGCAGCAGAAGTCGCTGCTCGACTCGACCAAGGTGCAGGCGCAACTGCTGCTGAATCAGCGCGCGCAATTCGAACATGCGATCGCCGCATTGGTCGGCGTACCCGCGCCGCAATTCGCCATCGCGCCGAAGGTGCTCGACACGCAGGTGCCGGCGATTCCGCTCGGCCTGCCGAGCGACGTGTTGCAACGCCGGCCCGATATCGCCTCTGCCGAACGCGCGATGGCTGCGGCGAATGCGCAGATCGGCGTGGCCAAGGCGGCGTTTTTCCCGAGCCTGACGCTGACGCCGGGCATCGGCTGGGAAGCCACGCAGTTCGCCAGCCTGCTGAGCGCGCCAACGCTGATGTGGACGCTCGGCGCGACGGTCGGCCAGGTGCTGTTCGACGGCGGCCGCCGTGCGGCGAACGTGAAGTTCGCGAGCGAAGGCTACAGGGCCAACGAGGCCACCTACCGGCAAACCGTGCTGACCGCGTTCCAGCAGGTGCAGGACGGTATCACCGGGCTGTCGGTGCTGGACGGCGCGGCGAAGCAGTCGCACGAAGCGGTGACCGATGCGCAGCATCTGCTGTCGCTCGCCACCGACCGTTATTCGGGCGGTCTCGTCGCGTATCTCGACGTGATCACCGCGCAGCAGTCGCTGCTCACGAGCGAGCGCCAGGACGTGCAGATTCACGGCCAGCAGATGACGCTGTCGGTGGCGCTGGTCAAGGCATTGGGCGGCGGTTGGGAGGCCGGCACGGCGATGGCGGCCACCTCGAAAGACGCACAATCGAACGACGCGAAGGAGGCGATGGCTCCCGCGCGGTGAGCCGGCCGATCATGAGCAGGCATGGGTGGGAGAGGGATGCGCAAGCAATGCGAGGCGTTTCGTATAATGCACAGACAAGGGGACGCGCATGAAATTGCTGATTGTTGAAGACGAGCACAAGGTGGTGGACTATCTGCGCTCCGGTTTGACAGAGCAGGGCTGGGTCGTGGACGTCGCGCTAGATGGCGAGGAGGGCATGCATCTCGCCACCGAATTCGATTACGACGTGATCGTGCTCGACGTGATGCTGCCCAAACGCGACGGCTTCAGCGTGCTGAAGGCGCTGCGCATGCGCAAGTCCACGCCGGTCATCATGCTGACCGCGCGCGACCATGTGACCGACCGCGTGCGCGGCCTGCGCGAAGGCGCGGACGACTACCTCACCAAACCGTTTTCGTTCCTCGAACTGGTCGAGCGGCTGCATGCGCTGGCGCGCCGCACGCGCTCGCAGGAATCGACGCTGATTTCAGTGGGCGATCTGTTCGTCGATCTGATCGGCCGCCGTGCGACGCGCGACGGCGTACGCCTCGACCTGACCGCCAAAGAGTTTCAGTTGCTCAGCGTGCTGGCCCGCCGGCAAGGCGACATTCTGTCGAAGACCGCGATCACCGAACTCGTCTGGGACGTCAATTTCGACAGCCACACGAACGTAGTGGAGACCGCGATCAAACGCCTGCGCGCGAAGCTCGACGGTCCGTTTCCGTCCAAGCTGCTGCATACCGTGCGCGGCATGGGCTATGTGCTCGAAGTGCGCGAGGAGGCTGAGCAGTCATGAACCGATCGATCGCCCGCCGCCTCGCGCTGATGTTCGCGCTGGTCGCGCTGTCCGTGTTCACGCTGGTGGGCACGGGACTCTTCGTGGTGTTGCGCACGCAACTCGAACACCATCTGCGCGAGTCGCTCGACGATCGCGTGCAGATCGCGCGCATCATCGTTTATCACGCCGTGACGCCGGAAAAGTGGCGCATGTGCCGTGAAAAACTCACCGACATGACACCGCACGACGGTAGCACCGTGTACTCCGTATCGAGTACCGATCCGTATTTCCACTACGGGCAGCCGGTCGAAGGCACGGCGGTGAAGAACTGGCCGGGCGGTTACGCGCGCGTGAAGCCGGCCGGCGGCGGCCAGGACATGCTGACCTCCACGGTGACGATCCCGTCTTACGACGCGCGCCCGCCGTTGCAATTGCAGGTGGCCGCGAGCTATTCGCCGAACATTCGCACCATGCGCGTATTCGGCTCGGCGCTCGCCGCGTTGTCCGCGTTGGGCAGTCTCGCGGTGCTGCTGCTCAGTTATTCGGTGACGCGTCTCGGTCTCGCGCCGCTCACGCGCCTCACGCGAGACGCTTCCGCCGTCAGTCCGAACAACCGCTCGCAGCGCCTGAATACCGCCTCGCTGCCGCTCGAACTGAACGACCTGGCCAATTCATTCAACGGTGCGCTCGAACGGCTGGACGGCGCGTATGGCCGCCTCGAATCGTTCAATGCGGACGTGGCCCACGAACTGCGCACGCCGGTGACGATTCTGATCGGCCAGACCGAAGTGGCGTTGACCCGCAATCGTTCGGTGGACGATCTGCGTCATACGCTGCAATCGAACCTCGAAGAATACGAGCGGATGCGCGCGATCATCAACGACATGCTGTTTCTCGCGCGCGCCGATCAGGGCGAACGCGCGACGGGTCTCGTCGAGGTGTCGCTGGCCGCGGAAGTGGCGCATACGCTGGAGTTTCTCGAGATCCCGCTCGAGGAAGCGCGCGTGCATGCCACGCTTCGTGGCGACGCGCAGACGCGCGTGAACCGCTCGCTATTCGGCCGCGCCTGCACGAATCTGCTGATGAACGCGATCCAGCACTGCGAACCCGGCGCGGCGATCAGCGTGACGATCGCGCGCCACGACGATCAGGTGCGCGTGGCGGTGGCCAACCCCGGCGAGCCGATCGAGCCCGGCGTGCTCGAGCATTTGTTCGACCGCTTCTATCGCGCGGAAGTCTCGCGCACGAATAGCCGTGAAAACCATGGCCTCGGTCTGGCGATCGTGAAGGCGATCGCGGAGATGCATCGCGGCACCGTGTCGGCGCACAGCGCGAATGGCATCAACACGTTTTCGTTTTCGATCGCGGCCTCGCAGATCGACACGGCGTTGCCGAGCATGCGTTCGGCTACCGGCAACAGCGCCCATGTCGCGGCCGAGGCGACGGGTTATTCGTCGCTGGTGAAAGGCAAGTCCGCCTGAACCGGCAGGCGCGGCAGCAAGACCCGTGCACTAGAAATCCAGCGTGAACTGGGGCGACTTGTCGTCCAACACCTCTCCGACGCGCTGGAGGTTACCCGCCTTGACGCCTAACAGCCGGATGGATTTCAAAAGCTCGACCCTTTTCAGACACTGCGTCGCCGCACGACGCAGCGCTTTTGCGTCGGCAATGGGTTCCGCAAGCGTGACGTCGCGCGTTACCGTCTTGAAGTCATTGAAGCGCAGCTTGATGCCGATCTTCCGCGCCAGATAGCCTTTTCGCTGCAAATCCAGCGCCACCTGCTCGCAGAGGCGAGTAAACGCGGCGCCCAGTTCCTGCCTGTGCTGCACGGCGTGCAAGTCTTGTTCGAAGGTGGTCTCCCGGCTCATCGAGACCGGCTCGCTATGCGTCACCACGGGCCTGTCATCAAGACCATGAGAGACCCTGTGAAGCCACGATCCGTAGCTCGATCCAAAGTGTTCGACGAGCCAATGCTCGTCGCGCGCCGCGATTTCACCGATCGTCGTGATGCCCAACGCCCCAAGTTTGGCGCCGGCCTTCGGGCCGATTCCGTTGATTTTGCTCGCGGCCATCGGCCAGATCGTGGATTGCAAATCCTCGAGCCTCAGGATCGTGACGCCGTCTGGCTTGCGCATGTCGGAACATAGCTTGGCGAGAAGCTTGTTGGGCGCAATGCCGACCGAGCAGGTGAGTTGGGTTGCTTCGAACACGGCGGACTTCAATTGGCGCGCGATTTCCTCCGATTCGCCATTCAGGAGCGAGACGTCGGCGTAGACCTCGTCGATTCCAACGTCCTGAATGGTCGAACTGACCGATCGAACCGCATCCTTGAACAGACGCGAGTAGGTTCGGTACAGTTCAAAGTTGACCGGCAGGAGAACGGCGTTCGGCGCCAGCCGGGCCGCTTTCATCGTGGGCATGCCGGAGTGAACGCCGAACGCTCGTGCTTCGTAGGTTGCGGTCGTCAGGACGCCTCGACCCGTGTAGTCGCGCAACCGGGAGAACTCACGCGTGCCGTCCGGATTGGTGCGCGGCGCATCCGAACGACGACCGGCGACCACCATTGCCTCGCCTCGTAGCTCGGGGTACTGCGACAGTTCACAGGACGCAAAGAATGCGTCCATGTCGATGTGGGCTATCCGCCTGTCATCTGGCATGCCTTGATACCTGAAAATGGCGTTCAATCGTTTCGCGGGTCAACTTGAGTCGCATAGCTTGAGTTGTAAAGTGCGACGATAGTTTAGCCCGTCTCCGGCCGACTACGATCCCCATCATTTGACAATTCGATGCAATTCGCCATGACATTTCTTGCAAGATTTAACTTTTGCGACGGCGGCGAACGATTACCATGACAGGCCAATAAGGCCATTTCCGGTTACCTCCATTGAAGTCCTGTTTGTCGGCGCTTTTCCGGCGCGAAATCGAGGTAACACCCGGGCAAATGACCAACACGATTCCCCTTGTCACGGCAGACCTGGCCGGCTGCTGCGGCCACTAGTCAGCCATCGCCATGGGTCTCCGTTCGTGAGGTCGCCGCGCGTCGTTTACCGCGCCATAAAAACAGCACACGAGATTGACATCCGGTCAACGGCGATACGCTATCTGAAGCACTATCTCGCCACGACCGCCTGATTAAATGACGCTAGTATGGGGATACGAATGACGAGCTGGATCAAGAGAGACCGGGATTGAAACCCTCTGAACGGCGCCCGCTGATCTACTGGACACCCGCGCCATCGCGGGCTCTGTGCGACGAATTGACCAGCCGTAACTGGAATCTGTTCGCCGTCGGGGCGACGGGCGAGTCGCAGGCTCAGGCGCATGGCGAGCCGATCGGCGGCATTCTCGATCTGAGCACCGTGCCGATCGACGAACTGCGCGATATATCGACCATGTGCGCGAGATTGCCCAATGTCACGTGGGTGGCGCTCGTCGACGCGAAGCAGGCGCAGATGCCGTCCGTGCGATCCTTGTTGCGCGACTACTGTTTCGACTACATCACGTTGCCGTCGGCCGACGAACGGATTGCCGATGCCGTGGGGCATGCTTACGGAATGGCGACGCTGACGGGGCAGCTTACGACCACGCTCGCCCCTGCCGAACGAGGCATGATCGGTAGCTGCGACGCGATGCTGCAGCTATTCGAGGCGGTACGCCGGGTCGCACGCACCGATGCACCGGTGCTGGTGACCGGAGAAACCGGCACGGGCAAGGAGTTGACCGCGGTCGCGATCCACAAGGGATCGCCGCGCAGTGCCGGGCCTTTCGTGGCGATCAATTGCGCGGCCATTCCGCAGCAACTCCTGCAGGCCGAACTATTCGGTTACGAACGCGGGGCGTTTACCGGCGCGAATGCGCGCAAGATCGGATATATCGAAGGGGCCGACGGCGGCACGCTGTTTCTCGACGAAATCGGTGACCTGCCGATCGACAGCCAGGCGAGCCTGTTGCGTTTCCTGCAGGAGCGATCGATCTGCAGAGTGGGCGGTAGCGAGCCGGTGGCGGTCGATACCCGCATCGTGTCGGCCACGCACGTCGACCTGCAGGGCGCCATGACCGAAGGGCGTTTTCGCGCCGACCTGTTTCACCGGCTGTGTGTGCTGCGGGTCGAGCAGCCGCCGTTGCGTTCACGCGGCAAGGACATCGAGTTGCTGGCCTTGCATATGTTCGAACGTTTCAAATCCGACGCGCCGCATCGCGTGCGAGGATTCTCAGCCGACGCGATCGACGCGATGTACAAGCACGATTGGCCAGGCAATGTGCGGGAATTGATCAACCGTATTCGCCGCGCACTCGTGATGGCGAAAGGGCGGATGGTCACCGCGGAAGATCTGGAGCTCCAACGCAGCGGGGAGGCCGCGCCTCTGTCGGTGGCCGCCGCCCGGCAGGCGATTGAGCGTGAAGTGATCGAACTTGCGCTCGCCCGCAATCGAGGGCGCCTTGCCGGCGCCGCACGGGAGTTGGGTATTTCACGCGCCACGCTTTACCGATGGATGGACGCTTATGACATTCCCCGGCCACGACGCGTGAGTTCGTAGGCCGGGGAGGCGCCTCCAGCGGCGGATCGTTACGCGTCGCTGATGCGGGTGGACGCGGCGAGCTTGCGGCTCTTTTTACTGGACGCTGCGCAGTCTGACGCCGTGGGGGTTTTCTGCTCGGCCCATCCGGTGAGGATCCGCACGCAATGATCGATGACGGCGTGTGTGCCCGAGGAGCTGTACACCGCGTGGTCGAGCTCGCGGATCGTGTGCGTGCAGACATGCTGCAGTTGTCTGAACGCCTGGTGAACCGGGCCGAAGTGGCGAGTCAGTTCATCGACACCGGGATCGAACTCGCCATAGATCAGCGATGTCCGGATGCCAAGTCGATCCAGTTCGTGCAGCAGACCTTGTTCGCTGTTGGCATCGGGTTGCCAGCCAAAACGTTGAGCGATCTGTGCCGCTCGTAAGCGCAGCCGTGCGGCCAGGAGTCTGCGTAGCCACTTCAGCACAGGGCGCAGATCGCGTCTTTCCCGTACCAGGCGTCCCCATTTGCGCCAGTTACGAACGGAGGCCAGATAGCCTTTGGCCGAGTTGGTCTGCTGCCTCTGTGCCTCGGCCAGCGTCATGCCCCGTGGCCAGATGAAGCGAGCCAGATTGATCGCGATCACGCCCGCGAGCGAGGGTGTTCTGACCGCGGCATGCAGCGCCGCGTAGGCGCCGGAGCAGACGCCCATTGCGATAATTTCCTTGTGACCTTGCGCGGCCAGCCAGTCCGCCGCCGCGGCAAGGTCGTCTATGACAGGGTCCGAGTATGGAACGCCGGATTGATCGTCCGGCGCCTGGGTGCCGCTGTCGCCGATTCCGCACAGGTCGACACGTAGCGTGGTGAAACCGAGGTCCGCGGCTTTCCTGGCGAGCCTGACCGCCAGACGACCATCGGCAGTGCGCGGATTGGACGCCGTACTCGCAATTAGTAACGCTGGCGCACCGGGTGGTACGGACACCGTGCGGGCGGGGCTGCTCAGCATGCCGGCGAGCTGATTCGAGCCGATCATGACGAGACGTTCGGTTACCTCATTGGCGGTGATGCTGACCGAAGCGTCGTGGCCAATGCATGCCGTCGTCCTGGCGGTGTGAGTCCCGGCTACGTTGGGTGTCACGGTCCGTTCCACGAGCCAGCGCGTCAGTGAGTCGATTACGTCGAGTGGAAGCCGCGATCGTGTGCCTTCCGTCATGGTTGTCGGCCATTCGGGGAAACCGTGAATCGCGGTATCGACCCCACGGCTATCCAGCACGCTCTTGAGGGCCGCACCGTCGCTGCGCTCCATGTCGACCAGCAGAACGGATTCAGGCAACACTTTGGCCTTTTCTGTCACGCCGGTTAGATCAAGGGCTTTCAGATTATCGACAAGATCGGCCGGGTAACGATGTCCCAGCACGTTCATGCCTTCTTGCTGCCGATGCCCCTGCTGCACGGCCGGCGAAGTCGTGTCGATCCATTGACGCTGCACCAGCGACAACTCGCGCAGGTACGAGCGGCCTCGTACGACCGGCGCAAGGGCGATCAGCGCATCGACGCGAGACTGCGCATCGCTCTCTTCATCGATGGCTGCCAGCATGGCAAACGCAGCGCCCGCACGGATCCCCAGCAGCGTCAGATGATCGATCGGCGCATGCGCGCGCAAGACACCCATGGCGTCACGAACGCTGGCGATGGATCGGGCAAAGCGTCCGTCTTCCTGGTCGTCGCCCGCTGAATCGCCCGCGCAGGGGTAGTTAAAGCGCAGGACCCACATGCCTTCTCCAGACAGGCGTTCCGCGAGCGCGCGCACCAGCTTGTGAGCCCACATCCCTTCGTGGCCAAGCGGTTCGCAAAGCACGACACCGCGGCCGGTGTTGCCCTCATGCAGCCATCCGAAGCAGCCGTTGAATGCAATGGGTTTCAAGCGCGGGTCCTCACACGAACGGTCTTGCTGGAATTGAGCGCGCGCACCTCGATAAGGGGGACGCCGGCGTTCGCCTGTGCAGGATCGGATCCGGGCGGCGCGAACGTATTTGCCGTGGAGGTTGCCTCGCTGACGAGACGCACTTGCGCCGTGCCGCCTGGCGCGAGATGAAACCAGTTGTCCTCGGGCCGCATACCCGGTGCGGAAATCTGCACGTAGCGCGCAAGCGATCGCGTCTGGATGTCGACAAAACATTGTCCATCGCGATACTCGGCGTGCGCCGCGAGACCGATGTCTCTGCGCTCGAACACGCTGGGACCGGTTCGTTCCGGGAAATAGAAAGTCTCTGACAGCAGCGTGCCATCGGCCGTATAGAGCGACGCGACCACGGTATCGTGCTCGGGTGGGCCAAACCGGTAGGCGTACGTGAAATCGAAGAATCGCCCTAGCAGGTCGGCGGAATTGAGCACCACGGCGCTGTGCGCGTCGAGTAGCACATAGTGGTCCGCGCGCAGGAGCGGGGTGCTGCCGTCGCGTAGCGCCACGAGTTCGACTCGTGCATCCAGTGCATGCGGGCTGTCGTTGAGTACATGCACATCGAGGCCGTTCAGGCCTTCGTTCGTCAGCAGAATCTGTTGTGGCTGCAACGTGTGCTTCATGGCGTACCAGGACGACTTCGGACGCAGACAGGCGTCGACGATTCCCCAGCCGGTGCCCGGCACGACGTCCTGAAACTGCCAGACCAGCGCACCCGAACAACGTGAGCCGACACGCCGCCACTCCGAGAACGTTTCACTGACGACATCGGCGACGACTGCGCGCGACAGTTCCAGATAGCGTTCGTATTCCCGGCCGCGCAGGCGGGCCGGATCGACACCATAGAGTTCCTGCAGGTAATGATCGCGCACGTCGTCGAAGTCCCACGATGCGCCTGGGTCGCGCGGCACGGCGCTTTTCCAGTTCGGCTCGTGCGGCGCCGGCGAGCCGATCGTCTCCAGTGTCGCCTCGCACGGCACGTTGGCAAACGCGAGGCACTCGCTGGCAAAGCGCACATCGGCCCGGCGCGCGTCGTCGAGCGGGCGAAGGTACGCGCCCACGCCGTAGTAGTGCGAGACACCTTCGCGTGGACTGAAGGGCAGCACGTTGCCGTGCGGCGAGTCGCCGATATAGATGGCGTCGGGGCGATGCTTCGCAACCGCGTTCGCGAGCGTGGCCGCGGTCAGTTCGACGTGTCGTTGATCGGGGCTGAGGCCGAGCATGGCCGCCTGCTGCGCGATCTCGCTGCCGCCGCACAAAACCGCGAGCGAGGGGCTGCCCGCATGACGCGTCAGGAACTGTGCCGCTTCCAGCTCGACCAGCGCGACGAAGCCCTCGTCGAGCGAGGGATAGTCGAAATTCGCGAACATGAAGTCCTGCCACACCAGCAAGCCCAGGCGATCGCAAAGCGTATGGAATTCATCGGCTTCATAGGTCATCGTGCCGCCGACCCGGATCATGTTGAAGCCGGCGGTCTTCGCCAGACCGAGATAGTTCAGGTAGGTGGCGGCGTCGGCGTGGAGGCTCAATGGCGCCGCGCTACTCCAGCAGGCGCCGCGCGCAAAGACCGGCGTGCCGTTGACCGAGAGCGCGAAACCGTGTCCGTCGGATCCGCGGTCGACAGTCACCGTACGGAAGCCTGTCTGGCCAAGCGATAAAGTTGCGCCGTCGATGTGCACTGCGACGTCGTATAGCGCGGGCTCGCCGTGTGTGTGAGGCCACCACAGCCTGGCCTCGGGCACCTCGAGACGGGCTCTGAACGTACAGGGGCCGATCTGCGTGAGGGGCGTTTCCTGTTCGCCGCAGGTCAGCCGGGCAGCGCGCGCGCTTTTGACGGGCTGGGCCAGCGCGATCTCGACTTCGAGCAAACCGTCCCGGCCGCGCAGGGACGAGCACAGCGAGCGTCGCCATAGAACGGGCGGTCCTTCGGGATCGACGATCTCGATGGCGCGCCACGGCCCGATCGGGTCGATCGAAGGAAACCAGCCGGGCATGTGTCCAAGCAAGGTCGTACGAACCTGACGTAACGACGGAACATCGACGAGGCGCGTGCGCCAGCGTGCGCGTTTGACCGGCGCACAGGCGCTCAGATGCTGGTCGAGCGATCGAAAGCAGACATATAACTCATCGGCATTCGGCCCGAGCTCGACCGCGGCGTCGTGCGTCACGAACATGCTGGTTGAGCGCAGCAACAGCGCGCCGTCGAACCAGACCTCGGCGATCGTCGCGAGCCCGTGCAGGCGGATCAGGCGGCGACCCGTTCCGCGCAAGCGCAATCGATACCAGTAGTCGCGGTGTGCCAGCGGCACCGTCTTGAGCGGATCGAATTTACCGGTCGTGGCGAGGGCCTGGGCAACCGTTCCCGGCACGGGTGCCTCGATCCACGCCAGCGAGTTCAACGCTGCCAGCGCGTCCGGCCGCGCTGCGGCATTCGCGGGTGTCGTGCACATCTGCCAACCGGAGCTTCGTCGAGAGTCATGACTGCTGGCGCTGTCTGGATCCGGTCGGCTTAAGGCCAATGCTTCGATCATCGAACGTTCGAAAAAGGTTGGGGTGAACCCAGCGGTATTTCATCCGGCAACGCCTGCGCCTCGACTCGCGGAAATGCGCTGTCGAAGCCATCCATCAGGACCGTGTACGCGTGTTCCATCGCATCGAGACTGCTTTCGCCGCGATCTTCCCTGCCGCGCGAGCAGGCGCGAGCGAGACGGAATTCCAGCACCATCGATTCGGAGGCGATGGTGTCGCACGCGGCGATCATGGTCTCGAACGAGCCGGCCTGTTCAGTGCCGCTCGCGTTCAGCCAGCGCAAATAGTGGCCAAGCAGTTCGAAATTCGAACCAAGCTGTCTGAGCGTGTTGAACGAATAAGCGTGGAAATACGCCATGGATCGACTCGCGATCTCTTTCGCATCGCGAGTCAACGCTTGCCGGAACGCGGCAAGCGGATTCGTCGCCGGTCGTCGTAGCAGATGCCGCCGCAGCAGCGACAGCGAGGCCTCTCGCAGTTGCGGTCCCGCCAATGGTTCGAACCGGCGTCTGGCGCACTCGGCATAGGGCGGCAATAAGGCCGACGCGGAGGTGTCGAGCAACCCTTCGTAATCGGCGCCTTCCGCGAAGTAGTAGCCGGCATTGTGGAAGTAACCCAGTTGACGGCTACTGCGGTCTATCGCGTGGATCCCGATCGTGGTCTTCGTGTGTTCATGCCGATAGGTCATGCCGCGCGTGTCCGGCAGAAACCATGCGTCGACCTCGACCAGCATGACATCGCCGCGCGCCAGCTGAGTCGCGACGTGGGTCTCGAGCGGTTCGAAAATCGCGTGCTCCTGGATCAGCACGCCAAAGAGCCGCTCGATGTCTTCGGGCGGAAACTTGAAGAACGTGAACTGATCCGCTTCGAAATCGAGTGCGACCGTGAACGGCAGCGCCGCGTGCGGATCCAGGCCCCACCATGCCAGCAGTTCGATCAGGAGGTCGACGTAGCAATTGGTTTGCTTGCGGACCATGTGCGGCCCATGCAGGGCATGAGGCCGCCAGCTCGTCATGCGTTCGCGCGGCGCGCGCAGCATGTCATCCGGCACGCTGCCGGAATCGACCGGGTCACCGCTCATGCGTGGTCCCACAGCGCGTCGCGGACAGTCTTCGGCCACGTGTCGATATCGAAGCCATGGTGTTTGAAGAGCCCCAGCGTGAGCCGTTCGAGTCCGAAGCCGACGCAGCCGGTATGGGCCACCTCGGCGTCGTGCGTCTTGATGCCCCACAACAGACCGAAGTGGTCCATGTGATAGTTGAAGCTCAGGCAGGCGGTCGGTTTTTCCGGGCTTTCAATCGGAATCAGCAACTCGAACTTGAGGTTCTGTTCGCGCTGGCTGCGCGCCACGATCTTGCCGCCACGGCCAAAGAACGGATCGTTGGCCAGATCGATGCTGTTGGGCAGTTCAAGCAGATCGATCATGCGCGTACCGCGTTCGATCCACTCGCTGCGGAAGGCCATGATCTGGTCGGGCGTACCGAGCCGGATATATTCGCGCATGCGGAACAGCTGCATACGGGTGGGATCGAGCGATGGCTCGTGGCGGAAGCAATACGAGAAGACGTCGACGATGCGACCTTGCTCCGGCAAAGGCCCGCGTTGCGCGACCACGGGATAGACCGGGTAGCACGCAGCCGGCGTCAGGACCACATACGTGGGCTTCTGGTGTTCGGTCCAGTCCTCCCCGCTGTCGAGACATTGCAGTACGCGCTGATGTTCCTGTTCGCCGCCGCAAAAGCTGTGCACGGTACCCGCGAGCTGGGGGAAGCCTTTCAGATATTCGCTATGCTCGAATTCGGGACGGCTCATGGCCGGCGGAAAACGCAGCACTTCTGCCTGCTGATCGGCGCCGAGACGCGTGATCAATGCGTCCAGCGCTTCGACTACACGCTCGAATTGCCCGCTTCGGCCGAACAGTCCCCTGACGCCTGTCGATATCAGCAATCCTGCTTCGACCAGCGCGTCCCGGAATGAATTGACGCCGGCGATATCGGCGATGGCATCGGGGAGAGTGCCTTGCTGGTTCTGGATCATGGCCGGGTTGCTCATCAATCTCTATCCTGGGAAGTGGGGCGTTGCGCAAGCATCAGGCTTGCCGTGTTGGCTTCGATACGGTCGTTGTTGATCATCAGCGGCGCGGAATACAGATCACGGAGATGCCGGCTCAGCGTAAACGGCGTGCCGTTCTTGTAGGCCGCCATGCCGCAGATCATCATGGCGTGATGGACCACCTGCAGCACCGTAGTGGACACGAACGTCTTCAGCGTATTGATCTCGGCAGCATCGGCCATCGACGCGGACCACGAACGCTCTTTGCGCGGTTGCGAGTGCAGGCGCAAGACGCCGGCAATCCGGCCTTCTATCGCCTGCATCAGTGCCAGCGCATCGGCAATGCGACGGCCCGCGGGCGTATTGCCCGCGGCTTCGCTTTGCTCCTGCTTGCGGAAATAGCGATGCGCGCGCTGGAATGCGTCATGGGCGATGCCGGCCCACAGGGCCGCCCACAGAATGTGTGAGGTGGGCACCATGGTTTGCTCGGCGATCTGGGCGAACGGCACGGGGAAAACCTGTTCCAGCTGGCCTTGCGCCGCGAGAATAAAGCCTTCGCTACAGGTGCCGCGCATGCCGAAGGTGTCCCATGCGCCGCGTCGCGTGAGCGTCGTGCCGGCCTTGAGCAACGTCACCAGCACCTGCTCGGTGGGCGGGGCTGCCGGATCGCGTCGTGCCGTCACGAGGATCGCATCGGCATAGGCGCCATATGAAATCGTCGGCGTCAACTTGTGGAGGGTAAAGGCGCCTTCGTGAGCTTCGATCGCGCACCGGCTGCGGCGCAGGTTGCCACCCACTTCGTCTTCGGACGTCGCCGACGCCAGCAGCCACTGATGCTCCACCAACTGCTCCACGAACACGCTGTGCCACGCTTCACCATTTGCGTGCTCGATAACGCAGGCAATCTGGATCTGGTGCATGGCAAACACCATTCCCGCGGATGAGCACGCCTGACCGATGATCCGGCAGGCCGAGGCGATGTCCGCGAGCGACGCGCCGAGTCCCCCGAGCTGCGCCGGAATCATCGCGCCGAGCAGGCGCTGCTCACGCATGGCGTTGATCGCTTCGGCAGGAAAGCGTGCGTACTGGTCGACCGTATCGGCAAACTGCGCCGCGATCCGCGCGACACGATGAGCGGCCTCGTCCATCGCGCCGGTAGGTTGACCGGCGACAGGCGCGGGAGAAAGCGGGGCGTGTGTCGTGTCGTCGCGCTGGGCGCCTGGGGTGATCTCCGGGGCGGTCATACGGAATGCACGCTGCGTTGCAGTTGACTGATGGCTTCGGCGAGCGAGTCGATGCTTTGGAACAGCTGCCGATTGAGCATCTGGTCCGGGATCTCGATGTTGTAATGCCTTTCGATCGCGAGCATCAGCTGGATCGTGTTCAGTGACGATAGTCCTGCTTCGTAGAGGTCGTCGCTGTCGCGAAGGCTGTCTACCGACACTTCGAAACGGGCGTTGTCTTTAATGATCTGTCTAAGTTCGTTCTTCACCTGATGCTCCCAGTACGAATAGTGGCCCCGGCGTCGACGGGAGACGAGGGCACGAAGCCCCCGCAACGCATGGTCGCCAGTACACCACCCGGAGCGGGTTTGCATCTGTGCGCGAGCTTACAAGTAGTTACAATAAAGCGCGCCCGGACTCGTGTTTGGCGTTTCGCCGAATCAACTATCTCAACCTGAGTGGTGTTCGCCGAGGCGCAGTCCCATCGCGGCACGAACGTTATCTGGAAAGATCCGGTTCAGTTCCTGCCGGATCGACTTGTGGCACCCGCAGGCCTGCGCGTCGAGGCCATGCAGGTCGGCGAGAATGATCGAGCTCCGGTGCTGGTGTATCAGTCCCATCTTCTGCAGCTCGCTTGCTGCGTCCGAGATGGTTTCCCGCCAGACCCCCAGCATTTGCGCCAGCATGTTGTGAGTGACCTTGATCTCCACGCTGCGGGATCGGTCGTAAGCCAGGATGAGCCAGCGGCACAACTGCTTCTTGAGAAGATGATGGCGGCTGCAAAACGAGACCTGAGCGATCTGTGCCGTCTGGAACTGGATGCAGCTCAACATCAGGTTGCGAAGCTGTACTGAACCGCTTAATGCCTCGACGAACACATCGGCGTCCAGCCGATAGGAAAAACCATCGCGGCAGGCCACGGCACGGTACGGCGTGGCGCTGTTGTTGCCGGTCAGATTCTGGCCGAACAAACCCTCGCTGCCCACCTGGGCACCCTCCAGCATCATGCCGTCGGACAGAACGTACTGAAGCGAGAGGATTGTCGTGGTCGGCAGATAGATGTGGTCGAAGTAGTCCCCCGGCTCGCAGAGGACGTGGCCGGACTGCAGGTGAACGAGCTGCAACCGGCTGAGCAGCGCCTCGCGTTGAGACGGAGGGAGCGTATTGGTTGCGGCAAGCAGGCGATTCGTGTCGTGCCGATGCGGTAATTCGATGATTTTGCTGGACCGCTTCGGCACGCAGTCAGGTTCACGGTAGGTCATGTTCGATCCTGAACGGATAAAGCAAAACCCTGCAATTAAAACAGGGTTTTATTTCGGCGATGGTGAATCGGGGATTTGCAGGGTAATTTTCGTGCTGACGTGATTTGAGATTTTATTTTTAGTCAGATGCTGCTATGCACCGAAGATAGCATGGATTGGTTTGGTTTTCGCTTTCTGAATAAATGATTTGACTAACGTTGACATTTTCCCTGTTCGGGACGCGCACGTGGAAATGTAAAAAATCATCAAATAATATCCGCTGCAGGAAAATCTTCTCGTTGAGTTCGGGGGTGCGCATGGCTCGACCGTAGATCGATGCTTGATCTGGGATCCCTGCTCGCATTTCGTTTCTATAGATATGATAAAAATCAATGACTTGAGATGGAAATGTTCGGTAGGTTACGTTCCGGTTGAAAACGGCGAAATTCAACCGTGAGACAGTTTTCATTCAGCGTGAAGAGCAGGATCTGGTTTGAAAAAACGCTCGTTAAGACACGTCGAAATTAACATTCGTGAATTGCTGTCGTGGTATTTATCAAGTGGATCGGTTTATATTTTAAAATCCGGTAAGGTATTTACTGTCGCAGTGATTGAGTATTGAAAGGCGGCCGTTTTTGACGTGATGTACACGAATGAGACACTTTTGAAAAACCGTGCCCATGATATTCGTTTAAATTCAGATGACATTTGCTATGCGGCCGGGCATTTGCTCTGGTTGGCACGCAACTCGCTTAGCTGTTGCACTTACGCCAAACCTGGATACGAACATGCCTTGTCACAGCGACGACCTTCGCTCGAATCATCTGCTCGGTGCCCTTCCCGAAGAAGATCTGCGCGCACTCGAACCGCTCCTCGAACTCGTGCGCGTACGAGATTCGCAACTGCTCTGCGATGCGGGTGTGCCCGCGACTTACATGTACTTCCCGACCACCGCGGTGATGTCGTTGCTGCACCTGAAAGAAGACGGGGCCATTGTCGAGATCGCAGCCGTCGGCAGGGAAGGGATGGTCGGCGTGCAGGCGCTGGCGGGCGGCGGTTCGCTGCCTGGCCGGGTGGAGGTACGTAGCGGCGGGATGGCGTATCGGATCGCGGTCCACGCTATTCGCAAGGAATGCGATCGATCGATGGGCATCTACCGCGTGATGGTGCTTTATATGCAGGCCCTGATGACGCAGATCGCTCAAAGCGCGCTGTGCACCAAACACCATTCGATCCGCCAGCAACTCTGCCGCTGGCTACTGGTTGCTCATGATCAGCTTGCCAGCGACGAGCTCAGCGTCACCCAGCAGATGATCGCGAACATGCTGGGTGTGCGGCGCGAAGGCGTGACGCAGGCGGCAGGCAAGCTCCACGACGCAGCACTGATCCGCCAGCGTCGCGGCAGGATCACCGTCGTGAACCGGCCGGGTCTGGAGGATTGCGCTTGCGAGTGCTACAGCATGATCCGCCGCGAGCTCGGTCGACTGTTGCCGCGCGAGCACGAGGTGGCCGCTAGTGGCCATCTTCCGCAGGCACTCGCCACCGTCGGGAAACCGTTGAGCTTTGACAGTCAATCTCGTTTGCTGCAGTCAAGTTAAGTTATCGGAACGAGAAATCATCATGTACGGAATCATCTCAAGACTATGCGACGTGTTGATGATCGTCGCGGGGGCGTGGCTGGCTCGCGGGATGCGCTTCAACGGCTCGCATGTCCTCAGCGGCGCGGAGCACATTCTGATCGTGCAATTGTGCGTGCTGGTATTGCTCGTATTTCCGCCGCTCGGCATTTATCGATCATGGCGCGGTCAGGCGCTGCACCGCATGATGTCGCGCGTGATGCTGGCGTGGACGATCGTCGGTGTGGTCGGACTGTGCGTCGTGTTCGCCCTGCATCTGACCGGCGACATATCGCGGCTCTGGTTCGGCCAGGCGTTTCTCACGACCGGCGTGCTGTTTCTTGCTGAACGTTTCGTTGTGCACGGCGTACAGCGCCATCTGCGGAAAAGCGGCAAGGATCAGCGCGCGGTGGTGATCGTGGGCGCGGGGAGCTATGGGCGCGCGGTGCTTGCCCAGTTGCAGGCAACGCCCTCCGCCGGCTTCAGGCCGATTTCCATGTTCGACGACGATGCCGGCGCGAGCGCGAGCCACAGCATCGCCGGCGTGCCGGTCATGACCGATTTCCGCGAGCTGCGACGGAGGGTGCGTGCGTGCGAGGTGGACGAAATGTGGCTGGCGTTGCCGCTGTCGCGTGAGCGCACCATTCAACGCATTGTGCGTGAGTTCCGCCACGACTTCGTGAACCTGCGTTTCCTGCCGGACGTTCGCAGTATGACGTTCCTGAATCGCTCCGTCGCCGAAGTACTGAACATGCCCGTTATCGACCTCGCTGCCAGTCCGCTGCAGCACCCGCAGTTATGGCCCAAGTTTCTGTTCGACCGCGTGTTCGCACTTGCAGTCCTGATTCCGATGCTGCCGCTGTTCATCGGGTTGGGTATCGCGGTGAAGCTGTCCTCGCCTGGCCCTGTGTTGTTCCGCCAGAAGCGTAAAGGTATCGACGGCCGCGAGTTCGAGATATTCAAGTTCCGCACGATGAAGGTTCATGGAGAGAGTCGCGGCGCCGTTCGCCAGGCATCGCGCAACGATTCGCGCATTACGAAAGTGGGGGCGTTTCTGAGGCGTACGTCGCTCGACGAACTGCCGCAGTTCCTCAACGTTCTGCTGGGACAGATGTCGGTGGTGGGACCCCGTCCGCACGCGATCGAACACGACGACTTATACAAGGACCTGGTTGACGGATATATGTACCGCTACAGGATTCGCCCGGGCATTACGGGTTGGGCGCAGGTCAACGGGTATCGCGGCGAAACGCGCAAAGTCGAGAAGATGGAAGCGCGTGTCAAGTTCGATCTGTTCTACATCCAGAACTGGACCTTCTGGTTCGACATCAAGATCATCCTCATCACGCTGGTAAAGGGGTTTGTCGGAAAGAACGCGTTTTGAAAAAGAACGTCGCGTCGTGGATTCCTGAACTCAGGACCTCGAAACCAGGAGAAATAAGGATGTTGAAGTTCCCCATCGTTGCGACCGTCGCTCTGACGGTCGCATTGTCGGGCTGCGCGCTCGCCCCCGGTCCGGCGCTCGATGCAAGCCGGATGCACGACGATCTGGCTAAGCCGACGGATACGTCGGTGTACGACGTCAAGCTGATCACGCCACAGTTGGTCTACGGGCTCAAGGAGGCGGACGAGGCCGACGCGCGTGCTCGCGAGGCGGGTATCCAGGCCGGCACGACGGAAGTACAGAGCGACTATCGCGTTGGATTCAACGATCTGATCGGCGTTACGGTCTGGCGGCATCCGGAGCTGGCGCTCGGGGGCGGTGAACAGACGCCATCCCCGGACGCCAGCGCGATGCAGGGGATCGGCGTGCTGGGTGGCAGCCAGCAACAAGGCGGAGCGTTTGCCGCCAACGGGGCCGGCGATGTCGACGCACAAGGTCAACGTGTGGCCGCGGACGGCACGATTTTCTTTCCGACCGTCGGGCGTGTGCGCGTTGGCGGAATGAGTACGGTGCAGATAGCGGCGCTCCTGCGCAACGCGCTGAAGGATCAAATCAAGGATCCGCAAATCGACGTCCGTGTGATCCAGTTCCGCAGCCAGCATATTCAGATTACCGGGGACGTGAAGAACCCCGGCCAACTGGCGCTTGTCGGCACACCCACCCGCGTTGTCGATGCGATCAGCCGCGCGGGCGGCGCCAATCCAGACGCGGATCTGCAACGGGTACTGGTTTCGCGCGCCGGTCAGGTCACGACGATCGACGTGACGCGAATTCTGACTCGCGGGGATATGCGCCAAAACATCGTGCTGCAGGCGAGTGACATCGTGAATGTGCCGGATCACACGCGCAACCGCGTGTTCGTCATGGGCGAGGTGCCGAAGCCGCAGACCCTGTATATGAGCCAGGGGCAACTGTCGCTCGCGGATGCGCTTTCGGCGGCAGGCAGTATCGACATCAATGGCGCCAATCCGCGGCAGATCATCGTGATCCGTCATCCGGACCCGGCACCTGGGCAGACTGGAGACGCGCAACGCGACCTGCAGGAAGGCATCAAGAAGGCGAGTTACCGTCCGGAACAGAACCGGCCGGAAATATTCCGGCTCGATATGACGCAGGTGGACGCGATCATGCTCGCGACCGAGTTCGATATGAAACCGCTGGATGTCGTCTATGTAGGAACGGCGTCGTCCGCACGCTTTAATCGCCTGCTTGCGCAGATCCTGCCGTCGGCGGAGTCGTTCTATCTGATGTGGTCGGTGACGCATAACTGAGCGTCGCGCCGTGCATTGAGAACGTCGTGAAATCCATAAAGTCAGGATCACCTGGCGGTGAGAAAGAGAGCATTGATGAAAGACCGATATGTGTCGCTCGGGCAAGACGTGGCTCTTCATTCTGAAACGACGTCGGCGGCTACGGTGGTCGATCGGGCGCGCAAGGCGGCCAATTTGCCAATTAAAGTCGCGATCAACGGCAAGTTTACGTCGCAGCGCCTGACTGGCGTGCAACGGGTGGCGCATGAGCTGACGTCCGCGCTGTCGCGCCTGTTGCCGGTGTACCAACGCCCCATGTTGCTGATGCCGCAAGACCGTCGCGACGAAGTGGTATTTGCCGGTGTTCCGCGTCGGGTCGTGCGTCGCTTTCGTGGCGTGCTCTGGGAACAACTGACGCTTCCGTTTGCGGCAAGCGGAACCACGTTACTGAGCTTGTGCAACGTGGGACCCATGCTCAAGCGCCGGCAGGTGCTGATGATTCACGACGCGGCTATTTTCGACCTGCCTGAGGGATATTCAGCCGGCTTCCGGCTCTGGTATCGCTTTGCATTCGCGCTGCTTAAGCGCAACGTGCGGCATATCGTGACCGTCTCCGCGTTTTCCAAGGCGCGCATTGTCGCCCGGATGGGCATCTCACCGGACAACATTTCGGTGGTACGGAACGGGGTCGATCACCTCGACCGGATTAGCAGCGACTATTCGATCCTCGAGCGCCTCAACGTGACCATGGACGGCTTCGTGTTGATCGTCGGGTCACTTGCACCGGGTAAGAACCTGGCGCGCGTCCTTGCAGCGATCGCGCTGCTGGAGCATGTACTCGGCGACGTGAAGTTCGTGATTGCCGGTGGCAATAACGTCAAGATATTCGGCACCGAGGGCGATCGCGCCCGAGAACCGGCGAAAAATATCGTCTGGGCGGGCTATCTGAGCGATGGCGAGTTGAAAGCGCTTTATGAAAACGCCGCCTGTTTTGTGTTTCCGTCGTTGTACGAGGGGTTCGGCTTGCCGCCCCTAGAAGCCATGTATTGCGGCTGTCCGGTGATCGCTTCCAGCGAGGGAGCGTTACCCGAGGTTTGCGGCGACGCCGCGCTCTATTGCGACGCGAGTTCGGTCGACGACATAGCCGCGAAGATCGCTTATCTGATGGGCGACGTCACCAGGCGCCATGCGATGTGTCTCAAAGGCAGGGAGCACGCGAAGCAGTTTCGCTGGAGCGACTCAGCGACCGAATTGCTGCGCGTGCTTCGTGAAATTGAATAGGGATGTGCTTGTCCCACGAGCGGGAACGGCCGGAAGAACATCGGAAAGGTGCAGATGAACGACAAGCGGAGAAGGACCTGCCTGCTGATCGCGATGGCGGCAGCGGTGGGTGGAATGATCTTGCCGGTGCGGCCCGTGTCGTCGGCACCGGTCATCGTGCTCGATAGTGCTGAGAAATCGGTTGCGCGGAATTACATCGAGCTGCCTGCGTTCGCGCGATCCCGTGCGAACACAGGGGTAGCCGTTCACGATATCGCTGACACGAAGCTGCTGGATGCGGTAAAGGATGTGGGGTTCTCGTTCATTCGCGCGGACCTGTTCTGGTCCGAAGTGGACACTAAAGACGGCTGGCAGTTTTCGAGGTACGACACGCTGGTGTCGGATCTTGCCGCGCGTGGATTGGGTGCGCTTTTTATCCTTGGCTATGGAAATGACCTGTATGGCCCGCATCAGCCTCCCACCACGCCTCTGCAGCTTGCCGGGTTTTCACGCTACGTTCATGAATCCGTGTCGCGCTATAGAGATGCCGATGTCCGCTTCGAAGTATGGAACGAGGAGGACAGCAAGTCGTTCTGGCTTACCGAGCCATCGCCGGCGGCGTACGGGCAATTGCTGAACACGGCCTTGAGGGCGGCGAAGTCCGCCAATCCGGACGCGGTCGTGGCAATGGGCGGTGTACAGCAGGTCAATCGGGATTTCATTCGCGCCGTCGGCAACGTTTGGCAGGTGGAGCCCGATGCGGTGAGCGTGCATCCGTATCGGCAGGAAGAGCCCGAGTCGGTATTTTCCGACTACCGTCATTTGAGCCAGGATCTGGCCGCCTATCGCAAGGTGCCGGCGATCTGGGCGACCGAATGGTCCTATCCGAGCTACGGTTACAGCTATGTCGCGGACATTGCGGACGGACATTCGCCGGAAGCTCGCGCACGGCAAGCCCGTTATGTGGTGCGACGGTTTCTGACCGACTGGATAGCGCAGATCGGTCTTACCGCGTATTACGACATCCGCAACGACGGAGCGAATCCGAAAAACATGGAAAACAACTTTGGACTTCTCGACTCGGATAACACAAGACTGCCCGCCTACGACGCAACGAAGTACCTGTTTTCCTTCACGAAAGACGTTACGCGTGCCCGGTACTTCATCGACATCCAGAACAAGTACGTGATTCTGAAATTGAATTCTCCGCACGCGACCCGCTATGTCGCGTGGTGCTACGGCAGGGGCAACGGTATCAGGCTGGATATCTCCCAACTGCCGGGCAACGCGCGAGCGACCGATATGTACGGCACTCGACTGGTGCCGGAAGGTGGTGCCGTGACGGCGCCCGAAACGTTAGGGCCGGTGTTCATCAGCGTGGCTTCATAGACGAACGCACCTGCTGTGCGGGAAGTGTCCTGCCGTGCAGGATGCCAATTGACAGGACGGCTGCGGTTCGAGCGGTCTCGGGTATCAACTTTTTATTGCAAGGGTCTGACATGGGCTTTCATCTGGAGCAGTCGTCTTCCTCCTCGTCGAGGAGAAGCGACGGGCTCCTCAATCTCTGGTGGAGCGCGGTTCGATACAAACGTCTGTTTGGAGCGATCACGGCGATATTTGTCGTCGCGGGCGGGATATATCTGATGCTGGCAACGCCGCAGTATCGGGCCGAAGCGCTCCTGCGTTTTCAGACCAAACCCGGTGCCGCGATCAGCGCGCTATCCGACGTCTCGGGCACGATCGAGGCGAATCCATCGGCGAGCGACGAAAGCGAGGTGCTGGCTTCGCGGCCTATCGTCAGCGAGGCTATCGTACAAACCGGTGCGGCTATAACGGTTCAGACGGAAACGTATTTTCCGTTGCTCGGCCGGCTGCTCGCTTCGCGATACCACGGCGCGACGGAGTTGGCGCCGCCGTTCCTCGGCTTGAAAAAATATGCATGGGGAGGAGAGCAGCTCAAGCTCGGCACTTTCACGTTGCCTTCCAATGTACTCGAAGAAAAATTCCGGATCGTCGCGGCCGAGGGGGATCGCTGGACCCTGTACGACGATGAAAACAAGACCCTTGCGCAAGGACGCGTAGCGCAGACCGTATCGTTTGCGGTGTCGACCGCTGACGGGGAGGCGCAAGCTCAGCTGCGCGTCGACATGCTGCGCGCGCGGCCTGGGGTCGCATTCGCGATTCGTCGGCTGTCGGACGAAGTGGCCTATAAGAGCGTTTCGGCTCGACTGAAGGCGGTGGTTTCCAGCCGCGACTCTTCGCTTCGCGAGCCGGCGATGCTGACACTCAGCTACCAGGCGGATACGCCTGACGGTGCGCAGTCGATGGTCAACACGATCGTGAAGACCTACCTGACGCGTGACGTGGAATATCGCTCCGGGCAGGCGCAACGAAATCTCGACTTTCTGCATCGGCGCCTTCCCGGACTGAAAACAGATCTGGAGAAAGCGGAGAACAAGCTCAACGATTTCCGTACGAAGACCGGGACGATCGATGTGGATCAGCAAGGTACAGCGCTGATTAGCCGCCTGAGTTCTCTGGAGGAGCATCAGACTGTGCTGCAACTGGCCCTCGACGGCCTGAACGACAGATATCAGCCGGGCAACCCGATCTATAAGACCGCGCTGGCGCAACTCAATCAGGTCAACAGCGAAATCGAAAAGACGTCGAGGATCGCCGCCAAGTTGCCGAGCACGCAACGCGAGTACGTGAGGTTGTCCCGTCAGGTCGCCGTGGCGACTCAGCTCTATACCAATGTCCTGACCAACTCGCAGCAACTGGAAGTGGCCGTGGCGAGTACGGCACCCGGTGCCAGCGTCGTGGAATGGGCGATAGCGCCGGAGAAACCGACGTGGCCGAGGAGGGGTATTGTGCTGTTGGGCTCGCTTCTTGGCGGATTGTTCGCGGCTACGTGTGCGGTTCATCTGATATCGCTCAAGCGGCGGGAACTGCGTACGCCGGAAGATATCGACGGTATTTCGTCGTTGCCTCGTCTCACGGTGGTCGCTGAATCCGCCGCTCAGCGCCTGCAGGTTAAGCAGATCGGCGAGTCATGCGGCGCGTCAGGGCCTATGCCGCTACTGCTGGGTATGACCAGTCCCACCGATCCGAGTATCGAAGCGCTGCGCTTGTTGCGCAGCAGTCTCAGGACCCTGCTGGCCCGCAATGACGAACCACGCAAAGGGGTGGTGATCCTCTTCACCGGACCGACTCAAGGTGTTGGGAACAGTTTTGTGGCATCTAATTTCGCTTATTTGCTGGCGGAAACGAAGGCTTCGGTACTCTTGATCGACGCCGACATGCGTCGAGGTAAGTCGAGCCAACTGCCGGAGAGACGACCCGGCGCCGGGCTCGCTGAAGTGCTCAACGGGGTGGCACGCATCAAGGATGTCATCGTCAGGTTAGGAGGGAGTCATCTGTCCATGCTGGGTGCGGGGATATCGACTACGCCGAATACGTCGGAGCTGCTGGAACAGGCCGAATACGGGAAGGTGCTCGCACAGCTTCGAGACCAGTACGATTTCATCGTGATCGACGCACCGCCGGTTTTGCCCACGAGCGACACGCTGACGCTCGCAGCCCAGGACTGCGATCTGGTACTGGTGGTTTCGCGCGCGGACTTCACGCGGGCGCATCAACTTGAAGAAACACTGCGTCGACTGGAAAACGCCGCAGCCAGGGTGATGGGTCACGTTTTTAACGGATTGCTGCCAAGCCGATATAGCGTGCGCGAAGCGTCCGGCTTCAGCGGTGCAAAGCGCTGATGCGCAGACACCGGGCGCCCCAGCCGGGGCTGGGGCTTGTGTCGCACTGCCCACTCGAGATGGGCAGTAGTGCCGCGGATCACTGAGCTTGCTGCGCGGCGATCACCGCTTTCATCGTCGCGTAACGCGGCTTCTGGGTCGTGCTGCTGGTGAGTAATCCAAACGTGCCGCTGGTGTCGTCATAGAGTTCGTACCAGTTGAAGCCGATCACGTTGTAAGTGGACTTCGCTGCCACGAGTTCCGGGATCGTCGTATTGATGTACGTTTGTGCCTGAGCCTCGCTAAGGTCATCGTTCGCGCCGATCTCGGTGAACATGATCGGCAGGTTGTAGCTCGCCTTCAACTGCGCGAGCACGTTGTAGGTGCCGGATACACCATGCGCGTTTTCAAAATCGCCGCCAGGCGAATACCAGTGCCATTGAATGATGTCGGGCGAGATCTTTGGGTGGCCCGTCGACCCGTCAGGCTGGGTACCCGTCATCAAGCCGTTCAGAAATCCAAAGTGCAGCCATCCCGACGTCGCGTTAGCAATGACTTTGGTGACGTGATGAGTATCGACGGAGCGCCAGCCGTCTTCCGCGCCCCGGAGCGCACCTCGCCAGATCGGGAAGGTCGCGTTATCGAAGTCCGAAATGCTCTCGCCGTCGCTCAGAACGGGCGTGTTGTGGCTGTCGATGTCGAATTCGTTGCCAAACTCGACCACCGGGATTCCCGCTAGCTGGGTCGCGGCGTAGGCCGCCATCGTATAGGCGTATGCGTACGCGCTGGCTTCGGTCGGCGTCGCGCCGTTCAGGGACGGATCGTTCCATGGGTAGGGGTCGATCATCGGCAGCACGGTGATACCTGAACCGAGAGCGGGTATCACCGTCGTCGCGAAGGCGGCTATCTGCTCGGTCGAGTACATGTCCTGCCGGTATCCGGACAGGCCAAGATTGGCGATGGCCGCGCCCTGGCTGGCGAGTGGCACGGAAGTGTATATGCCGCCCTGCACGTAATGCCCGTTGATGCCGAAGAACGGCAGGGCGACCGGCGCAGCGGCGACAATCGGCGTGCGTGGATCAGCGGATGCGGTCCAGTTGTTGTTTGCCCAGACCCACCAGAGGTTGGCTGCGTTCTGCTGATAGATCTTTCCTGCGTACCACAGGAGCAGCGTCACCTGACTCGTAAATCCGGCCGGCTGCCCGGCGCGATAGACGACTCCGCTTTTGACAGTCCAGACCGCAACGGAAGAGTCGACGATCGAGGCGGCCGGTGGAATGGCCGTACCGCTTAGCGAGACTCGGGTTTGAGCGTTGGCTACCGGCGACGTCACCGTCGCGGAGTTGGCCGTGGGCGGGGCGGCGGCGCCTTCATTTCCGCCGCCGCACCCGACCATCATCAGGCAGATCAACGTTGCGGCAATGCCGGGCGCTACCCAGGCGCGACTTATCAGGACTGCAGGGATGCCAGGCCAATGCGGTCTGGCATTGACTGGCGATAACGATGATGCCCAGATTGACGTGAAGCAATACCCAGAAATAGCACGAAACAGTTTCATGGCTGACTCCCGACAGTCCATGGAAATGCGTCATAGCGACGCGCTTGAGAATCGACCCGCGAATTGGGGCCGCAAACTCTTCGCTCGAATTTCGTTCGGGGCTGAATGATTGTGTCGTGCCGCTCGTGTGGCGAACGCCAGGTCGCGACAGTGCCTCCAGCGCGCATCCTGGTTCAGAGTGGCCATCGTTGTTACCAGGACAAAAGCGTCACTGGTGGAAGGCTAAGCGGTGCCCGTTGCGCTTTCGCCTCGGTGCAAAAACCCCGGGTTTATTGCTTATTTTGTTTTTAAATGCGCGGTGCTTTCTGCACTCGAAAAATAGTAGTCTTGCAGGATGAGTATATTCACGCGTTTTGAATAGTAAACGCGACAGAAGACCCGCGACGTCTTAGGACCTTGAGTCCCGGTCGCGGTCCTCGTGCATGGATCAAGGGGAGGGGTGCCTGGGCAGGCGGACTTCGTGATGAACGTCGGGGCGGGGGACGAGCGGGGAGGGAGCGGGGGAGAAGCGAGCTATTTCGCAGTCTGGCGCCGGTGAACGAGGGCCGGTACAGCGCTGATTGCATCCCCAACTTTGGTGAGAATCGGCGAAACGCCTAACGGCAGCAACACACCGGCAATCGTGCAGACCGGCAACATGAAATACGGATTTCGGATCCCCGCTTTCAACAGCACGATGCGCATGCCGGACACAGCCATGATATGCAGGACATAGATAGGCATCGAACGCCGGCCGCATATCGCCAGAGGTGTCGCGGCCCAGGATCTGTTGAGCCAGTAGCAGACGATCAGCGTCAACGCGATGCCGAAAATCGCTGCGGGAATGGCTTCGAATGAATAGAACGGCGCCACACCCATCACCATGTAGGTGGAGAGTAAAAACGCCAGTGTGCAGCTAACAGGAAATCCTGCGTGAGCGAAGCGCTCGATGCGT